>NZ_CP020772.1:3532500-3862500 GCF_002097535.1 Halobacillus mangrovi
GCGGATCGTCCTCCTCTTCGTCTTCTCACTAAAATAAGAGCAAACATAGGGGCTCCAATTAAGGCTGTGACTACTCCGATCGGCAACTCTGATGGAGAAACAATTGTACGAGCAAACAGATCGGCTAAAATCAAAAACGCACTGCCGTTTACAACACAGAGCGGAATTAAATGGCGGTGGTCACTGCCGAAAAGCTTTCTACAAATATGTGGAATAACAAGTCCGACAAATCCGATGGTCCCAGAAACAGCGACTGAGGCACCTGTCAAAATCGATGCCGCAATTAAAACGATATACTTCTGACGCTCTACATGGACACCTAACTGCTTCGCGCGCTCTTCTCCAAAAGTCATCGCATTCAATTCCTGCCCCGAAACCAGCAAGAGAAGAATCCCCATTATAAAAAAAGGGAGCATCAAATAAACATAGTCCCAGCCACGCATTCCTACACTGCCTAACAGCCAGTTCACAATTTGTCTAAGCTCTTCTCCTGTCAATGCAATCATTAACGAGATCAGTGATCCCAAGAAAGAACTGAAGATGATTCCTGTTAAGATAATCGTCATCATCGACATGGAACGATCGACCAATCTAGTAAAGCCAACAACAAGAAATATCGTTGTAATAGCTGCTATGATACTAACAACTGGTAAGGTAAATCCCCCTGCAAAGGGTAGAGTGATTCCTAAAAAAAGCACCGCAACTGCTCCGACAGAAGCACCCGAAGAAACTCCTAACGTATAAGGATCGGCCAGCGGGTTTTTCAAAAGGCCTTGAAATGCGGCCCCCGCTATGGCCAACGCCCCCCCGACGAGCGCAGCCAAAATCACTCTAGGCAGGCGGATATTCAGGATGATCGCCTTCTGCATTTCATCGATACCTTCTGTCATATGTAGAAAAGGAAGCAATTGCTCGCCTATAATACGAGCAATCACATCAAAAGAAATAGCTACGCTTCCTATTGATGTTCCTAAAAAGATACAAAACACTAAAAATAACAAGCTAGCACTATATTGAAATGGTTTATTCACTGAAAACTTCTGGATATATTGCTTTACCAAGTTCATTTACCCCTTCAACTAAGCGAGGTCCGGGACGTGTGACAAGATCCGAATGGACATCATAAACCTGTTCCTTTTCAATCGCGGGCACAGAACCCCAACCTTCACGAGACAGCACTTTTTCTTTCGGATTCTCTGTATAATAGCCATACGTAGTTATGATAACTTCTGGCTGTAACTCTACAATCGCCTCGTTATTCATTTTGAACCAGCCCTCCTGGTCACCAACCACGTTATTCGCGTTGATGGCTTGAAGCATTTCGTTTAAAAACGTTCCCTTTCCTCCACTATAGATTTCAGGAGCAGGCGATACTTCGATAAAAACGTCTTTCTTGTCTTCTTCAGCTATTCCACTGGCTTTCTCTTTGATCGCTTCTAAATCTTCTTTCATGCCAGTTACAATTTTTTCTGCTTTCTCAGAAGCTCCCGTAACCTTACCAATCGTTTGAATGCTCTCATACACTGCTTCAAAAGACGTAGCTTCCTGAACAACAAACACCTTTATTCCAGCATCACGAATCTGCTCTAAGGCTTGTTCAGAATTGTGCGCTCCTGATGCATGAGCAAGCACTAAATCAGGCTCTAAGGAAAGGATCTTCTCTACATTTAGATCCTGTCCGCCAATCTTCTCTTTTTGAGTAGCTTCCTCAGGATAATTTGCATAATCACTTACACCTACAATCTCTTCAGATAGGCCTAGTGTAAAAAGAATCTCCCCATTACTCGGGATTGTGCTAATGATCTTCTCAGGTTCTTTTTCAAAAGTCACCTCTTGATCTAACGCATCGGTTGCAGTAAATGGATAAGACGTACCTGTTTGTTCTCCACTATTTGCTTGTTCTGTCTGGCCTTGGGAATCTTCACTTGTAGATCCAGCTCCCTCATCCCCCCCAGAAGTACAGCCAGTTAATAAGCCGATAACAAGAAATAAGGATAATAAATTTTTCCAAAGATGGTTCATTCGTAAACCCTCCTTTTGTTTTTGAACACACAAAAAAACACATCTTTAGATAAAAAGATGTGTACCATCATGAGACCACTATGTATAAAAAGGACTCCTGATCTTCCCGACACACCTCCCTATCCGCGTAGGTTACATTGGTGTAAAAAGCAGGTAGGTCTCCTGACTTCAGATCTTCGCTTCCTTGCTCCTTCCCATGCGTACTAAGCACAGTGGACCGGCAAAGTTACTCCCTGTCACAGTGGCGGGACCGTGTTGGATTTGCACCAACTTCCCTTTTAAGCCATTGAAATAATTCAATCGCGCCTACTTTTCCAATATGTAATTACTTTTCATTGTAAACGAAAGTGAATGAAATTGCTCACTTTTTCTGAAAATTTGTCTGGAAATTTTAATTAGATTGAAGAAATTATTTATCAGTTAAGTCTCCTTATCCAGAATCCTCAGTTTCGATACTTTAGTGTTAGTGATGGTGGATGGGAGATCGACCCGCTTTCCGTGGGCATGCGCTGCGCCTCCTCATGCTAAGTCTTCCAGGGTCTCACCTAGCATGTTCATCCCACAGTAGTGTCTCCGTTTTTCCTCCACACTACGATATAAAGTCACTCGATCTCTTGACTCCCAAAGTAATGAAGATATTGGTAATATCAGACAAGAAATCGCGCACACTAAAAGAGATAACTAAATAGAAGGAGGAACGATCGTGGATAAAAGTGACTCTCTTGCTTACACAACGATTGCTATGAACGAACTCGGCTACAGCCGCCGGGAGATTGAAAGCATTACGAATAAAATGCTCGAAATCCTTGAAAAGCTCCCTGAACAAGAAGCAGAAAATCAAGCGGATGAAATCTTATACGATTCCTCTGAACCATCTTAACCTATGGATATTTCTTTCCAGGAAACACGATTCGTGTTACAAATAGTGGGTGAATGGGAAGAGTATAGTGGACCATAAAAAAGGAGGAGTGTGACAGATGAATCAAGCACAATTTGATAAGGTCAAAAGTGGAAACGGATTTATCGCAGCCTTAGACCAGAGTGGTGGTAGCACGCCTAAAGCCTTAGCTGCTTATGGAGTGCCAGAGGATTCCTATTCCGGTGAAGACGAAATGTTCGATCTTGTCCACCAGATGCGTACAAGAATCATCACGTCCCCGTCTTTCAATTCCGATCAGATTCTCGGTGCCATTCTATTTGAGCAAACGATGGACCGTGAAATTGAAGGGCAATATACAGCGGACTACCTTGCCGATAAAGGGGTCGTGCCTTTTCTGAAAGTGGATAAAGGGCTCGCCGAACAAGAAAATGGCGTGCAGCTCATGAAACCGATCCATGATTTAGATGAGACTCTTAGACGTGCGAATGACCGAAACATTTTCGGAACTAAAATGCGGTCGGTTATCCACGAGCCGAACGAAAAAGGTATCAAAGATGTCGTTGACCAGCAATTCGATATCGGAAAACGAATTATTGAAGCCGGCTTAGTTCCGATCATTGAACCAGAAGTCAATATTCACAGTGAAAACAAAGAAAAATGTGAGGAGATTCTAAAACAAGAAATCCTCGATCACTTGAATAATCTTTCCGATGATCAAAATGTGATGCTGAAGCTCACGATCCCTACGAAGCCGAATCAGTATAGAGAACTGATCGATCATCCTCATGTGGTTCGTGTAGTTGCTCTTTCCGGAGGCTATTCTCGTGAAGAAGCCAACGAAAAGCTTAAAGAGAACGACGGTCTGATTGCAAGTTTCTCCCGCGCACTTGCCGGAGATCTAAACGCTAATCAGTCTGACGAAGAGTTTAACGCAACGCTGAAGAATGCGGTAGACTCCATTCACGATGCATCTGTGAATAAAAAATGATCCCTGAATGATGAAAGGGGGCCGTTATTAAACGGCCCCCTTTCAAACGCAAGAGGTTAACTTCCTATCTAAGGCGATTGATAATTTAACAAACGAAGAGCAGCCTTATGACACATCAGCTTGTAGTCGTGATGCAGGTCATCCTCTCCCCTCATCAACCACTGGATTAGACTGCCGTCGATCATACTGCGAATGCTTTTAGCTGATTGATCAACATCCTCAACATGAAATACTCCCTCTTCAATACCCCTGGTTATAATTTCTTTACCGATTTCCCAGCAATTTTTATAAAACTGTAAATTAATTTCTCGATAGCGTTCCACATTTTTGGCTTGGGAAAGAAAATCTAAATAAACACGGTAAAAGGTTTTATTTTCCTTTGGACCAATAAATACTTGCTCCATATAAGCTTCCAATTTCTCCACGGCTGTATCCCTTTTTGTAATGGATGCCGCTTCCTTCTCATATATTTTCATGGTTGTCCATTCTAGAAGGTTCGCGAACACATCTACTTTATTTTTAAAATAATAATTAGTGACACCTTTACTGACTTCGGCATAGTCAGCTATATCTTGCAAGGTCACAGCATTATAGCCTTTTTCTGAAACAGCCTCAAAGGCTGCCTTTAATATTTGTTCGCGTCTCTGCTCTGCTTTTTTAACCATTAGATACCCTCCACATCCATATCTAGGCTTATTATACATAATCGTCACCCTTGTGTGAAACTATTATTTTGACCGGACAGAATGAAAATATTGACCAGTCAGAATAAAAATATTATGATGCAAGAGAAGATAGATAGGAAAGGAGACAAAATCAAATGGTAGAAAAATTTAAAGCTCTTATGGTCAACAAGTCAGAGGAAAAGTTTTCTGTCCAAGTTGAGGATTTATCATTCGATGATTTGCCAGAGGGTGATGTTACAATCCAAGTTCATTATTCCAGTGTAAACTATAAAGACGGACTTGCAAGTACACCGAATGGAAAGATCGTCCAATCCTATCCTTTTGTGCCAGGCATAGATCTTGCCGGAACCGTCGTTTCTTCTGACGATACACGCTATCAAGAAGGCGATAAGGTAATTGTCACAAGCTATGAGTTAGGAGTCTCACACTTTGGTGGCTTTAGTGAATATGCCCGTGTACCCGGAGATTGGGTGGTCCCTTTACCGGAAGGATTGACCTTAAAAGAGGCAATGGCTTTTGGTACAGCCGGCTTCACTGCAGCGCTATCTGTTCATAAACTTGAACAAAGCGGGGTAAAACCAGAAGATGGAACGGTTCTAGTTTCCGGCGCCACAGGCGGTGTAGGCAGCATGGCTGTTTCTATGCTTGCGAAAAACGGCTACCACGTGACAGCAAGTACAGGAAAAGAATCAGAGCATAATTATTTGAGAGATTTAGGAGCTAAAGAAATCATCTCAAGAGAGGAGTTATCTCCTGAAAAATTACGTCCCCTTAGCAAACAGCGTTGGGCGGGAGCCGTCGACCCTGTTGGAGGAAAAACATTAGCAACTATTTTAAGTGAAACCCAGTATGGAGGATCCGTTGCAGTCAGCGGGCTGACCGCAGGTGTAAATGTTCCGACCACCGTCTTTCCTTTTATCCTTCGTAGTGTTAATCTTTTAGGAATTGATTCTGTGTACTGCCCTATGGACGTGAGAAAAACGCTTTGGAACCGACTGGCGGATGACCTGAAGCCAGATTCTATGGGTGACATCATGAATGAAGTGACTCTTGAAGAGTTGCCAGATATCCTATCTGCAATTTTAGAAGGTAAAGTCCGAGGAAGAACGATTGTAAAGCTTTCTGAAGAAACTGCGTGAAGTAAAAAATATAATTAATAAATGATCCCCCGAATAAATGTGCGCCGTTATTCGGGGGATCTTCTATATAATAATTAAATGGAAAAACCACTTTCTATAGGAAGTGGTTTTGTTACAGCAATTATTCTTCTTCTGAAGGAAGTAAAATGATCTTACCTAATTTCCCTGAATCTTTAAAATAAGTTTGAGCTTCTTTTGCTTCTTCAAGAGGATACGTACGGTCTATTACTGGTTTGATTTTTCCATTAGAAATAGCATCAAGCATCTTTTGGAACTCTTCTCTTGTTCCTAACACAGAGCCAAACAGAGTAATATGCTTTAAATATAAGGTTCTAAAATCGAGTTGCGTTTTTTGACCTCCAGCAGATCCAGAGATGCAATATTTGCCCCCTTTTTTTAATGCCTGGAGCAAGGTTGAGAAAAGAGCGTCCCCTACCACATCTAAAACAGAATCGATCGGACCCTCGTTCACCTTCAATAGGTCCTCAGCGAGATCATCTGTTTTATAAGATAATACGTGCGTGGCTCCTAAATCCTTCATCTTCTCTTCAAGAGCCATATCCCCTACAATCGCAATAACCGTTGCCCCGAACACTTTGGATGCGATTTGGACATTTAATGAACCCACTCCGCCATTCGCACCTGTGACGACAATCGTTTCGCCTTGCTTAGCTTGAATCTGTTCAACCATGTGCCAGGCTGTCAGCCCGCTTACTGTAAATGCTGCACTTTCCTTATAAGTGGACAGCGGCATGTCATAACAAAGTTCCGACGGCCATACGACGTATTCTGCATAACCCCCATCATATTCAGATCCGATAAAAGACATATCCTCTGAAATATGCTCAAGACCATTCTCACCGCTGGACGTGAAAGGAAATAAGACGACATCTTTACCTTTCATAGCCTCAGGTACATTCGTCCCGACATCTACGACCTCCCCTGTGATATCGGAACCAGGAGTTCTAGGGAATTGAACACCTTCTGGGCGCCAACCTGATTTTCCTCCCTGGCCGTAAGCCCCTTCTCTCATCCAGATTTCCGTATTGTTAATTCCACAGGCCTTTACCTTAACAAGAACTTCGCCTTCTTTAGGAGTTGGTACTGGTATATCCACTACCTCTAATTTATCCACGCCTCCGTATCCGGTAACTTGTACTGCTTTCATTCCTATCTTCTCCTTTCCAATCCATAGAGGACTCTTCCATCGTTGGTCTTTACAAAGAAAAGCTCTTATTCATTTTAGTATGGCTAACTTTATTTCATATAAGCAAAGACCATCTAAATAGAGGAATCTTTTACAAATCCTGAACCAACGCCTTTAGTTATTTCTATTCGTTTGTACCTATTATCTCTAAACTAAGCTTTTTATACAATAACCAACAGCATAGTAAAGTACATTTCCTTTATAAAAAATAAGAGGATGGCTATTTCCTTCCTCTTATTTACATATTTTTATTAGTTATAATTCAGCCTCAATACTCCCTTTAACTCTTCATTTTACAATCACTATGACTCATTAATGGACGGTATTAAAGATCCTGCGTATTTATTAAGCGCTTACAACACCGTAATAATATGTTACGATTATCCATAACAAGCAACAATTCCACCTATAAATAGACTTTTTATCCCCCCTATTCATTGCATCGTATACGACTATACATGGTCTAGGATACTGTCGTTTTAATTTATATCATCAGAAAGTATTAAGAATTTCTTAAAAAACAGTAAAATCTACTTTATTTTCAGTAAATTTGGTAAGCTAAGTAATAAGCATGCTTATACACCTCAATACACCACTTCTAACTTAAATTTATCCCGATGTCTTTCTTTTTTCTATGTACCATAATTGAAAATCTTTCTTTAAATGCAGTGCATCTTACTTCCAATTCGAATCCTAGTTTATTATAATTATAATCTAATAGAGGTTATAATTTTTTCACACATATAAGAAGGGAGAAATACACAAATGGACAAGAATGAAATGCACGAAAGCAAAGCTGGTGCTGAACAGTGCCCTGTATCCCATCACAAATCGAAGGAAGAGAGTGCCGTTACGACTGCAAAAGTTGGGACAACCAATAAAGATTGGTGGCCAAATCAGCTGAACCTGGACATCCTTCGCCAGCATGACAAGAAGACCAACCCAATGGGTGAAGACTTTGATTATGAAGAAGAATTTCAAAAACTGGACTATGATGCCCTGAAACAAGATCTTCATAATCTGATGACAGACAGTCAGGACTGGTGGCCAGCAGACTATGGACACTATGGTCCGCTCTTTATCCGTATGTCATGGCACGCAGCCGGGACGTATCGTACAGGTGACGGACGTGGTGGCGGTGCCACAGGAAATCAGCGTTTTGCACCACTAAACAGCTGGCCGGATAACGCGAACCTTGATAAAGCTCGCCGTCTGCTATGGCCGATCAAACAAAAATACGGGAACAAGATATCCTGGGCTGACCTCCTTGTACTTACTGGGAATGTTGCACTCGAGTCCATGGGCTTGAAGACCTTTGGTTTTGGGGGAGGACGCGAAGATATTTATCATCCGGAAGAAGACGTGTATTGGGGTACGGAGAAAGAGTGGCTGGCGGACAACCGTTATTCAGGCGACCGTGAGCTAGAAAATCCGCTTGCTGCCGTTCAGATGGGTCTCATCTATGTAAACCCTGAAGGTCCGAACGGAGAGCCAGACCCTCTAGGAAGTGGCCGTGATATCAGAGAAACATTCGCACGTATGGGAATGAACGATTATGAGACCGTTGCCCTTATTGCCGGTGGTCACACATTCGGTAAAGCACACGGTGCAGGAGACCCTGAAAAAGTCGGCGCAGCACCTGAAGCGGCTGACATCGAAGAACAAGGCCTGGGCTGGCAAAGCAAACACGGAAGCGGTAAAGGCCGTGACACCATCACAAGTGGTGTAGATGGTGCATGGACAGCTAACCCAACGACATGGGATAATGGCTACTTCAATCTATTGTTCGGTTACGAATGGGAACTTACGAAGAGTCGTGCCGGCGCGAATCAGTGGGCGCCTGTAAACCCTAAAGAGGAAGACCTTGCACCAGATGCTGAAGATTCTTCTGTAAAAGAGCCTACGTTTATGACGACCGCTGATATGGCATTAAGGATGGACCCTGAATATGAAAAGATTTCCCGCCATTTCCACGAGAATCCGGATGAATTTGCAGATGCTTTCTCTCGTGCATGGTTCAAGCTGCTTCACCGTGATATGGGACCTAAATCAAGATATCTTGGACCTGAAGTACCGGAAGAAGATTTAATCTGGCAGGATCCAATCCCGACTGTTGATTATGATTTATCAAACGATGAAATTAAAGAATTGAAAGGGAAAATTCTTAACACTGGTTTATCAGTAAGCGAACTGATTAAAACAGCTTGGGCTTCTGCAAGCACCTTCCGCGGCTCCGACAATCGTGGCGGCGCAAATGGTGGACGCATTCGTCTTGAACCACAAAAGGATTGGGAAGTAAACGAGCCTGAAATGTTAGAAAAAGTGCTTACGGTCTACGAAGACATTCAAAGCAAACTTGAGAAGAAAGTCAGCATTGCAGATTTGATTGTCCTTGGAGGCAGCGCTGCCGTAGAAAAAGCAGCAAAAGATGCAGGCGTTGATGTTACTGTACCATTCGCTCCTGGACGCGGAGATGCCACTCAAGAACAGACAGATGCAGAAAGCTTTGAAGTCTTAGAGCCGATGGCAGATGGTTTCCGTAACTACGAGAAAAAGGCCTACACGTTGAGCCCTGAGGAACTATTAGTAGATAAAGCTCAGCTGCTCTGTCTGTCTGCACCTGAAATGACTGTGCTGATCGGTGGTATGCGTGTCCTTGGTGCGAACTATAAAGACTCAGAGCACGGCGTATTCACAGACAATGTAGGTGCGCTGACGAACGACTTCTTCGTGAACCTGCTTGACATGGGCATCGAATGGAAGCCGTCAGACTACAACCTATACGAAGGACGCGACCGCCAAACAGGTAAACTCGTACGCACAGCGACACGTGTAGACCTTGTATTCGGTTCAAACTCTGTCCTGCGTTCTCTCGCAGAAGTTTATGCTCAGGATGATAATAAAGAAAAGTTTGTGCGTGACTTTGTAGATGCATGGGTGAAGGTTATGAATGCTGACCGTTTCGATCTTAAGGTAAACAAAGATTTGGCTTATCATAACGCATAATTAGATAAAGACAGAAGCCCGAGAGTTGGAATACTCTCGGGCTTTTTCAAATCTATTCTTTAGTATTTCTCTAACCACGTCACACACTCCACGTGGCTCGTCTGTGGGAACATATCAACAGGCTGAACCTGTTTCGTCTCGTATCCTCCATCTTCAAGCACTCTTAAATCACGCGCGAGCGTCGATGGATTACACGATACATAGACGATACGCTCCGGTTCCATGTCGAGCATCGCTTTCAAGAGCTCTTCATCACAGCCTTTTCGTGGTGGGTCAACAACGATAACGTCTGGACGCAGACCCTGGTTGCGCCACCATGGCATAAGTTCTTCTGCTTGTCCGACATAAAATTCAGCGTTTTCCATTTTGTTCAGCCGGCCATTCTTTTTTGCATCGGTAACGGCTTCTGGGACGATCTCCACTCCATAAACTTTCTTCGCTTTTTGAGCCAGGAAAAGAGATATGGTGCCGATACCGCAATACGCGTCAATAACTGTTTCGCCCCCTCTAAGGTCAGCGTACTCCAATGCTTGATCATAAAGCTTTTTTGTCTGGGTCGGGTTGACCTGGTAGAACGATTTAGGAGAAATCATAAATTTGATATCACCGATGGTATCGTAAATATACTCATCTCCGTAAATGACATTCGTTTCTTTTCCTAAGATGACATTGGTCTTAGCATGATTGACGTTATGGACGATCGATTTCACGTTCGGATAGGCATCGCGAATCTCATCAATAAGCTTCTTTTTATGCGGGAGTTTTTTCGTTTTCGTGACGATAACAACCATGATGTCCTTCGTATTTTGACCTGTGCGCACCATAATATGTCGTATCGTGCCACGATGTGTCTGTTCATCATACGCTGATATACCAAGTTTTGAAGCGATACGTCGAACCGCTTCCACCATACGGTCATTCATTTCATCCTGTATCAAACAAGTGTCCATATCAATGATGTTGTGGCTGCGTTTCTGGTAAAAGCCGGTCATCAGTTCACCGTCTTCTTTTTGCCCGACAGGAATCTGAACCTTGTTCCGGTAGCGCCAAGGATCATCCATACCAATCGTATCGTGTACCGGTACGTGTTCAAGATGGCCGATCTTTTTCATCGCATCTTTTACTTGCTTGTGCTTCATCTGAAGCTGCATTTTATAACTCATGTGCTGCAGCTGACAGCCTCCACATTGATAAAACACGTCACAAGGCGGCTCCACACGGTCGTCACTAGCCTCTTTTACTTCTAGCAATTTGCCAAAGCCGAAGTTTTTCTTCACTTTGACGACTTTGACGGTTGCTTGTTCACCAGGAAGGCCATACGGTACGAAAAGCGGATAGCCATCAACTTTCCCTACCCCATTGCCTTCGTGGGTCAGATCTTCAAATGTCAGTTCAATCGTTTGGTTTTTTTGTACAGGCGGCTTTGGTTTCGCCATCATTCATCCGTCCTTTTCTATGTGCTCTATCTTTGTAGTTTATCATAATTGGGAGGTGAGTCGCACCTCTATGAGGCGGTATTACATATATCGGGTGGCGATTCGTACAAGCTTTTGCCGAAATCAAGCAAACTATGCCGAGGTTGATGCAAACTCCACTCCAAATGGTGCAAGAACGTGCCAAGATGGTTTAAACATCCTCTGAAATGGTGCAGGTATTCCCTAGAATGGTGCAAACTCTCCCCCCCCACCGGCTAAATCAGCCCCATACCTCAACACGCTTCTATAACCACAGAAAAAGCGCTGCTAAAACAGCAGCGCTTCCTCTTATTTTTCTTCATAAAACTTCTCTTCCGGTACAAAGAAGTCAATATGGCGATACAAATTGACAAATTCCCCGGGCAATAATCCACCAAATTCCCCGTCAATATTCAACTGCATCTTCTCTTCCGTCTTTACTTTCACCCGACTTGCGGTCGTGTGAATGAATTTCGGATGAGTCAAATGGTTGCCTTGAATCGCAAGCGTAGCAAGGCGGACGAATTCGGCAATGTTCATTTTCTCGATGATCATCAGGTCAAATAGTCCATCGTCCATTCGAGCAGCTGGGGCCAGTTTCTCAAGGCCACCGACTGAGTTAGTGTTGGAAACGAGGAACAACATGATCTCGCCTTCGTACCACTTGCCGTCATATTCCATTTCGACGTAGGTCGGACGGATCGATGGCAGCATCTCAATCCCTTTCAAATAATAAGCAAGCTGGCCAATCATCGTTTTCAATTTACTTGGGACCTCGTAGGAAACCTCAGTGATCTTCCCGCCCCCGGCAATGTTCATGAAATATTGGTCGTTAACGCGGCCAATATCGAGTGGGTGGGTGTACCCTTCCAAAATGATATCGACGGCTTTATGAATGTTTCGCGGAATGCTAAGGGCACGCGCGAAATCGTTAGTTGTTCCGACTGGAATAACGCCGAGTTTTGGTTTGTGGTCCTGTTCGGCAATACCATTGATCACTTCGTTAATGGTTCCATCCCCGCCTGCAGCGACGACGACGTCGAATTCTCGTTCAACGGCATATTTGGCTGCTTCTACAGCATCTCCTGCACATGTGGTCGCATGTGTTGATGTTTCGTAACCACTTTGTTCGAAGCGCTGTAAGATATCGGGTAAAACCTTCCGGATCACTTCTCGTCCAGAGGTCGGGTTGTATATAATTCGGGCCCGTTTCATTCTTTAACCCCCTCATCCAGGCATGTTCCACATTACATCATAGCTCTTTTTCCTGAATTTGAAAACACTTTTTATAGTATATGATGGGTTGTCTCCACTCATACGAAAACACGCACTCTCAAAATCGTGCGTGCTTCCGCTTTCTCTGTTCACCTGTTAATTAACGCTTTTCCATTTCTGCCAAAATGATTTTGTTTACCATTGGTGGGTTGGCTTGACCTTTCGTCTCTTTCATGACCTGACCAACCAGGAAGCCGAGCGCTTTATCTTTTCCGTTCTTATAATCTTCAATTGACTGTGGATTGTTATCCATGATGCCAACGACGATTTCGGTCAGCTGACCTTCATCAGAGATTTGGACGAGTCCTTTCTCTTTGACGATTTTCTCTGGGTCGCCGCCTTTTTCAACAAGCTCTGTAAATACTTTCTTCGCAATCTTGGAAGAAATCGTGCCGTCTTCAATCAGCTTAATCATTTTCGCTAGTGATTCTGGTGTCAATGCAAGCTCATGAAGCTCTTTGTAGTGCTTGTTCATGTATGCAGATACTTCACCCATCAGCCAGTTGGATGACTGCTTAATGTCGCCGCCAGCCGCAATCGTTTCTTCGAAGAAGTCGGAAAGCTCTTTGTTGTTCGTAAGTACCATGGCGTCGTACTCAGGCAATTCAAGTTCTTCGATATAACGCTTCTTACGTGCATCCGGAAGCTCTGGAATCTGATCATAAATCCGCTGTTTCCACGCTTCATCGATGTGAAGGGGTACAAGATCCGGCTCTGGGAAGTAACGGTAATCGTCAGAACCTTCTTTGACACGCATCAGGATCGTTTCTTTTGTCTGCTCATCATAACGACGTGTTTCCTGCCCGATTACTCCACCGGAAAGCAATTCCGCACGCTGACGCTTCTCTTCGAACTCCAATCCTTTTTGTACAAAGGAAAAGGAGTTCAAGTTTTTCAGCTCGGTCTTCGTACCGAACTCTTCTTGACCGATCGGGCGAAGAGAAAGGTTGGCATCACAACGAAGGGAGCCCTCCTCCATCTTACAGTCAGATACGCCTGTGTACTGGATAATGTTCTTCAAGGCTTCCAAGTACGCGTATGCTTCTTTTGGAGAGCGGATATCCGGCTCGGATACAATTTCAACAAGCGGTGTACCTTGACGGTTGTAGTCGACAAGTGAATAGCCATCATCACTATGGGTTAGCTTCCCTGCGTCTTCCTCCATGTGAAGACGAGTGATGCCGATGCGCTTTTTCACGCCATCAACTTCAATGTCGATGTAGCCGTTCTCCCCAATTGGCTTATCAAATTGAGAAATCTGGTAAGCTTTTGGGTTGTCCGGGTAAAAGTAGTTTTTACGGTCGAACTTCGTATCTGTTGCGATTTCACAGTTCAGGGCCATCGCCGCTTTCATAGCAAAGTTAACGGCTTCCTCATTTAAAACAGGAAGAACGCCTGGATACCCGAGGTCGATTGGGTTAACGTTACTATTTGGCTCGTCACCAAACATGTTCGGTGATGGACTGAAAATTTTCGAGTTGGTTTTTAATTCAACGTGGACTTCAAGTCCTATAATCGTTTCAAAGTTCATGCGTGCGCACCTCCAAGAGACGGGCGTTGTTTATGGAATTCTGTTGCCTGTTCGAAGGCGTGAGCCGTACGGTAGACGGTTCCTTCATCGAAGTGTTTCCCGATGATCTGCAAACCGATTGGAAGTCCGTCGCCGGAGAATCCACATGGTACGGAGATTCCCGGTACACCTGCAAGGTTAACAGGGATCGTCAGAATGTCGTTCGCATACATCGTCATTGGGTCGTTTACTTTATCGCCGACTTTAAAGGCAGGCGTCGGAGTCGTTGGGCCAATGATGACGTCATAGTCAGCAAATACTTTTTCAAAGTCGTTCTTGATTAACGTACGGACTTGCTGGGCTTTTTTGTAATAAGCATCGTAGTAACCAGAGCTTAAGGCAAATGTTCCAAGCATGATCCGGCGCTTCACTTCATCACCGAAGCCTTCTGCACGGGAACGCTTGAACATGTCAAGCATAGACTCAACGTCTTCGGCACGCTTACCATAACGGACGCCGTCAAAACGCGCAAGATTGGCAGACGCTTCTGAAGACGCAATGAGATAATACGTAGACAACGCGTATTTAGAGTGCGGAAGAGATACTTCTTCCCACGTTGCGCCAAGCTCTTCGTATTTTTTCAAAGCAGATTGAACCGCTTCTTTGACTTCAGCAGAAACCCCTTCTGCAAGGTATTCCTTTGGTACAGCGATCTTCAAACCTTTTACATCACCAGTAAGAGACTCCGTGTACTTCGGAACTTCAACATTTGCAGAAGTTGAGTCCATTTCGTCGTGACCCGCGATCGTTTCTAGAAGGAACGCGTTGTCTTCGACGTTACGCGTAATTGGACCGATCTGGTCAAGGGAAGATGCAAATGCAATTAGACCAAAACGGGAAACACGGCCGTATGTCGGCTTCAATCCTACAACACCGCAGTAAGCCGCTGGTTGACGGATCGATCCGCCTGTATCAGAACCAAGAGAATAAGGTACCTCTCCTGCTGCTACAGCTGCTGCAGAACCACCACTGGATCCGCCTGGAACGTAGTCTGTGTTCCAAGGGTTACGAACAGCGTCATAGCTTGAGTTTTCATTAGAAGAACCCATTGCAAACTCGTCCATATTAAGTTTACCGATCGTGATGGACTTCGCGTCATTTAATTTATTTACAACAGTAGCATCATAAAGTGGATCCTCAAAGTTATCGAGAATCTGGCTTCCGGCAGTAGTGCGCAAGCCTTTTGTTACAATATTGTCTTTCACACCGATCGGTAGACCGAATAGCGGTGCGTCTTCTTCCCCTTGCTGTTTATCAAGGTAAGCAGCCTGGGCTCTAGCTGCTTCTTCGTTCAAGGTCAGAAATGCTTTGACTTGATCATCAACTTCATTGATTCGTTTGTATGATTCCTCGACTAAATCTGTAACCGTAATTTCTTTACTATGTAGCTTCTCTTGAAGCTCACGTAACGAGTACTCAAATAAAGACATCGTCGAACCTCCTTATTCCAATACAGATGGTACTTTAAATTGACCATCCTGTTGATCCGGTGCGTTTTTAAGTGCTTCTTCTTTTGAAATCCATCGCTTCGGCTCGTCTTTGCGAAGGACGTTTTTCAAATCAAGAACGTGTGTCGTCGGTTCGACACCTTCTGTATCTAATTCGTTCAGCTGCTCAGCATACGTGATGATGTCATCAAGCTGCTTCGTGAACATATCTGCTTCTTCTTCCGTGATAGCAAGGCGTGCCAAGTTGGCAACGTGCTTCACTTCGTCTTTACTAATTCTGGACATAATGCGACCTCCATTTCGATCTCACATAATATATGATCATACCAAATATCTGAATCAATAATCAACGTACGGTTTTTCACCCTCCCTATCTTAACATATCCAGACGGGGGCTGTCTTATCTTGGGGAGGAATAAGTGGCCGGGCTTTAATTTGAGTTAGGGAGCTTTATTTCACTGTTAGGACACTTTCCTTTCACGTTAGGGCACTTTGCCTTTCAGTTAGAGCTCTTTTAAGCACGCACGCTAAAAAGAAGGTGTTTCCAATCGTTATTTTTAAGCCGGGCACGGTACCTATATAAGCAAAAAAAGAATCCCCGGCAAACCGGGGATTCTTTCTGAAGTGTACTATTATAGAGATTTTGCTTTGTACATTTCTTCGACAATTTCTTTCGGCGGCGTACCACCCATACTTACTAAGATTGCAACTAGTCCACTCAAGATGAAACCAGGTACAATTTCGTAAAGATCGAAAATACCGCCGCTTAAGAAATCAGCCCATATTACAACGACAACCGCACCAGTGATAATACCAGCCAGGGCACCGTTACGAGTGATTCCTTTCCAGAATAGGGACAAGATAATGATTGGACCGAATGCAGCACCGAACCCTGCCCAAGCGTAAGATACGAGTTCAAGTACTTTACTTTCTGGGTTACCGGCAATAAGAATCGCAATCAATGCGATCGCTGCTACGGCGAAACGACCCACCCATACCAATTCTTTCTCAGAAGCGTTCTTACGGAAGATCGCTTTATAGAAGTCCTCTGCAAGTGCAGAAGAAGACACAAGAAGCTGAGAGTCAATGGTACTCATGATTGCAGACAAGATCGCTGCAAGCAGGATACCTGCAATAACTGGGTGGAACAGGATTTGTGAGAAGGTAATGAAAATCTTCTCAGAGTCAGCAAGCATTTGGATGCCGCCTTCTGTTACCACTTCAGCATTAAAGCTTCCAAGTGTGCTCAAGTCTTGAGTATTGATGAATGCAAGACCGAATAGACCTGTAAAAATCGCTCCATAAAGACCTAGGATCATCCAGCCCATTCCGATAAAGCGGGCTTTCGGTACGTCTTTAGGTGAACGTAGAGCCATAAAACGTACAAGAATGTGCGGCTGACCGAAATAGCCAAGTCCCCAGGCTAGTGAGGAAAGGATAGCAAGAGCCCCTACTCCTTGTACCATGTTCAGGTGAGATGGATCAATTTGAGCAACTGCGTCTACAGCACTGCTCCATCCGCCAAGCTCTGATACTGCCACAATTGGTACAGCAATTAGTGCTAGGAACATCAAGATACCCTGGACAAAGTCTGTCCAGCTTACAGCTAAGAAACCACCTAGGAAAGTGTAAGAAATTGTTACAATGGCACCAATCCATAGAGCCTGGTTATAGCTCAGTTCAAATGAAGCTTGGAACAGCTTCGCACCGGCTACCATACCGGAGGATGTATAGAAGGTAAAGAATAATAGGATTACGAATGCAGAAATCACACGTAAGATATGTGAGTTGTCACGGAAACGGTTCTCAAGATAATCAGGAATTGTGATGGAATCATTCACAATTTCAGTCATAACACGCAGACGACGGGCTACGAACTGCCAGTTTAAGTAAGCACCAAGGGCAAGTCCTACACCAATCCACGCAGATGATAGACCACTTGCATAAACCGCACCTGGCAAACCAAGTAGTAACCAGCCACTCATATCAGATGCACCTGCAGATAGTGCCGCTACTCCTGGACCTAATCGACGACCACCTAATACATAATCGGATAAATCACTTGTTAATTTGTATGCTGCAAAACCGATCCCCAGCATACCAATCAGATAAACTATAAACGTAATTAACGTTGCAGTACTCATGTTTTGTTATTCGCTCCTCTCAGTGAATAGTGTAATAATTGATAGAATGATTAAAATTGGCATTGGGACAAACAACCAGAACCATGTAGCCCCTTGAATAGTTGTTGCTGCTGTGGCTAGTTCAAACACTCTCCCACCTCCTCTAATCTTTTTGTTATGCACTCCTATGCATTCGTTCCGACATATGGTTCTTAAGTCATAGAAGCTTAAAAATCCAAACACAGGTACAACCATATCATATTATATTTGTTAGAACATTGCAAAAATTGCGAGTTTCAGTCGAATATGTATTTATATACATATATACTGTATAAAAATGCGTATATAAGTCATATCGACTATAAACATTCACAAAATCTTTTTGAATTTTTTTTGACAAAAAGCAAATTTAGAAGGTTTCCCCTCTTGATTTGCTTTTTTTATTATGTACGATCTGAAAAAAATAATCCCTTTCTTTACATAGTAGAAAGGAGATTATTTTTTTTCTTATTTTATAACATTTCAGATGTTGTTTTTCCTTGCATATGGTGAATTAAATAATCCGGTCCGCCCGCTTTGGAGTCGGTTCCAGACATGTTGAACCCGCCGAATGGATGGTAGCCTACGATAGCCGCTGTACATCCACGGTTGAAGTAAAGGTTTCCGACATGGAAATCTTCACGTGCTTTTTCAATATGGGCACGGTTGTTGGAAATGACCGCCCCTGTCAGTCCATATTCTGTATTGTTCGCGATTTCCAAAGCTTCATCGAATGACTTCGCTTTTGTGAAACCGACGACAGGTCCAAAAATTTCTTCCTGCATAATGGTTGCATCAGGTGCAAGGTCAGCAAAGACAGTCGGCTCGATAAACCACCCTTTACTATCGTCGCCTTTACCGCCAGCCATTAGCTTACCTTCTTCTTTACCAATCTTAATATAGTCCATAATCTTGTCATAAGCACCTTGGTCGATGACCGGCCCCATATAATGGCTATTGTCTGTAGGATCACCGTAATTGACGTGTTCTTTTGTCTTATGAACCACACGGTCAAGAAGCTCGTCATACACTTCTTCATGCGCTACGACACGGGAGCAAGCCGAACATTTTTGACCTGAGAAACCGAAAGCAGAATACGTAATTGCATCTGCAGCTAGCTCAAGATCGGAATCTTTGTCAACGACAATGGTATCTTTACCGCCCATTTCGATAATTGTGCGCTTCAACCATTTTTGACCTTCGTGAACTTTCGCGGCACGTTCGAAAATGCGTGTACCGACTTCTCGGGATCCAGTAAAGCTTACAAAACGAGTGCGTGGGTGATCGACAAGGTAGTCGCCCACTTCTTTCCCGCTTCCTGGAATATAATTGATAACACCTTTAGGAAGACCTGCTTCTTCAAGCACTTCCATCATCTTATAAGCGATAATAGGTGTTGCGCTTGCTGGTTTAAGTAATACGGTGTTGCCGGAAACCATGGCTGCAACCGTCGTTCCGCACATGATGGCGAACAAAAAGTTCCATGGGGAAATGACAACTCCGACACCAAGTGGAATGTAGTGGAAACGGTTATTTTCGATTGGACGTGAGTTGATTTCTACTCCTTTATCAATCTCAAGCATCTGACGTCCGTAAAACTCCATAAAATCAATAGCTTCAGCTGTATCTGCATCTGCTTCTTTCCAAGGCTTTCCACCTTCTTTGACTAGATGCGCAGTGAATTCATGCTTACGACGGCGGACGATCGCTGCAGCACGGAACAGTATGTCCGCGCGAAACTGGGCTTTGGTCTTGCGCCACCAGTCGAACGTTTCGTCTGCGATTCGGTGAGCTTTCTCAGCCAAATCCTGATTCGCTTTTGAAACATAACCAATAACTTCTTTCTTATTTGCTGGATTCACGACTTTAATCTTGTCATCCGTCATGATCCTTTCTCCGCCGATAATTAACGGGTAGTCTTTGCCTAAGTCAGACTCAACCTGTTTGATCGCAGCTTCCAATGCTCTACGATTTTCTTCCACGCTAAAATCGGTAAATGGTTCATGTTTGTAAGGTACTACCATGCTAAACCGCCTCCTTGAAAGTAAATGAGGTTAGACGCCACGTGATTTTTTCGAAAATTACCACTTCAAGCGTTTCCATTCATAATTTTATCGTAACCCTCTCACCAGTTCAAATTCTTTCATCTGAAATTCGTCGATTTAGCCTCAAATATTCCTGAAATTTGCGATTTGATTCTGATATCGTTCTCATAATCTAATTTACTTTCTTATATTTCTTCATTGCGTTCCTTGTCGAAATATGGATTCTAATTAATTCAAGAATGAATTAGTGGATTTTGTTAAAAATGAATGATTACGCGGCAAATTCAAGGCTGATTCCTAACGTTTGTCTGATTGTTAGAAAAAATTCCTATAAAAAGCCGTATGGACAGTAAAATCCATACGGCTTTAGCTTTTATTCATAAATGTGGACGAAAGGTTCTTCTTTCCCTGCTTTTTTCACAATTAAGCTTTCCTGACGGTCCATGCTCTTAATGTTCACCTCGACGGAATAATGCTCAGGGAACATTTCAACCACAAGGCTGTAGACATACTGAGTAAACCCGACGACTTCTGATTGCGAATGGAATTGAATCGGAATATCAATGGATACCTGCTTCAGTTCGTCATCCACATAGAATCCGTTTCCGATCATGCCTACAAAGTTTGGGAAGTAATCAGAAACTTCTTTGCGGAAGTCTGAGAAAATCTGTGAATCCTCAAAATAGTCTTTCTCTGCTTCTTTTGATGGGAAAAGCACATGTTTCTCATTGATCGACTTCCAATCTTTGATTTTACTGTCCGATCCATCCACATACGTTTTGCTAAGAAATTTGCCTGGGACCTTAGATCTTGCTTCTTCCTCTTCATATAGAGCAAAAACGATCGGTACGTCCTTCAGTTCTTCACGTTCTCTAAGGCGAGTCAAAATTTCTCCGGCGTACGCTTTTCCTTTTTTCAAAAGTTCTTCAGTAGAGTGGTTTTCCTTATAATCGCGATCCTCAGTAGTGAAATTATAGACTGTGCGAAGTGAAATGCCTATAGTCACACCTTGAACCTCAACGACCTTCTTGTCTTTTTTTACAAGATAATCTTGTTCAATGATATTGGAGATGTATTTCGGATTTTGCCGAAAATCCTCCTCAGAAGCTTCGTCTTCATTCAATTCGGGATTCAAGCCTTCTTCATTTTTTTCCGTATATCTGGATAGCCAGCTTAACAGTGTGTCTTGTGAAAGGAACTGTCCAGGCTGAAAGAAGTACTCTTCTGGACTAAAATATTCTTTTGAATGACGTCGAAGCCCACTTTCGAATTCGGCGATGTCCAGCCGATTCCCCATTTGGTTAGTTGTCACCGTTCTTGCCTTAGCTACTTTTGGACTACTTTCCGTCAAAATCATCCGATAATTCTCTTCTGACATCGTATAGCTTGGGACGATAGCTGTCTGGTTGCTATTTTCGTCTTTCGTTTCTTGAATGACTTCTTCTCTATTGTCAAAAACCGGGGTACACGCGCTTATAAACAGCAACGAACTTAACAACAGTGCGTGCAGCTTCCTCATGGTCTTTCCACTCCCTAGTTGGATAAAGCTTTCGTAAACTCTTCTTCATCCCAAATTTCAATACCTAAATCAGAGGCTTTCGTATATTTGGAACCGGCGTCTTCCCCAGCAATCAGAAGGTCTGTATTTTTACTGACACTTCCTGTTATCTTGCCTCCGAGCTCCTCTACGATTTTCTTCGCCTCTGAACGGCTGTAGTTTTCCATTTTTCCAGTAAGTACGATAGTTTTGTCTTTAAACGGTGAATCCTCCGGCTGTTCACTCTTCTTTGGTCCTTTATATTCCATGTTCAACCCGAGACCTTTTAACTCTTCCAATAACTGGATGACCTGAGGTTTAGCGAAGTAACGCGCGATAGAGTCGGCCATCTTTTCTCCGATTTCTGGAATAGCTTCGAGTCTTTCAGCATCCGCTTCTAGCAGGTTGTCCATCGTTTCAAATTCCTGAGCTAGAGTATTTGCTGCTTTCGTTCCGACGTATCGGACACCGAGCCCGAAAAGCAGACGCTCCAACGAATTCTCTTTCGAAGCTTCGATAGCCTGCAAAAGATTCTGCACCGATTTTTCACCCATACGTTCAAGCTCCAACAGCTGTTCGCGCTCAAGCTTATAAAGATCAGCAATGTTATGGATGAGTTGTTCCTGGAAAAGCTGTGCGATCACTTTTTCCCCAAGTCCTTCAATATCCATTGCATTTCGCGAAACAAAGTGAATCAGCCCTTCACGAAGCTGCGCGGGACAGTTCGGATTGATACATCTTAGCGCTACTTCTTCTTCCAGACGGACGAGTTTACTGTCACATTCAGGGCATGTTTCTGGCATGGAAAACGGCTCTTCGTTGCCTTCACGCTGATCCTCCATGACTCGGACAACTTCCGGAATGATATCGCCTGCTTTTTTAATGACCACTGTATCCCCAATGCGGATGTCCTTCTCACGGATCAAGTCTTCGTTATGAAGAGATGCGCGTTGCACGGTCGTACCAGCGACTTTTACCGGATCAAGAATGGCAGTCGGTGTAACGACCCCTGTACGGCCAACGCTGAGCTCAATGTCACGGAGGTGTGTTACAGCTTCTTCAGCTGGAAACTTGTAGGCCGTTGCCCAGCGTGGGCTTTTCGCTGTGAATCCAAGCGTTTCCTGCTGATCAAGACGATCCACTTTTATTACAATGCCGTCAATTTCATAGTCAAGATCCGCCCGGCGTTCCACCCAGCTATGAACATAGTCGATGACTTCGTCAATATTGTTACACTTTTTCCATTCCGGGTTCGTTTTTAATCCGAGTTCTTTTAACTTTTCTAAGCGTTCGCTGTGGGAATCAGCTGGATCATCCTCCCACTGGCCAACCCCATATAAAAAGATATCCAGATTACGCTTAGCTGCAATCTTCGGATCGAGCTGACGCAGTGAACCTGCCGCTGCATTTCGAGGGTTCGCAAATGGCTCATCCTCATTGGCTTCACGCGCTTCATTCAACGCCATGAACGAGCGCTTCGGCATATACGCTTCTCCGCGGACTTCAAGCGTCTCGGGTTTCTTAAGCCGAAGAGGAATATTGCGAATCGTCTTCAAGTTTTTGGTAATGTCCTCACCTGTCGTACCGTCACCACGAGTGGCACCGCGGACGAACAAGCCGTCCTCATAACGAAGAGACACAGCGAGGCCATCAATTTTCAACTCGCAGACATAGTTTACATCTTCATTGGTACCATTACGGACGCGGCGATCAAAATCGCGTAGCTCCTGGTCATCAAATGCATTCCCGAGGCTGAGCATAGGGATGATATGCTGGACTTTCTCAAACGCTTCAAGCGGAGCTCCACCAACGCGCTGAGAGGGAGAATCGGGCGTCTGGTGCTCCGGAAACTCCTCCTCTAAATCAATCAGCTCACGCATTTTTTTATCATATTCATAGTCTGAAACACTTGGTTGATCAAGCGTGTGGTATTCATAATTGTATTGTTCAAGCTCTTGTTTCAAAGCGTCAATTCTTTCTTTCGCTTCAGATCCATTCATCTTCCTTCCACATCCTTACGCTTTCGTAATCGGAGCAAAACGTGCCAGTAGACGCTTAATGCCAGTCGGTGCCGGGAACGCGATATCCAGCTCCATCGCATCGCCTTCACCCTGGACCTTGACGACTGTTCCTTCGCCCCACTTCTTATGCACAGCTTTGTCACCCGGCTGCCAGCTCGCTTTTTCCGCACCGGTGCCTTTGTTCTTCTCAATTTTCTTCGCTGCCCGTTTTTCTGGACGCAGCGATTGTTTTTGGAAAGGAGACGCTTCTTTTTTCTTGTTGAAGAATGGAAGCTCCTCTTTTTGCTCCTTGCCTTCTAGGAGTTCTTCAGGGATTTCATTAATGAAGCGGCTGATCGGATTCATATTGGTACGGCCATATAGCGTACGCATTTTTGCATGAGTAATAAACAGCTGCTTCTCGGCACGAGTAATCCCTACGTAAGCAAGACGGCGTTCCTCTTCCAATTCTTCATCGTCCATTAGGGCACGGCTGTGCGGGAAGACGCTCTCTTCCATCCCAATCAAGAACACGACAGGGAACTCCAGTCCTTTCGCAGAGTGCAGCGTCATCAAGGTTACGGTGTCGTCACTACTAGGGTCTTCATTCATGGAATCGATATCCGCGATCAACGCAAGATCTGTTAAAAACGCGATCAACGTCTTATCTTCTGCGTTCTCTTCGAAGTTCTTTGTAACAGATTTAAATTCTTCAATGTTTTCAAGACGGCTTTGTGCTTCAATGCTCTTTTCGTTCATGAGCATTTCTTCATATCCGGTTTTATCGATAACTTCCTGAACCATGTCGGTTGCTGATAAGAATTCCTGCTGCTGGGTCCAGTTTTGAATCATCTTACGGAAGCTCATGATCGACTTCGCCGCTTTTGCGCTTACACCGACAAAATCGACTTCTGCTGCCGCTTCATAAAGCGAGATGTCATGATCAGTTGCATACGCCATCATCTTGTCCATGCTCGTTTTCCCAACACCGCGCTTCGGTTCATTGACGACACGCTGGAAGCTGAGGTCGTCGTTCGGGTTAGCAATTAAACGCAAATACGCAAGCATGTCCTTAATTTCCTTCCGATCGTAGAACTTCGTGCCGCCGATCATCTGGTATGGGATGCCGGCTTTAACGAACGTTTCCTCGATCGTACGGGACTGGGCGTTCGTACGGTAAAGAATCGCCACATCTTTGTATTGGAAGCGGCCCTGACGAACGAGATCCTCAATTTTATCTGTGACAAAAAGACCTTCCTCACGTTCAGTACCAGCTTGATAGTAATGGATCTTCTCTCCACCGCTGTTGTCGGTCCACAAACGCTTCGGCTTACGGCCAGAATTGTTATCGATGACGTTATTCGCGGCGTTGAGAATCAGCTCGGTAGAACGGTAGTTTTGTTCAAGCAAAATCGTTTTCGCATTCGGATAGTCATTTTCAAAGTTCAAGATGTTCTGAATGTCTGCCCCGCGCCATGCGTAAATCGACTGGTCAGAATCACCCACAACACAAAGGTTCTGATAACGGCTCGCAAGGTGTTTTACGAGCTGGTACTGCGCGTGGTTCGTGTCTTGATACTCATCAACGTGAATGTACTGGAAACGGCGCTGATAATATTCAAGCACTTCAGGAACACGGTCGAAAAGAGACAACGTCTGCATGATCAGATCATCAAAGTCGAGCGACTGGTTTTTACGCAGCTTCTTCTGGTACCCTTTGTAAATCTCGGCAATCTGTTCTTCGTGCATATTGCCAGCCTGCTTGGCATAATCTTCGGCAGTCATTAATTCGTTTTTCGCGTTACTGATTGCGCCTAACATCGCGCGTGGATCCCATTTTTTCGGGTCAAGATTGATTTCCTTCAGCACCTGTTTTATCACAGAGAGCTGGTCACTGGAATCCAGGATAGAAAAGTTTCTGTCATATCCAACCCGATCGATATCACGACGAAGAATTCTTACACACATCGAGTGAAACGTCGACATCCAAATTTTTTCTCCATCTTTGCCGACAAGCCTCTCGACACGCTCTTTCATCTCGCGTGCGGCTTTATTTGTAAATGTAATCGCCAAAATGTTCCGGGGCGCTACATCTTTTTCACTTAATAAGTAGGCAATACGGTGAGTAAGTACACGAGTCTTACCACTTCCTGCCCCTGCCATAATCAAAAGTGGTCCTTCGGTATGGATCACTGCGTTTCGCTGCTGTTCATTCAAACCTTTTACTAAAGGATTCATTGCTTGTGTCATGGTCCACCATCCTTAGGTTGATTTTGCCGCCTGCACCGTTGCCAGTGCGGCCTGTATATTTTCATAAATGATATTTCCGACGACGATCACATCCGCATGAGCACTCATTTCCCGAGCCTGCTCAGGTGTGTGGATGCCACCGCCGTAAAACAGTGTCGTTTGATTCAATTCTTCGGCAATCCTTTGAACGAGCTTCGGATCCCCGTAAGTTCCGCTGTACTCTAAGTAAAAAATGGGTAATTGGAAGAGGTGCTCTGCTATACGTGCATATGCGAGAACGTCTGCATCATCCGGCAGATAGCAATTGGTATGCTGATACACTTTTGCATCTGGATTCAGCACACAATAGCCCTCTGTGGCCATGCTCTTCCAGTCGATGATGTCTCCATATTCTTTCACTGCGTGATGCTGGATATCCAGCAACCACTTCTTGTGCTGACTGTTCAGCACAATTGGAATAAGATAACCATCGAACCCGGGGGTGATTGCTTCTATATCCGAGATTTCCAATAGACAAGGAACCTCGTAAGGCTCAATCCGTTCCCATAGATCATGTACATTTTCGAATGTGACTCCATCCGTTCCGCCTACAATGATGGCGTCTGTACCCGATTCGCAAACAGATTGTAGGTCTTGGTCGCTAATCTTTTTGTTCGGATCAAGCTTAAAGACATGATCCCACTCGTTCATTTTTTCCATTTCTGTCCTCCAAAAAAACAGATATCCATTCACTCATTATAGCAAACTTTGCTACATGGAATGAATGGATACGGCAGAGAAAAATTGATGAAGTTTTTTTGACTCGCTGTGGGTGGAGGGAGATTTGTTCCCTGGCTAGTCTGGTTTGTTCCCTAACGTGAGAGGATTGTTCCCTAACGCAAGCTATTTGTTCCGTAGCTAATGGTGATTGTTCCCGATCTCCTTTTCCAAGCAAAAAAACCGCCTTCCAAGGAAAGCAGTTTCTAATGAGGGGTTGCATGGTGAAGAAACCTTGAAGAGGTACAAAGCATCGTAACCAAAGCCACACTCAAAATTGTAATCGTCGACAGCAGGAGCGTCTGTGTGGAGAAAAGGTAGCCGCTCACACCTATAATTAACAAATCAAATGCAAAAATGACAAAGCCGACGTTCATCTTCAGCCAATCGGATATCATCTGAGCGAGCAGGTCGGTCCCGCCCGTGCTCGTCTTATTCCTAAGCATTAATCCGATACCACCACCCACTAGTGCTCCCCCAAGGATGGAACTCACGGCCGGATCGAGTGCCAGGTGATAGTCGCGAAGACCACTCAATACATCGATCGAAAGAGAGGAAACGAGCAGTCCATGTAGACTGTTATAAAAATAAGCGCGATAGTGGAACCACGCTAGCGTAAATATCGGTATGCTGAAGCAAATGATTGTAAAGCCGACTTTGAGTCCCCATACGTAATTAGCGATCAGACCAAGTCCAATCATCCCGCCATCAAGAACATGATCAGGGATTAGAAAAAAATTGATTCCGAGCGACAGGAGCATACTTCCAGCAAGGATCGCTATTCCTTTTTTAAGAAAGGACTTCATTATAAAAATCCCCTTCGAGGTAGACAAGTTTCTACTAGCGTATGCTTGTCAAGCTCTTCTTAGAAGGGATTTATGCTCGTGAACGGGCAATGGTATTTGTCATCCGCCTGAGCTCAAACAAAAAAGACTGCTCTATGAGAGAGGCAGTCCTTCCCAAAACTATTCAGTTTTCTTTTCCTGGACACGATCAAGCGCAAGCGTGTAAGCGTCATTCCCGTAATTTAAGCAGCGCTTCACGCGGGAAATCGTCGCCGTTGAGGCTCCTGTTTCCGTCTCGATTTTATGATACGTGAAGCCCTCCCTCAACATACGTGCCACTTCTAGACGCTGGGCGAGTGACTGCACCTCATTCATTGTCGCTAAGTCATCAAAAAACTCGTAGCATTCTTCTACATTCTGCAGGGATAAAATGGCTTCAAAAAGCTGGTCAAGCGTTTTTCCTCTCAGTTTGTCTATTTGCATAGCATCAGTCCTCCTCTAATCATTAACAGTGACGGCTGCATTTTTAGGAACGATATTTACCCATGTCTGCCCTGGAACAAACGACAATGGCTCTTCATTGTCATAGGGCAAAATGCGCCCATCGATATTTTTCCATTCTATTTCTTTTACTTTCCCTTTTTGTATTAAATACCCTTTTCCACCGGATGTTAAATCAATATCACGCCGGCCTTTGCTGTCGATGATTTGATGTTCAGTCTCGACAATCATGACATTATCAACGGCAAGACGCTCTTCATTGGCGGCATCAAATGAAGGTTCTCCATCACTCGAACGCAAATACCGGCCGCTCGCCTCATCATACGTGAATGTGACGACTTCTTCAGGGTGTTCGGAGTAAGTGATGGTCACACCGTTGGCGTCTGTTCCATCTATAGGCTTCTCTTTTGAAAATGGAAGTGGTGCGACTTCATGATCCTGAGGATAATCTTTATTGGTCAGTGCCTGATCTAGCCCTGCTGTAATCAAATAGGAATTGTGCGGAGCTGACCGCTCCGAAGACCGCTGAAACAGCCAGCCATTGTTGTCGTACAACGATCCGTCCAGATAATGAATACCATTGGCTGCGATCTTACGGTTAATGGCTGTTGATGCTCCATGATACAAATAAACCGAATTAAAAGCGGAAGCGATCTCGAAATAGTATGGTCGCGCGCTTCTTACCGGTCCAATTGTATCAGGAATCCGGCTGTGAAACAAAGCGAGGAAGCGTGTGATCTGCCCTTCTGCCAGCACTTCATAGACGATATCTGCCTGGCTTAGACCCGACTGCGGTCTTGCCTTCGTATGGTTATTAATCATTACACCAATGACCCGATGCTGGCTTACTTCTTCCATCGCTTGTCCTGTTAAAGGATATATGTTGTCGTCCGTTTGCTGCTGTTCTTTGTCTTGGGAACCTTCTATCTCTTTCGGTTCTTGTTCAAACGCCGTCTCTTGATTTATTTCCATCCCTTTTCCTACAGATGCACAGGCACTAAGTAGAAATAGGGAGAAAAAGGTGACACTTAAAAACGTAAGCTTTCTCACTTTTAACACTTCCCTCTTTTATTTTAACGCATTATCGAAGGAAAGAGTACCTCTTTCTTTTTCACATCCATGATACCGAGTGGTGTGATGCGGATGTAAGGCAGATGCATGGAAGATAAAAAGAGCAGTGTATAGACTGGGTCGGAATAAGAAAAACCATGAGATTTCAAGTGTTGTTTCAATTCTGCTTCCTTTTCCATAAGCTCAGGAAGGGGTAAGTCAGACATGACACCACCTAATGGAAGAGGCAGTTCAAAGATCACTTTTCCATCATTCACGAGCACAATTCCACCTCCGAGTTCTTTCATTCTCTTGAAGGCTTTTTTCATGTCAGAGCGTGATTTTCCGATAAGGATCAAATCGCCTGTATTGGAATAAGAGCTGGCAATGGCTCCCAGAGAGTTCGTGAACCCTTTTAGCAACGTATTGACAGTCCACTCTCCATCCCGATCCATAAACATGAGGAAGGCTTCATTCGTCTCGTGAGACAGGCGTTCTGCTGAGGCATCAATATCGATTGCATACGGCTTCATGATCACATCATTAATCATTTCCATTCCAATCGGCATTGAGAACTGCATATCCCCTTCCGCAACCTCCCAATCTAATGATAATGGGGTCACACCATTTTTCTCCCAAGGAATCGTCGATTCGGTTTGAATCATCTCGCCATCCCGCTTTACCCATTCTCCTTTTGCAATAACAGAATGAGGAGTCGGGTCTTTTGGATCTTTCAAAAAGTTGAGGTGAGCCACTCTCCCTGCGTTAACACTTCCAACCCGATTTTCAATACCGAAATGCCGGGCTGGCTGATAAGTCGCCATCATATAAGCATCCAGGACCGGAACACCTTCTTCAATCGCAATTTTTATACATTGATTGATCAGTCCTTCACGATAAAAGCCAGGCGTAGATCCGTCCGTTGTGTACATCATATGATCGAAGTGGGTGTGATTATGCTTTTTCAGTCCCTTAAGGATATCGGGAAGGTCAGGGCGAATGGAAGAATAGCGAAGTCCGGTTTGGTAACCAACTTCCAGACGTTTGATCACATCTTCCGCCGTCATCGATTCATGCTCAGAGTCCATGCCTAACAGTCTCATTTTGACTAGTGTTTTTTGTGAAGCGCCAGGAAGGTGGGCTTCCAGCGGTTTTCTTGCCCGCTTCGTTTCCTGCATCCAATGAAGAATTTGTTCATCACCGCCGTAGAGAACATCTGGCCATGCCGTTAGTTCCCCTCCCTGGATGACTGCATCATGTTCAATCCAGGAGAGCACTTGTTCATCAAAGTGCTGTTTCTTTTCTTCCCTGAGCACAGTCTGAGGGTCAAAACGCGCCCACCAGTACATCGTTGCGGGAAGATTCATGAATTCTTCCAATAAAGAAAACGCTTTCTCTTTTTCTGTTAAAAAAAGCCACATAAGATTATCGTTAATCAGCGTGGTGGTCCCTGTCCTGGCTGCATATTCCGCCAAGCTTCGGGGATTATATAACTGAAACGGATGGGCGTGAGGCTCAACGTAGCCTGGGACAATATAACTGTCCTTCCCATCAATGATTTCTGTTCCGTCTGTATTGGCAGGAAGCTCCGGCCCTGTGTAGAGGATACGATCCTCATACAGCCAGATGTGCCCTGTCATCCATTGTTTCATATATACGTTCAAATAGGTTGTATTTTTGATCAGTTTAGTTGGCGCTTGTGTGCCATCGATGACAGCCGCATGTTCACGCAACTGCCGATTACGCCAACGGAATCGTGTTTCATTCATGGAGCGTCCTCCCTTGTTTCAATATGTTCTATCGTAACACAGGAAAACCCTACTTGCTAAGGAGGAACCTACGTGATACAAAATATCGGGATTATCAACTCTATGGTTCGTATCACTGCCGGGCTAAGCATGCTGACATTTTTGTCAATGCAAGGCCAGAAGCAGGAAGATTCGTTTGTTCAGCGTATGATGGTTATCATCGCAGCCATGAAGGTGGCGGAAGGAATCGTTCGCTACTGCCCAATGACAGCGATGTATGATGAGATCGTTTATGAAGATGACGGTCTAGAGGAAGATTGGGATCAGGAATTTACTGAAGAAGTGATGTAATAACGATGATCTTGCTTGCACCTATTGTCTTAAGATATAAATAAAATAGGACGGGGACAATCCCCGTCCTTTCTATAAAGGATGAAAACGATATGGATTTTTTAGAATATTTCACAGATGTCGGATTCGTGATTGTAACAGTCATTGGTACCATAGCCGCTCTATTTTACGTAGGGGTGCGTCGACGAAATCGATGAAATCCCGATATCACGTCTGTAATAAAAGTCTTTATTGCCTTCGAACATCTGCAAATGTTCATAGACCTCTTCCAGTGCTTGAGGGAGGCTCTTTTCTACCGCTCCAACGAGCAGGACACGCCCTCCACTGGATACATAGCCATGCTCGCTTTTTTCCGTACCGGCATGCACTGTATAGACGTTAGTTTTTCCACTTATAACAGGAACTGGCCGTCCTTTCTCATATCCCCCCGGATAGCCGCTCGAAGCAACAACCACCCCTGCGCAAGTTTTGTCTGCCCAACGAAGTTCAGGATCTTTCTCATTCAGCACATCTACAATCACCTGGACAAGGTCGTTTTCCAATAGAGGCAGGACTACCTGCGTCTCTGGATCACCAAAACGTGCGTTAAATTCAATCACTTTCGGGCCTCTGTCTGTCTGAATCAGCCCTGCATAGAGAATTCCGGTAAATGGGCGCCCTTCTTTAACAAGTGCATCTGCCGCCGGCTGCAGGATGGAGTTGACCGCAGTCTGATAATCCGCTTCTGGCAGTTCCGGAACTGGAGCAAACGCACCCATGCCGCCTGTGTTTGGACCATGGTCCCCTTCAAACGCACGCTTATGATCTTTTGCAGGAATCATTGGGTACACGTTAGAACCATTGACAAATGCCATTAGAGAAAATTCTTCTCCTTGTAAAAATTCCTCAACAACGATCTCTTTGCTTGCCTCGCCAAACTGTCCTTTTTCAAGCATATCCTCAGCTGCTTTTAGCGCCTCCTCCACTTTCTCCGCGACGACCACACCTTTTCCAGCAGCCAGGCCGTCCGCTTTGACAACAATAGGTGCGCCTTTTTCACGAATGTACGCTTTAGCCGCTTCTAGATTAGTGAATGCCTGGTAGTCTGCCGTAGGAATCTCATACTTCGCCATGATCTTCTTAGCAAAATGTTTGCTTCCTTCAATCATAGCGGCTGCATAGGTCGGTCCGAAAACCTTCAGGCCTGCCGATTGGAAGATATCGACTAGTCCTTCCAGTAATGGATTTTCAGGTCCTACAATGGTTAGGTCTACTCCATTTTCTTTTGCAAAAGTAACAAGCTTCTTCTGATCGGTCTCCGGTATAGCCACTCGTTCAGCAACTTCTTCCATACCAGCGTTCCCTGGTGCAGCAAAAATTTTGTCCGCCTGTTTGCTCTCAGCTAGCTTCTGTATCAGACTATGCTCACGGCCTCCACGACCGATTACCAAAATATTCATCCCATTCACCCCTGTGATTTAATGTTTGAAGTGACGCATTCTAGTAAAGACCATTGCCACGCCATGCTTATTGCAAGCATCAATTGAATCTTGATCACGCTTCGATCCACCCGGCTGTATAATTGCTTTTACACCAGCTTCTGCAGCTGCTTCCACCGTATCTGGCATTGGGAAAAATGCGTCAGATGCCATGATGCTCCCTTCCGCTTTACCTCCTGACTGTTCGAGTGCGATTTTAGCTGCGCCTACACGGTTCATCTGACCTGCGCCAACTCCTAATGTGCGGTCGCCTTTTGCAACGACGATCGCGTTCGACTTCACATGTTTCACAACTTTCCATCCGAGTTTCAAGTCATGCAGCTCTTGCTCTGACGGTTCACGATCCGTTGCGACTTCAAGTTCGACATCATCTAAAGAACCTTCGTCGGTATCCTGTACAAGTAAGCCACCGCCAACGCTTGTCAGCTTATGCGTTTGCGCTTCTGGCTTCTTCATATCTACGGTTAACAGTCTAAGATTCTTTTTCTTCGTTAACAGATCAAGCGCTTCTTGACTGAAAGATGGCGCGATGATGATCTCTAGGAAAATCTCCTTCAGTTTAGCCGCTGTGTCTGCATCGACTTCACGGTTCAACGCGACAATTCCACCAAAAATAGAAACAGGATCTCCTTCATAAGCTTTCACGTAAGCGTCATAGAGCGTATCACCGACACCTACACCACAAGGGTTCATGTGCTTGACCGCAACGGCTGCCGGTTGATTAAATTCAAGCACTACTTCTAAGGCAGCATTTGCATCCTGTATATTGTTGTAGGAAAGTTCTTTTCCGTTCAACTGCTCCGCATTGGCAAGAGATGCCCCTTCGTAGTTTGCTTTTTTGTAAAAAGAAGCAGACTGATGAGGGTTCTCTCCATAACGTAAGGACTGAACTTTTTCATACGTCACGGAATAAGTTTCTGGATAAGCTTCTTCTGTTAGAGTGGTGAAATATTCGGCAATCATTGCATCATAGTTAGCTGTATGACGGAACACTTTCGCAGCTAGCTTACGACGGACCTCATAGCTTAAGTTTTCAGATTTCAATCCTTCGATGACTTCATTGTAATCAGTTGGATCGACCACAACGGCCACATCTTCAAAACTTTTTGCGGCTGCACGAAGCATTGTAGGACCACCGATATCGATGTTTTCAATAGCTTCCGCTTCTGTCACGTCTTCTTTTGCAATCGTTTCTTTGAATGGATACAAATTGACGGCAACAAGGTCGATCGGCTGGATACCGAGTTCCTCAATCTGATTCATATGCTCACCATTGCTTCGTTTAGCAAGCAGGCCGCCGTGCACAGATGGGTGCAGGGTTTTCACGCGTCCATCCATGATTTCCGGGAACTCCGTAATTTCTGAAATCGATCGAACCGGAATGCCGGCTTCCTCGATCACTCGTTTGGTGCCCCCTGTAGAAACAAGCTCATAATCTAGTTCATGTAGTTGTTTAGCAAAGTTGGTTAACCCTTGTTTATTGGATACGCTGAGTAAGGCGCGCTTTTTCATAGAGATTCCTCCTTGACGAGTAGTGATTGTATAACTTTCGGGTATAGGCGATGCTCGACCGCTTGAATTTTCCTTTTTACATCTTCTTCGGTATCGGTGTCTTCAATTCGAACCGCTTCCTGATCGATAATCGGTCCTGTGTCCATCCCGTCATCTACAAAATGAACGGTAACCCCTGTGATTTTAACCTTTTTTTCAAATGCCTGTCCGATGGCATCTTTTCCAGGGAACGCCGGCAAAAGGGAAGGATGAATGTTCAGAATCCGGTTCTGATAGGGCTCTAGCAGGGTAGGCCCGATCAAGCGCATATAGCCTGCAAGAATAATGTAATCGATGTTTCTTGTTCGACAGTCCTCAAGTAACGCTCGCTCATAAGCTGCTTTATTTTCATAAACCTTGGGCGTAAAGACAACCGTATCTACAGAATGACGCTGCGCTTTTTCAATGACAGACGCCCCCACCCGGTCGCAAACAAGAAGAGAAACTTGAGCATCAAGCTTTCCTTCTTCAATGGCCTGGATAATGGCGTCAAAATTCGACCCCGTACCTGAAGCAAATACAGCTAAATTCATCATGACCAGTGAATCCCTTCCTGTTCTGTGACTTTTCCGATAACAAAAGCGTTCTTCTGGGAAGCAACAGCTGCTTCAGCCTCGTCTTCAGACACAACGGCAACCATCCCGATTCCCATATTAAAGACGCCATACATATCGTCCTCAGGGATCCTGCCTTCTTTTTGTAAAAAGTTGAAGATCTCCGGTACCGGCCAGCTGTTCGTTTCGATCCTTGCTCCAAGCCCTTCCGGCAAAGTACGGGGAACGTTCTCATAAAAACCACCGCCTGTAATATGGGCGAGTCCTTTAACGCTGACTGCTTCTCTCAAACCTTGAACCGCCTTTACGTAGATGTTCGTTGGCGTCAATAACTCTTCGCCAAGTGGGCGGTCGAATTCAGGATAAGTTTTATTCAAATCAAGTCCATTGTTGTCGATGACTTTCCTGACTAAGGAAAAGCCGTTGGAGTGAACGCCCGTGGATGGGAGCCCAATCAACACGTCGCCAGGCTGAATCGAGTCGCCTGTGATGATGCTATCTTTGTCAGCCATTCCGACGACAAAACCGGCAAGATCATACTCATCAAGCTCATACATGCCGGGCATTTCAGCTGTTTCCCCACCAACAAGAGCAGCACCCGACTGTTCACAGCCATCAGCAATGCCTTTGACGATCTGCTCAATCCGCTCAGGTTCATTTTTTCCGCAGGCAATATAGTCAAGAAATAAAAGTGGATCGGCACCTTGAGCGACGATGTCGTTTACACACATCGCAACGACATCAACACCGATGGTATCATGTTTGTCCATTTGAAAGGCGAGCTTCAACTTTGTACCGACTCCGTCGGTTCCGGTAACGAGGACTGGTTTTTCGTAATTCATCTCACTGATATCGAACAGTCCGGCAAAAGCACCGAGGCCGCCGAGCACTTCTTTGCGCATCGTTCGCTGTACGTGTTTTTTCATACGGTCGACGGCTTCGTAGCCCGCTTCAACATCGACCCCAGCCTGTTTATAAGATTGGCTCATCGCTGCTCCTCCATTTCTTTACGCTTTTTCATAAGGGTGAACCGTGTTCGGATAGATTTCCGTCGGATAGTTTCCGGTAAAGCAGGCCATGCAGCCGCCGTGTTCCATCGACTCTTCCCCTTCATATATGGCTTCATTCAAACCTTCCGGAGTTAGATAAGCTAAGCTGTCCGCTCCGATTTGCTCCTCGATTTCTTCAACGGTATTGTTAGCGGCAATCAATTCACCGCTGTTCGAGGTATCAATGCCGTAATAGCAAGGGTTCTTAATCGGAGGAGAGGCGATTCGAACGTGCACTTCCTTCGCTCCCGCTTCCTTCAGCATCTTTACAATTCGGCGGCTCGTCGTCCCGCGAACGATAGAGTCATCAACCATGACGACACGTTTGCCTTCAACAATTCCTCTTACTGCTGACAGCTTCATTTTCACCCCTTGTTCACGAAGCTCTTGAGACGGCTGTATGAACGTTCTGCCTACATATCGGTTTTTAATCAAACCAAGCTCATAGGGAAGTCCAGCCTCTTCAGCGTATCCGATGGCAGCTGAAATACTTGAGTCGGGCACACCCGTTACGACATCCGCTTCAATTGGGGCTTCCTTAGCCAAGGCTTTCCCCATACGTTTTCGGGAGGCGTGAACATTTTTTCCGTCTAAGTTGCTGTCCGGACGAGAGAAATAAACATATTCCATCGAGCAAAGCGTACGTTGAATGGGTGCCGAGAAACGCTTGGATTCCACACCTTCATCTGAGATGATCAGCAATTCTCCAGGCTTAACTTCACGGTCATAGGTGGCACCAATAATGTCGAATGCACACGTTTCTGAAGAGACTACCCATGATTCCCCCAAATGACCAAGACAGAGCGGACGTAATCCCCGCGGATCATTAGCAACGAACATTTTTTCCTCGGTCATCATTAGAAATGCATAGGCTCCTTTGATCATGGAGAGCGCTTCTGCGATCGCCTGATCAAGTTCCAGATGGCGTGCTCGTTTGATCAAGTGAGCGACGACTTCCGTATCGGAAGTCGTCTGCAAAATGCTGCCCTGTGCCTCAAGCTGGTTTTTCAGTGCTTGGGCATTGACGAGGTTTCCATTGTGGGCAAGTGCAAGTCCTCCAGTTTGAGACCGGAATAAAAGGGGCTGTATATTTTCATAACCCCCGTCTCCTGCCGTCGCATAACGGACATGTCCCATGGAAGCATGACCTTTCAACTCATCCAATTGATGTTGAGAAAAAACTTCGTTGATCAGTCCGTGCCCTTTGGCAAGCTTCAATTGTTCTCCATCGCTCGTAATGATTCCAGCCCCTTCTTGCCCGCGGTGCTGCAACGCATGTAACCCGTAATACGTCAGTTGAGCCGATTCCGGATGTCCCCATATCCCAAAAATGCCGCACTCTTCGTTTAAGCCTTTGATTTCACCAAGCATGGAATAGCTCCTTTCCAAGTTTGTTTCAGCACAGATGTCTGCTCTTCCAAGACCAATTGATCACCAGCTTTCACACGATAAATGCCGTCATGGGTTACAGTTCCGATTAAGCGTGCGTCTGCCACCGCTTGCTCAAACGCTTTTTTATTATCTGGTTTGACTGAGATCATAAAGCGTGACTGGGTTTCAGAGAATAAAGCTGTTGTAACATCGCCATCAACATACACTTCGCAACCGAGTTCCTGCTCAAACAGGCTCTCCGCTAAAGCTACCCCAAGACCACCTTCAGCTAAATCATGAGCGGATTCTACAAGGCCAGAGCGGATCGCTGTTAACACTTGGTTCTGGCGGTGTGATTCTATTTCGAGATCAATGGCTGGCGCTTTCCCAAAGTGGCGTCCTTCCAGCATGCCTTGCAGTTCACTGCCTCCAAACTCAGGATTCGTTTCACCGACAATATAAATCAAATCTCCGGATTGTTTCACGTGTGACTGGGTAATATGACCTGTTTCGTCAATTAACCCGACCATTCCAACAATCGGTGTTGGATAAATCGCTTTACCACCAAAAGATTCATTATATAGAGATACGTTTCCGCTAATAACAGGCGTATTCAGCTCTTTGCAAGCCTCACTCATGCCTTCAACACTTTTTTCCATTTGCCAAAAGATTTCCGGATTCTCTGGTGAACCGAAGTTGAGACCATCGGTGATGCCTAATGGACGTCCGCCTGAGCAAACGATGTTACGAGCCGCTTCTGCGACAGCGATCTTCCCGCCTGCTTCAGGATCAACGTAAATGTATCGGGAATTACAATCCGTCGTCATTGCAAGTGCCTTATTCGTTCCGCGGACCCTAATGACAGCGGCATCAGAACCTGGTGTAACAACCGTGTTTGTCTGTACCATGGAATCATACTGGTCGTATACCCATTCTTTACTCGCAATCGTCGGCTGTTTTAAAAGCTCGATTAGAGTTTGGCGATAATCTGTTATAGCTGGTACGTAGTTTTCCATCGCCTGAAACTCTTCATAGTATGCCGGAACCTTAGACGGCTGATGGTACACTGGAGCATCTTCAGCAAGCGAATCGACGGGAACGTCTGCAACGACTTCGCCGTGATGTTCAAGGCGGAAGCGCTTCGTATCCGTTACTTCGCCGACCGCTACAGCTTCTAAGTTATACTTACGGAACACTTGCGCAATTTCTTCTTCGCGGCCTTTTTCAACGACGAGAAGCATACGTTCCTGCGATTCGGAGAGCATCATTTCGTATGCCGTCATATTCTGTTCACGCTGTGGCACGTGATCCAAATTCATCGTCATTCCCGTACCGGCTTTACTTGCCATTTCACTAGCCGAAGAAGTGAGACCGGCCGCTCCCATATCTTGAATGCCTACGAGCGCATCGTGATGAATGACATCTAGGCAAGCTTCGATCAGAAGCTTTTCCATGAATGGGTCGCCGACTTGGACAGAAGGACGTTTTTCTTCGGACTCTTCCGACAATTCTTCCGATGCAAAAGTCGCTCCGTGGATGCCGTCACGTCCTGTTTTCGCACCGACGTACATGACGGTATTCCCAACACCAGCTGCAATCCCTTTTTGAATATCTTTATGATCAATCAATCCGACACACATGGCGTTGACGAGTGGATTGCCGTTATAGGCATCATCAAACTGCACTTCTCCACCGACAGTAGGAACACCGACACAGTTTCCGTAGCCAGCGATCCCGCGGACAACTTCTTCGAATAAATATTTAACACGCGGCTGCTGAAGGGAACCAAATCTTAATGAATTCAGTAAAGCAACCGGACGCGCGCCCATAGAAAAGACGTCACGAAGAATTCCGCCGACACCTGTCGCTGCACCTTGATAGGGCTCAACTGCTGACGGGTGATTGTGACTTTCCACTTTAAACACAACCGCCTGTTCATCACCGATGTCGATAATTCCTGCTCCTTCCCCGGGACCTTGCAGCACTTGAGGCCCTTCTGTCGGGAATTTTCTTAGCAGTGGCTTTGAATTTTTATAGCTGCAGTGCTCAGACCACATCACCGAGAACAAACCTGTTTCGGTATAATTCGGCTTGCGGCCCAGGATTTTTTTGATGGATTGAAATTCGTCATCGCTCAACCCCATTTCACTATAAAGGCGTTGTTCTTCGATTTGCTCTGGGCTGATCTCAAGCATTGATGGCATGTCTATTCCTCCAATGAGTCAAAATGGATTGAAACAATCGTAATCCGTCCTCGTTTCCTAGCAGGCTCTCAACGGCACGTTCCGGGTGCGGCATCATACCGAGTACATTGCCAGTCTCGTTCGTAATCCCTGCAATATCTCCTACAGAGCCGTTTGGGTTCTTCTCATAAGTGAAAGCGATCTGGTTGTTTTCTTTCAAAGTTTGGTAAGTTTGTTCGTCACAATAATAGTTTCCATCCCCGTGAGCGATCGGGATGCTGATTCTTTCTTTTTCATCGTATTGATTCGTAAAAAGGGTTTCCGCGTTTTCTACAATAAGCGTTTCATAGTGGCACATGAATTTCAGATGTTTATTCGGAAGCATTGCCCCTGGAAGCAATCCCATTTCAAGCAGGACTTGGAATCCGTTACAGACACCTAGAATTGGTTTTCCCGCTTCCGCTGCTTCACGGATCTGCTCGATGATATCAGAGGTTGACGCGATTGCTCCTGATCTGAGGTAGTCTCCGTAAGAGAATCCCCCTGGCAGAAGAATAGAGTCGTAGTTTGATAGATCAGCTTCCTTATACCAGACGAGGTCCGCTTCTTCGCCAAGCGCATCCTTCACGGCATAATACATGTCACGGTCACAGTTCGAACCGGGAAATACAACGACAGCAAACTTCACTTAGACAACCTCCTCGATCGTGTACGTATAGTCCTCAATGACCGGGTTTGCTAAAAGCTGGTCACACATTTTATCGATTTGTTCCTCAAGGTTTTCCGTATCCTCAAGCATCACTTCCATATATTTTCCAACCCGTACTTCGTTGACGTTTTTATATTCAAGAGAGTGAAGAGAATTTTGAACGGCCTTTCCTTGTGGATCTAGTACGCCCTCTTTTAATGTGATGTAGATTTTTACTTTACGCATGTGTGTTTGCCTCCAGTCGTTGTAGTATGTTTTCGTAAGTTGAGATCAGGTCACCGATGTTTTCACGGAACACGTCTTTGTCCATTTTCTCGCCGGTTTCCAGGTCCCACAGACGGCATGTGTCAGGGGAAACTTCATCTGCAAGGACAATCGTTCCGTCAGCGAGTCGTCCAAATTCCAGTTTGAAATCAACAAGCTGCAAATTTGCTTCTTTGAAAAGCTGGGTGAGCTGTTCGTTGACAGTAAGTGCCATTTCTTTGATGTAGACCAATTCTTGTTCAGTGATGTCTGTCAGGTGATAGGCATGAACATCGTTGATGAGAGGATCATTGAGTTCATCTTTTTTATAAAATAATTCAACAATAGGCGGGGTAAAGCGTGTTTTCTCCTGGATACCGAGACGGCGGGTGATACTGCCGGCAGCGACATTGCGAACAACAACTTCTAGTGGGATGATGGTCGTCTTCTGAACAAGCTGTTCGGTATCATTCAACGCTTTAATAAAGTGGGAGTCGATTTGGTGCTGTTTCAAATATTCAAAGACTTTCGAGGTAATCAAGTTGTTAAGGCGTCCTTTGCCTTCAAACTGATCTTTTTTCTTTCCATTAAATGCGGTGGCATCATTTTTATAAGATAAAATCAATTGATCCTCTTGATCATTGACGTGATAAACTTTCTTCGCCTTTCCTTCATATAACAACGAACCCTTCATGTGGAACACCTCACTCGAATTGGTAATTTATGTATGACCTGAGGTGAAAAAGTTTCACCTCAGGTCATACAGATATTGGAAATGATCTTACAAGCCGATGCGGTCAAAGATGCGGTCGACGTTTTTCAGATGGTGCTTGTAGTCAAAGCAAGCATCCAACTGCTCCTGGGACAACGTTGAAGTAATTTTGTCATCTGCTTCAATCAAATCGCGGAATGGAACACCGCGTTCCCAAGCTTCCATCGCTTTCGGCTGTACGAGATCGTAGGCCTCTTCACGGACCATACCCTCATCAATTAATGTAAGCAGGACACGCTGGGAGAAGATTAAACCATAAGTTTTCTCCATGTTTTCCTGCATCTGCTCAGGGAAGACAGTCAAGTTCTTCACAATGTTCCCAAAACGGTTCAGCATGTAATTAACAGCGATTGTCGCATCAGGCAAGATGACTCGCTCAGCAGAAGAATGCGAGATGTCACGCTCGTGCCATAACGGAACATTTTCAAAAGCGGTCAGCATTTCACCGCGTAACACACGCGCCATTCCCGTCATGTTCTCAGATCCGATCGGGTTCCGTTTGTGAGGCATCGCTGAGGAGCCTTTTTGCCCTTTAGCGAAAAATTCCTCAACTTCACGAGTTTCTGTTTTCTGCAAACCACGAATTTCAACGGCAATTTTCTCAATGGAAGTTGCAATTAAAGCTAAAGTCGAAACGTAGTGAGCATGACGGTCACGTTGCAGCGTCTGAGTAGAAACAGGCGCTGCTTCAAGTCCAAGCTTTCCACAAACGTACTCTTCTACGTATGGATCGATGTTGGCATAGGTGCCGACAGCTCCAGAAAGCTTGCCCACTTGAATGCCCTTTATAGCAAGATCCAGTCTCTCAAGGTTTCGCTTCATTTCTTCATAATAAAGCGCGAGCTTCAAACCGAATGTCGTCGGCTCTGCATGAACGCCGTGTGTACGGCCCATCATGACCGTATGTTTATGTTCTTTCGCCTTTTCACCAAGAATTTCAATAAAATTCACGAGGTCTTTGCGAATAATTTCGTTCGCTTGCTTTAATTGATAAGACAATGCCGTATCCACAACATCTGTGGAAGTAAGACCGTAGTGAACCCACTTACGCTCTTCGCCAACGGTTTCTGATACCGCTCTTGTAAAAGCGACCACGTCGTGACGCGTCTCTGCTTCAATTTCATGAATGCGCTCGACATCGAAGGATGCTTTTTCACGAAGCTTTTCCACGTCCTCTTTCGGGATGACTCCAAGCTCACTCCAGGCTTCACAAGCTAGAAGTTCAACTTCAAGCCATGCTTGATAGCGGTTTTCCTCGGTCCAAATGCTGCCCATCTCGGGTCTTGTGTAACGTTCAATCATCGTCTTCCTCCTCGTTGACTACCATAAATGAATTTGGTTTTCTACAATTCGTTCATCGATTTCATCTAAAGTATTTCCTATGAATGTAACGTGCCCCATCTTACGGTTCTGGCGTGATTCTTTCTTGCCGTAATCGTGGAGATGAAAACCATGGTACTGCTCTAGTTTATCAATTAAAATGCTTCGATGCTTTCCGAGAATATTAATCATGACTGCAGCCGGAAACGATTGAACCGGAAGCAATGATAATCCGCAGATTGCTCTCACGTGCTGCTCAAACTGAGAGACACTGCAAGCCTCAATCGTATAATGCCCTGAATTGTGAGGACGCGGTGCCATTTCGTTAATGTAAATGTCTTCATCCTTCACAAACATCTCGACCGCAAACGTTCCGACAATGCCTATTTTATCAGCAAGTAAACTTACGGCTTCCTGAGCTTTTTCAACAACATCTTCAGAAACTCGGGCAGGCACTCTCGTTTCATGTAAAATATGATTTTTATGCAAATTCTCTCCTATTGGAAAATAGGCAATCTTACCGTCCAGACAGCGCGTAAATACTTGAGAGATTTCCAGATCAAAAGCAAGCCAGGACTCTACGATATAGGTACCGCCATCTTTAATGAAAGACTCTGTCTGATCCAGCACTTCCTCATGCTCAAGCTTCAGTTGCCCTTTGCCGTCGTAACCTCCGCTGATCGTTTTAATGACAGCCGGAAAACCGATTGTCGAAAGCGCTTGGACCGCTTCTTCATACGTATGCACAATGACATAGTCAGGAACAGAAAGTCCTGCATCGACGGCCACCTGTTTTTCCTTCGAACGATTCTGCGTAACTTCCAGAGAATAGGCACCTTGAGGAAGTTTTCCATCAGCTTCGAATAATTTCGCCACTTCCAGGTCAACGTTCTCGAATTCATATGTGATTACATCGCTGATTTCACTTAATTGTTTGGCTGCCTCCACATCGTTATAAGCAGCTACAATATGCTCGTCTGCTACATGAGCACAAGGGCAATCCTCCGTCGGGTCCAAGACTGCAATGCGGTAACCCATATGCCGGGCAGCAACCGCCATCATCCGTCCTAGCTGCCCTCCTCCGAGAATACCAATGGTTTGTCCAGGTCTTACGACATTATGATCCACGTAAATCGCTCCTCATTCCTTCGACTTTATCTACCATTTGTTTTCGATAATCTCTTAGTTTCATAGCGATCTCTTCGTCAAAAGCTCCAAGCATTTCCGCTGCTAAAAGTCCTGCATTTTTTGCTCCTGAACTTCCGATCGCTACCGTAGCGACAGGCACGCCTCCAGGCATTTGAACAATGGATAAAAGTGAATCCAACCCTTGCAGAGCCTTCGATTGTACCGGTACTCCGATGACAGGAAGCGTTGTTTTTGATGCTACCATTCCCGGCAGGTGAGCCGCTCCTCCTGCCCCTGCAATAATTGTCTTCAGTCCTCTTTGTCTCGCCTCTTCTGCATACGTAAACATATCTTCCGGGGTGCGGTGTGCAGAAATGATTTCTTTTTCATATGGAATATTTAATTCATCGAGTACATCACAAGCTTGTTTCATTGTCTCCCAATCCGAGATACTGCCCATAATGACGCCTACTTTAGCCATATCATCCCCACTTTCATTAAAAAAGCCTGCTTAACTGCCTCTTCTAAGAGAGGAGCTAAACAGGCATACGTGTCTCAAGAAAAATGATTGTAGATGCTTGAATCTCCCCTCATAGTCCGGGAATTTACGGTTCCCAGGTAGAGACGAACGGGCCCTATTCCCGTCTTATATGAGGTTTCGTTTATGCAATTCTATCTTCATCATATCAAGAGGAACAAAGTCATGTCAACGCAAATAACGAACAATATTTTCATTCTTTTATTTAAATGTTCGTGTTTATTGTTTAATCGCATGAAAGACGATCGTTTTCCCTACAGGTTCCATAACTTTTTCACCATTTTTTATCTCTTCACGAAAGATTGGTTCTTCTGCACGACGAATCGGCATATACCCTTCATTTTTTATACGATCAAGACACTGGTCGATTGATTCCTTTTCTCCAACTTCAAAGCGCTTCTTGTTGTTCTTGCTGTTCTTTTTGGGCATCTTCGATCTTTCCTCTCTTTACAGACTTCGTCCAGAAACCTCCGTAAATCTGTTTTGGCTCATACGAAATGATAAAGGCCTTCGGATCAATGGTACGGATGGTTTCGTAAAGAAGAATTTCATACTTTCTAGGGGTCAAGATTTGCATGTTCAGACGATCCCCTTCCATCCCATAGGCGTACCAGCTCGTCACACCATATCCTTTTTCACGGAGCTGTCTAGTAAATTCGATATCCGGGTTTGAAGATATCACGTTAACTGTAATATAACCGAGGGCGAGCTTTTCTTCAATTTTCATGCCGACAATTACCCCAAGCCCATAACCTAAAGCATAGGCAATTACATTTTCAATCTGATCAAGACGATCGAGCACAAGACCAAGACCGAACACATACGTCACAATTTCAAACATACTAATAAACGCAGCGAAATACCTTTGCCCTTTCAGCGTGAAGATCATTCGAAGGGTAAAAAAGGTCACATAGACAATGTTCACCGCCAAAATAATGCCAATAACTAACCAAGGGTTTTCTAACATGCATGAAGCCTCCTAACTGAAGCTGAATCTTGTCCCCACAAGATATTCACCCAGCTGTTTTTTCATGCATACACTATAAACCATGAGAAGTCTTAGTACAATGAAAACCCACCGCAAATAATGACAAATTATGGAGGTAGAAGCGATGAACCAATTTAAAGATTGGAAAACGAATTTGGACCGATTTTTTGGCCAGGATTTTTGGGGTGATTTCGAAGGCATGATGAAACCTTCCATTCCCTACGTCAACATGTATCAGTATGATAACGAACTCCTTTGTTTCGTAAACATCCCCGGCATGAACCACCCGAAAAACGTTGATGTTTTTGTTGACCACTCTACTCTCACGCTTAAAGGCAAAATCGAAATTAACCACCGTGGAGGCCATCAAATCCTATCTGAAATTGCGGACGGCACTTTCGAACGAAGCGTCGATCTTCCTTTTCCAGTCCGAAGTGACAAAATCGAAGCGACTTACAAGCACGGTTTACTAGTCGTTCAGCTTTACCGCCAAGTTACTAATTCTTCAAAGCAGCGTCCTATCAGTATCCGCCATATCGAAGATGAATAGAACGGCAGCCTTGATGGACTGCCGTTTCTTTTTATTTAAATAATTGGTAGTTTTCCAATGGAAGGTTTCTGTTCAGTCGCTTCCTCACTTACAATTAAGCTAAGAAGATGAAATATAATACGAATATGACGAATAGGAAGTACATGATTGGGTGAATTTCTTTTGTCCGACCTTTCAAAATCATCGTAATTGGGTAGAAAATAAAACCAATCGCGATTCCTGTTGCAATGCTGTACGTCAATGGCATAGCAGCAATGGTGAAGAACGCTGGAACAGCGATCTCAAATTGATCCCAATCAATATTTTTAAGAGTAGACGCCATGAGTACTCCGACAATAATTAGAGCTGGAGCTGTCACTTCTGCTGTCACGACTGAAAGTAATGGTGAGAAGAACAAAGCTAATAGGAAAAATCCAGCAGTGACTATAGATGCAAAACCGGTACGGCCTCCTGCTCCTACACCAGCCGTTGACTCAATATAAGAAGTAGTCGTTGATGTACCGACTGCCGCACCTACTACGGTTGCAGCAGAATCCGCAAATAAAGCACGGCCTGCACGAGGCAACTTATTATCCTTCATAAAACCAGCCTGAGTCGCAACCGCAACCAACGTACCCGCTGTATCAAAGAAATCAACGAATAAGAACGTTAAAATAACTACAAGCATTTGCATGGTAAAAATGTCGCCAAAGTGAGTGAATGCAGCTCCGAATGTCGGCGCAAGGCTAGGCGCGGAAGAAACGACATCGTTCACTCCGGTCGGAGCTGAAATTAATCCAGTGACCATTCCTGCAATGGATGTAAGGATCATCCCGTAGAAAATGCCACCTTTGATTCCAAGAGAAAGTAAAATAACAGATACGATAATTCCGAAAATCGCTAGTAGAGTTGGACCAGCCGTTAAATCCCCCAGCTGGACAAGCGTTGCATCACTGTTTTGGACAATTCCTGCATTTTGAAACCCGATAAAGGCGATAAACAAACCAATACCAGCACCAACGGCAAGCTTCAAATTCCCTGGTATGGCATCAATGATCATTTGGCGCAGGCCGGTCACAGTTAATACGATAAAAATAAGTCCAGAGGCTAACACACCTGCAAGCGCCGTTTCCCACGGAATGCCAAATCCTAATACTACTGTGTAAGCAAAGAACGCGTTCAATCCCATACCTGGAGCTAAAGCAATCGGATACTTTGCGAAAACTCCCATAATCAACGTACCAACTGCCGCTGCTATCGCTGTGGCTGTGAAGACCGCGCCTTTATCGATTCTCGTTACGCCCTCCGGCAGTTGTTCAATCCCATCCAGCGCAAGCGTTGATGGATTAACGAACAGAATATAAGCCATAGCAAGGAATGTCGTCAGACCTGCCATGAACTCTGTACGATAATTCGTGCCTAATTCCTTAAACTTGAAATATTGCTTCATGATAACTTCCTCCCTCTTCCTTTTTCAGCACCTGTTTTTCTCTTTTTTGTACCAGGTACCTTTTTCTCTCTTGTGGCCTCAAGTATCGGCCGATTGTGTTTCTGTAACTGACACCAACAAGATACCCATAGAACCAGCGTCTAACAAAAAAGACACTCTGGAAAAATCCCAGAGTGTCTACCTGTTTACGCGTAAATGGACGAATCCCAGGAGAAGAGCATAATCTCCTAAGTATCGTCAATTCACCAGCGTAGTCAGACCAATTTACGGTGGTCCGGTAGAAACTTATGGGCCCTATTCCCAAAATTATACGAAGGTGTAACTTATTTGTTTGATTTGGTTTTATCATACACTCAATCGACAAAGTTCGTCAACCCTATTTCCGAACAATGAGATCAATATATAAACTTAACGTTCGTCATTCCCACTCGATCGTTGCAGGCGGCTTACTCGTCACATCGTACACTACGCGGTTGATGTGATCGACTTCATTAACGATACGTGTAGAAATCCTCTCAAGGACTTCCCATGGGATGCGTGCCCAATCTGATGTCATACCATCAATCGAGGTTACCGCACGAATCGCGATAGTGTAGTCATACGTACGCTCATCTCCCATAACTCCAACAGAACGAATGTCTGGCAAAGCAGTGAAGTATTGCCAGATCTCACGTTCCAACCCGGCGTTCTTCACTTCTTCACGAAGAATCGCATCAGATTCACGCACGATTTCTAATTTTTCTTCGGTTATTTCCCCGAGTACTCGGATCCCTAGCCCGGGTCCTGGGAACGGCTGACGCCAAACAATATGGTCAGGTACGCCTAATTCTGTACCAAGTGCACGCACTTCATCCTTGAACAATGTATTCAACGGTTCAATTAGATCAAACTGCATATCTTCAGGAAGACCGCCGACATTGTGGTGAGACTTAATGGTCTGAGCAGTTTCTGTACCACTTTCAATAATGTCGGTGTAAAGTGTTCCTTGTGCCAGAAAATCAATGTCTTTCAGTTTCTCTGCTTCATCATCAAACACATATATAAATTCATTTCCAATAATCTTACGTTTTTCTTCTGGATCGGAAACGCCTTTCAGCTTACTCAAGAAACGGTCCTTTGCATCCACTTTGATGATGTTCATGTTGAACCCGTCACCAAGGGTACGCATCACGTCCTCGGCTTCATTTTTTCGAAGCAATCCATGATCGACAAAGATACACGTCAACTGATCACCGATCGCTTTATGAATCAATGCAGCTACTACAGAAGAGTCTACACCACCACTCAATGCACATAGGACTTTGCGATCGCCTACTTGTTCACGAATTTTTTCGACTTCCATTTCTACAACGTGTTCCATTGTCCAATCATCTGTGGCATCACAGACATCAAATACGAAGCTGCGCAGAATATCATTGCCATACTCAGAATGACGTACTTCCGGGTGGAACTGCACTCCATACATTTTCGTTTCGTCGTTGCTCATTGCCGCAACCGGACAAGATGGACTTGTCGCATCAACTTGGAAGCCTGCTGGTGGATCAATCACCTTATCGCTGTGGCTCATCCAGACCGTCTGTTCCTTAGGCGTTTTACGGAAAAGGGTAGGATCTTCTGCGATATTGATATCCGCTTTACCATATTCACGTTCTTTTGCACGTTCTACTTTCCCGTCGAAATGGTGAGTCATCAGCTGCATACCGTAGCAAATGCCCAGTACCGGAATGCCGAGTTCAAACAGATCCTCATCACAACGGAAACTGTTTTCACCATAAACACTGTTCGGCCCTCCGGACAATATGATTCCGCTTGGATTTAATTCTTTGATCTCCTCGATGCTGATTTTGTGAGAACGTAGCTCACTGTACACACCGAATTCACGGATTCTTCGAGTGATTAATTGGTTGTATTGACTGCCAAAATCAAGTACTAAGATCATTCCTTGAACTTGTTCCACTTCTCTCCACTCCTTTTCCTATAAAAAACGCATGATTGTAAATAAAAAATGGATTTCTGCTCTTAGTGGTTCAAAATAACCATCAGTGAAGGCAGAAATCCATCCATGAAGATACACATCACGAGATTCCCACCTTCATAGTCAGGGCATTATCGGTGCCCCGGTAGAGACTCTCGAGCCGTATTCTCGAGGATATACGAAGGAAGAATGCGTCTAATTTCCATTCATTCTATCAACCGCAAACAGAGGAATCAAGACAATGCTTTTTTAATTAAATTTTCCCATAATTCAGTGACTTTCGGCCATCGTTCACTATGGTGTTCATTTCGATATAAAAGTCGTTCATAATCATTCGTCAATCGCCTCATATCACTGGACTGATAATGTCTGTCGACGACTCGAGCATATTCTCGCAACGTTTGTTCGGGCTGACGTTTTATTCCTTTATGTTCCAAAACTTTCAATAAATACTGGTAAGCTTTTTCGTACGTATCTTCACCCTGGTTATTACGATAACGCCTAATCAACAAGAAACTCATCCAACGGTAACGGGTAAAGAAGAGAATAGTACCTCCTATAACAATCCCTCCAGCTAGCACCCAGATCCAAGTATAGCTTTGGTCGCTGTTTTCACCTAGAGCTCCTTGGCTTTGACTTGCCTGCTCGTCCTCCATTTGTTGAGGATTTCCCATGTTCGTTTCTGGGGTCTCTTCATCTTGGCCTGCATCTGTAGAATTTTCGTCTTCTGTTTCTATGTCTGTGTAGAAATCTGCGTTATTCGTAAAGCCTTTTGTCGGCTCAAACGGTACCCAGCCGATGTCAGGGAAATACACTTCTACCCAGGAGTGGGCATTTCCGCTTGTGACCTCATAAACATTCTTCACTTCCTCGCCATCTTCTGACTGAGTCGTGTCAATTCGCTCTCCGCCAGTAAACCCTTTGACCCAGCGTGCAGGAATACCTTCAGATCTGAGCATAACGACCATCGAAGTAGAAAAATTATCACAATAACCAAGTTGAGATTCGAATAAAAATTGATCTACATAGTCTTGATTTTCCCTCGGAACAGGGACATCTGTCGTCGAGTATTCGAAACCGTTGGAGGAAAAATACGACTCTACCGCTTTTGCACGGTCGTAGCGGTTATCTTCACCCTCTACAATTTGACTGGCGAGATTTCTCACCCGATTCGGCAGATTATCCGGAAGCTGCAAATAGCGATCCTGAATGTAATCAGGATCTTCTGAACCTGCTTCTCTAAGCTGACTGTATTCAAAGGATGGAAAGTCATAATTAATCGCAAACTCGTTCCATTTTGCTTCTGACTCGCCTTTTAGCGTATCCATTTCGCCTGTGTTTTCATGAAGGCGAATATTGTAATTCTGAGATACCATCCCTACAGACTTGGTTCCATAAGGATAGACTAGCTTCCTGAACTCGGCATCACGTGTCATTCGAAGAAATGCGGACTGCTCTTCGACTTCGACTTCATCAGAAAAGGTTTCATAAGGAATATCATCCGGAGAAACAATGGTAGTCGGCTCTTCTAAAGTGTCTTCCCACCCTTTACCGGTGTACGTATCCTTTGATTCGATCCGCCAATAGCGGTCTCCATCTGCTACAGCAGTGAATACAGGAGTATCATCTTGAATGAAGGAGCCCCCAAGACGGCTGTCATTTTCACCATATCCGACTTTCTGTACGACACCATTGCCGCCGGGTCCAGACCCTCCTGTCGCACTCTTCAAGTAAGGTACAGGGTCAGGCCATTGAGGATCAGGCTTAGGTGAAGAGTAGCCTGCTACTGTTGAAAACATAATAATCACAATAAGCGGCAATGCCCAAAGATGTGCTTTCTTCAGGCCGTGAAAAGGAATGGCCTCCTTGTCCATTTCTCTCGAGAAACTGGATAACCCTAAAGCCACCATTGCTAGAATAAATGTACGGATGATCGCCCATTTTCCGTCATAAACAGTGAAGGTATCAATGACTGTCACATAAATGAGCGTCATTAATACAAAAACAAACATCCGCTTAGCCACAATAAACCAGTAATACAACAAATAGCTCATCAGCCATAGCAGGATAAGAAACAATAGACTTCGAAATAACGGGGTCATCTGCCACCATTCTCTAGTTTGAATGACTTGAACATTGAAAATGATCTGATCATAAATGAGAGAGAACCAATTTCTGGTGAAAATAGTCTCTCCGATGTACAAGCCATCAATGATAAAGGCCATCCCAAGTAGTTTCAGGGGCATCGAAAGAAACCACTGGATTTGCAGGAAAGAAATAAAAAAGCAGAAAGCAGCATAAATGAAAAAGATCGTCACATCATTCGTATTGGTTACGGACTCTAATGGCCTTAGCCACTCACAAAAAAGCAGGAACCCAGTAATGTAAATGATAAGCCGGTAGATGAACGTCTGTTGTTCTTGAGGTTGTTCATTCATTACGTGTTCACCTCGAATTCACGTTGAATCAGTTGCTCCTCTGAAAGCACATTGACGAGAATCCCCTGATTTTTCATCTGTTTAATGACCTGGTGATCCTGGAATGTCATTTGCTTATGAGGGCGAACGTAGAAAAAGACTAGACGCTTGCTCTTTTTGGATAATTTCACTAGAGCTTGCTGAATACCAGCATCCAGCTGATGACTTACAACCATGGCAATGATTCCAGCTGGAATTTGTGCACGCTCGCGCTCCAACTGCTGAGCAAATGGCGTTCGCCCAATCGGACGGATTTTAGCCAAATGGCCTTGAATCATTTGTTTATGCGTGTAATCTTGCTGGAACGGAAAGTACCCTCGTCCGTCCCCTAAAGTCATAAAAGCCATTTGAGAAGATTTCGTGTGCAGTTCATTCAATAGAGAAGCGCTGAACTCAACCGCTCCCTCAAAACTTACAGGACTCATTGAAGGGTGATAGACAGCATTTAATATAACAAGCATATCTACACTTTTTTCCTGCTCAAACTCTTTCGTCATCATTTCGTTTTTCCGTGCCGTCGTTTTCCAATCCACCCAAGCAAACCGATCCCCTGGCATGTATTCACGAACACCGGTGACGATGTTCGTATTTTTTTCATTTAACTTAAACGAAGGACTGGCTCCCTGTTCAAAGCTGTACACGCGTTCCTTCAGTTTTACAGGGCGCTGGAATGGAAAAACAAGCAGACGATTATCGAGCATATAAACATGTTCTTTTTTAACAAAACCGAAGAAATCTCCCGTTTTTACTCTGACCGCTTTTAAGAAATGCTCACCTCTTGGAACATGGTCAAGGGAATATCGATAATGAATACTTTTTCTAAACCAAGGAAAAATGACGCGCTTGATGATCCTTTTTTCTTCCATAATTTCTGGTTCATCCATTTGGCGGTACTTCTCCAAATGATCATCCCGTTTTTTAAGAGAATCCGGTAAATACTCTTCAATTACGCAATAATAAATAGGAAACGGGATTCGGCGTGTCAAGGTAACTTCCACATCGACTGTTTCCCCTCCAGTAGCAATGCGCTTTGATAAGTCCCGATGAATTTTCCAATCATGGATGGGGTAAAGCAGCACACCTAACATATAAAGTAGAAAAGGAAGAAAAGCATAAAAAAGAAACCAGCTGACAAACCCGCCTTGAAACATCGCATAGGAAAAGAGCACACCGAATAATAAGGCAACGACGATCAGCTTAGCAGCGAATTGGAACGTTTGCCTCATTCACTAATATTCCTTTTGACAGGGATTGAAGTAGAAGAGATCAATTCTTCAATGATATCTTCAGCTGTCCTTCCTTCAAATCTCGCTTCAGATGTTAGAATCATCCGATGCGATAGAACATAAGGAGCTAAATACTGCACATCGTCAGGTACGACATAATCACGATCATGGATGAAAGCATAAGCTTTAGCTGCTTTCATCAAAGCAATTGACCCACGCGGACTCACACCTAAGTAAACGCCGCTTTGATTACGCGTGCCTGTCGTCAATTCGATAATGTAACGGTTGACTGTTTTATCGACATAGACCTCTTCGACCTCTTTTTGAAGACCGACCAGCTCGTCCTTCGTAATAACGGAAGAGATGGAATGAATGGGATGAGATCCTGAAGTCCGGGCAAGCATCTCCATCTCCTGTTTGGCTGACGGATACCCCATTTTCATTTTTAAAAGAAAACGATCTAATTGAGCTTCTGGCAGCGGGTATGTCCCCTCATACTCAATCGGGTTCTGTGTCGCCATAACAAAGAATGGATCACTTAACGGGACAGGACTTCCATCAACCGTAATGCTCGTCTCTTCCATCCCCTCAAGCAATGCAGACTGAGTCTTTGGAGATGTCCGATTGATTTCATCGGCTAAAACAATGTTCCCTAAAATCGGACCTGGTCTAAATTCAAATTCCATCGTTTTTGGATTATATATAGAAACACCAGTGACGTCAGATGGAAGCAAATCTGGAGTAAACTGGATCCGTTTAAAGTCACAGTCCAGTGACTTTGCAAGAGTCTTGACGAGCATCGTCTTACCGACACCCGGAACATCCTCGAGCAGGACGTGTCCTTTCGCCAACAAAGCGACAAGACTTAGTAAAGCCGCTTCCTCTTTTCCGATCATCACTTTATTGATATTGTTCAAAACTTCTGAGACCTTTGGCTGAAGTAAAAATGTTTGCTGAGTCATTCGGTGTACCCCTCTCTTCCTTAAACACTATTTTCTGAAAAATCACTCTCGTTTTAACTATACTATATACCTGCTTATGGGACAAAACATGTGAATGGATGGATATAAAAGGAAAAACATTCCTATCAAATAATTAAAAAACTAAAAATAATGTCGAATTTTATATTTTTATACCCCTTTAAATACCTTTATGAACCTGTTTATAACAGTATCCATTAATTACATAATTTTACTGACAATTTTCTTTATGGATAAATAAAGTTTAGTAAAGTAACATATGTACATCTGACCTGCGTAATGGTAAAATAAATTTCAAATAGTACCTATATACTAAATGTCGAATTTTTTTCATACAACTTTAGAACCATGTAAAACCATGTCAGATTATGACTGGTTAAGAGGAAAAGGAGTGAGAAAAATGAATAATCAGTCCCCGCTTGAAAAAAATATTGAATGCACCAGGGGGAAAATGTATGAAGCTTATAAAAATAATAGTGATTATGAAGAAGTTTTGCGACTATCCCAGAAACTTGACCATTTACTAAATCAACTAAAAAGCGCCTGATTTCATCATAATAAAAAGCCCCAGTTATGCACCAGGGCCCGCCACCTATACCTATACAAACCTTCGTCTCTTTTAGAATTATCTTTATTTTGAGATGGCTTACACTTAAAATACCATATAATTCTAATTGGTGTTAGTGTTATCATAATATTTCTCAAATAAAAGAATCTCAAACATGAAATAATTCTTCTTTCACACCTCAACCTCTAAATCCACTGGATATGAAAACCCCCATAGCCAGAGAGATCCTCATTTCACCTTTTTCATTCATATTCTCTTTCGAACAATTTTGTACTTCTCACTGTATCGATTGGGCGAACATAATTCTCAATCTGCTCGCGTTTAGGCTCCAGCTTCGGAGGAAGAGAAAGCATTTCGCCAAGTGTTTCATAAGGTTCATCTCCCATGAAACCAGGTCCGTCAGTCGCAAACTCAAATAAGATTTGCGGAGCTACGTTCACGTAAAGAGAACCAAAATAGTGACGATTTACAAAACCAGAAGTCCGGAACCCAAAACGGGACATCCATTGATCCCAATCGTCCAATTCCTCCCGATCATTGACCCGAAAAGCTGCATGGTGAACTGTACCATATCCTTGACGTGCAGGTGGCAGAACATTGTTAAACTCTACGATGACTTGTGCGCCATTTCCACCATGACCTGTTTCAAATAAACGAAATGCACCTTCTTGATCGATTTCCTTGAATAGAAGTACCTTTTCCAACATGTCTTTGAAGTATTTAATGTTATCCACTCTGACGTGAAGGGGACCCAGACCAACAATGGCGTATTCTAAGGGAATTGGTCCTTTCTGCCACGGCTTCCCTGCAGAAACACCCTCATTATTTTCATCAGAAACCAGTTCATAAGATTGATCGTCAAAATCCACAAAGGGCAAGATTTTCTTCCCAAACCGGTCTTGAATACCTTTATGTTTCACATCCAGGCGATTAAAGCGCTTTTCCCAGTAAGTCAGGGCTTCATCACTGGGTACACGGAAGGACGTTCTGGAAATTTCATTCGTTCCATGGGACCCTTTCGGAATACCGGGGAAATCAAAAAAAGTCATATCTGTCCCTGGATTACCTTCATCATCTGCAAAGAACAAGTGATAAGTCTGGATATCATCCTGATTCACCGTTTTCTTTACAAGCCGCATCCCAAGCACATACGTGAAAAATTCATAGTTCTTTTCTGCACTGCTGGTAATCGCTGTTACGTGGTGAATTCCTTTTAATTCGTTCATTTCCTTCCCTCCCATTTCGTTATCTTAAACGAATCTATCCTCGGAAATTATCTCAGTTTCAAGATAAATATAATATGAATCTATAATTTTGTCAATTTCATTAAAGAAAAGCGAAAATGACTGACTTAGTCTTTCAATCAGTTAAGTTCAGCACGTCCTGCTTCAGCTTTGAACTTACTCTCGTCCTGATGAGACCCGACAAGTATAAGACACTCGTTGGCTTGGAAGGCTTTTTATAATAAAGAAGTCGATTGACATATAACTTCCATGTACCAGAAACTTCCTATATTCTCTCGCTGCAAAAAGCATAATAAACGTTAAATTTTCGAGACAATAAAAAAGCCCCGCAGGTTACCCTGCAGAGCTCTACTCATTTATTTTGATTCATTAACCTCGTTCATACCATTTTGATTACCAATTTGCCATGTCCCTAAACGTCTCGGATCACCGCCACCGTACATTTGAATGACATCTCCGTTTGTACGGATCCCCAGTCCTTGAATTCCTCCATAAAAGACGGGTGAATCGTGAGTGATGACCGAATAATCCATTTCACTCCTCAGACGGTTAACAGCTGCTTGATCAACCATCCTTTCAAGGTGGACCACGTTATCTTCGGTGTAGAACCTGGAACGGGCGATCGCTTGCTGAAGCGTAAGCGGATCCCCTGTATCCTGATTGATTCCATACTCATACTGCATTAGTGTTTGAATCAGCATCGCCGGGATCCTTTTACCACCAGGAGAACCTATACCAAGTACTGCTCTTCCTTCCTCAGCAAAAATGAGCGGAGAAACGAAGGAACGTGGACGTTTACCAGGTTCATACTCGTTCATAGATCCTTCGACTGTATCAAAGTTGATCAACTGGTGATTTAAGAAGAATCCGTTAGCGTACATCCCAGAACCAAAGAACTTGCCTAGTGAATTCGTTGCCGACACCATCATGCCGTCTTTGTCTACGACAACAAAATGAGTCGTGTTTCTTGTATCTTGCTTTTCACCAGGAGAAACAAATAGCTCACTCGAACTAGTTAATGCCTGCCCCCCAACTGAGAACTCTTCCTCAAACAATTGTTTCGCATAGCTGGTAGAAGTCAGCTTTTCTTCTTGCACATCAACAAACCGCGGGTCCCCAAGGGTATGCACCCTGTCTTCGTAGACACGGTTGACTACTTTATTTACAAGATGGATATAAAGATCCTTGTACTGCGGCTCATTTACCACTTGTTCCATACTTGTCGGCAAAGCTTCAGCAAGGAATGGCGGCAATTGGCCATTTTGGTTTTCAAATTCTTCACGCAATACTTTTTCAAGGTTTCCTTCAAGCTGCTCGATCATCTGCAAAGCTTGAATGACAATAATCCCTGATGTTGGTGAAGAACCTGCATAAACTTTTTGCCCTTTAAAATTCCCTTCAGGTGCTGGGCGCTTGGCTACTTCATAATTGGCAAGATCATTGGGCCCAAAACCAACTTTATTTGCAAGTTCTTGTGCGAGGGCCCCTTCATAAAAGGCTTCTGGACCTTTTTCCTGAAGAGTCTTCAACGTGTTCGCCAGCTCTTTTTGGACCAATGTGTCATTGATTTGTAGAGCGCGGCCTTCCGGATAAAACATGTTGTAAATTTCAGGGTTCTTATTCCCTGTCTGGATAAAGCGCCGAGAATTCTGTAACTGTTCATGGAAAATACGGCCTACCTTGATGCCTTCCTCACTGTGAGTCACGGCATCCTCTAAAAGCGTACTCCACTCAACATTATTTCCATAGTCTTCATAAATGGCTTCCATGCCTTTGACAAACCCTGGAACCGCAATATCCCGTTGAGGTTTTGCCCCGCTCATCGGTGCAGCTTCACGATAGTCATAAGTCATCGCTTGTTCTCCAGGTTCGTGGACGATCATCTGTCCCCCGCCTCCGATACCGGATCCATAGGGTTCCACCACATTAAGGGCGAAGGAAACCGCAATCGCAGCTTCGGCAGCATTTCCACCTTCATTTAATACTTTCATGCCGGCTTCAACAGCTAATGGATGGACCGCACTGACTCCGTAAACAAAAGCATCTTCTCCGTCTGATGCGTTCACTTCCACAGTTTCTTGACGATCCTCCACGGTATAGGGCTCACGGAACTGATCGAACTCATCCTCAAAGTAGAAATTCCAGCCGACCAGTCCGACGAAGACGATCCCGGCTATGATGTAGGTTATTCGTAAATAGTTCAAAAACTCTGCCCTCCTATCCTTCGATGACGCCGGCTTTTTTCAGGTCGATCACAAGCCGGTCATTCTCCATCCGCCAATATTCAGAATCCAAATCCTTTCTAAGTGTCCTGAAGATCCGGAAATTCCGTAAAGGTTCTAATATTCCATTTGTTTCGCGTGGACGTGTATCCGAAATTTGCATCGGAACAAAGGATAGTTCAATACCTCCATCACTGAGAAAGTCCAATTGAGCCATCGTCGAGTCTTTCGTCCGTGACCAGCCCTGGTCAAACACAAAGTTGCCGAGGCTGTTCATTACGATTGAAGTTTTATCCGAATCCTGCGGGTCATTTGGATCTCCTTCAATATGTACACGCGTCACTGGTTCTAAAACGTGAGGGTGGTGACCAATAATCACGTCTGCCCCCATATCTGTCATTAGATAAGCAAGTGTTTCCTGATCCTGATTAGCGCTGGCCTGATATTCAGCTCCCCAGTGGGAATGGACCATGACAACATCGGCATTCTCTTTCGCTTCTCGAATTCGGCTCTGTAACACTCCAAGCCCGGAATTGGTCAGCACACCACCAACATATTCGCTTGCACTGTACCCTTGTACATACACGTCAGTAAATCCGAGTATGGCAATTCTTTTACCGTCAGCATCAAAATAATGGATTTTCCCTGCATCAGTGGACTTTTCTCCATCTTCAAACAAATCTTCAGAAGGATTGAGTGCCCGTCCAATTCCAAGAAGATCGACATCCACTTTTTCCATATGCTTTAACGTCTCTTCCAAAGAGAGACTTCCATAATCCATTGCATGGTTGTTAGCTAGATTGACAGAATCAAAGCCAGCTTCTTCGATGGCTTTTTCAGTACCTTTTTCCGCATACAAATGAATCGCTTTATTTTGAAGCTCAAAGTCTTCCATCACTTTCTTCACTTCGGGGTCCTTTGTATCAAGGACAGGATTTTCAAAATTTCCTGTCACATAATCGGACTGCTCCAAAAATGGTTTAACATATTCAAACACCCGGCCTGGTGATTCTCCACTTCTCAAAGCAGCCTCACGGACGTGCCGACCAAGCATCATATCTCCTACCATCGATATTCGATAATCGACATCGTCAGGCCTTGTATTCTCTGGAATATCTGGCTTATCCAGCCACTGATGGCCGAAAAAAGGGATAGCTAGAATCACCAGCAGAATCAGCGAGTGCTTCAACGCTTTTTTCTGATGTTTCTTCGTCCAGACTTTCATTCTGTATTTCAAGTCTTTATCTTTCATGGATACGCTCCTCTAAAACAAACTATAAGCCGTAATCAATACGAAGGTTACAAAAGCGATCACGAACGTCGCACTAAACGTAGGCAGGACTCCCTGCTTCTGAATAGAATTGGCAAGCAGACCTGGGACGATGACCCCTATTCCTCTAAGTTCCATAACAGGGAAAGGCGTCAATGGATACAAGTAATCCATCGCCATCTTCATAAGAACACCAACAGTTAGCATCGCCGCAAATTTCCGTCTCCCGTACAACACCGTAAACCTTGCCAACACCTGCGAGACAAGCAAGTATGTAATCAAACTGATCAAGCCTACTACCAAAACGTACATGACCTGATCAAAAATCAACGCTAAGTAGCCAGGGACAACCAAGCCCGCTGGCATGATCCCTGTTTTCTCAGCGTACAGCAAACTTAAAAGCACACCAAGGACAATTGCTATATATAAATCAGTACCGAACAATGGATTTCCAACTCCTTTTCAACATGCAATCACACTATTTATTTGTTTGTAAGTCTTTTTCCCGAACCGGTTCTTTATTGAAAGAAGTTTCGATCACGTCTTCTCCCCAGCTAGTAGCATAATCGGAGAGCGAAGGAACAACTTCAAGGTCTTGAATCGCTGCTGCCAGCTCTTCTCCTCCACCATTAATATTACCGATTCCATAAATTACACTGTTTCCTGGGATTTCTTGCAGATGCTTGATAATCGTTTCCGTCGGTGCTTTCTCTAGATTAATAATGTTAGAAACAGAGATCTTCCCTTCTTCCTGAGCTTGCAAGATCGGCTGTACACTCTCACCCATTAAGACAAGACGATCCATTTCTATATAAGGAAGAACTTTTTCTGCAAAATCAATAGTACGTTCAACACGGTCACTACGGCAATTCATAACGACCGTACTTTCATCAGATGGATAATCAAGGTCTTTAATTCGCTCCCAGATATTCAACGTCGACGTCACATCATTAGCAGCGAAACCATTGAAGAAATATTTCGGTGCTCTTTTCTTTCCAAACCGATGAACACGCATAGCACCAGGATCAACAGGTGCTTTAAGCATTCCTTCAAGCGCAACTTCACGGTCAATTTCTAATAAATCTGCTACAGCCAGAGCCAGAGCAGCGTTTTGTGGGAAGATCATAAATGGGAACTTCTTCAAATAAGATTCATCAATTGAACTTTCGTCCGCTACAATAACCTTAGAGCCTTTTTTCTTCGCTACTTTTTCAAAATAACGCTGATAAGGTGTCTCAGGAATGATGACATAACCATTTTTTGGAATGGTTGAACTGAAAGCTTCCGCAATATCATCGAGGGTCGGCCCCATGACATCAAGGTGATCTTCTATTACGTTCGCAATTATAGTTATGTTCGCTTTCACTAGCCGCTCCTGAAATACTCTTTGATATTCAGGGTTAACCGCCATACATTCACTTACAAACGCATCGGCTCTTCTATCCACGACCTTTTTTGTAATCTTCATTTGTTCGTTAATATTAGGACCTTGCAGACTTCGAATGATCGGCTCCTCTTCTTCCTGATCCCAATAGAACATACGAGCAGAGGTCCCTGTCGTTTTTCCGACAACCTTCCGCTGATCTTGCTTTAATATACCCATTACTAAACGGGTAACCGTTGACTTTCCACGAATTCCGTTCACTAAGATACGTGTAGGGATTTTCTTTATATTGCGATCCAGCTTTTCCTTCTCTCTTATTCCAAGTGCGAGGGTAATAAACGCAAAAATCGCCAAATAAACTAATTCGTTCACAGCATCCCTCTCCCTTCTACCTTATTTACCATATCATCTACTATCCTTCTATGAAACTATGTAACAGCAAAAAATTTCCTTTTCTTCTGAACCCTCAGCCCTCACACCCTTACCTTTACCCTAAAATAAATATTTCAAATATATTTCTTAAGTATATTTTACTTTTTTCAACAAAAATCCCCCGAACAACTTGTATACTGTTCGTGGGATTTTGGCGGTTTAAGTCGGTATGACCAATTTGTCCCCTGGAAAGATCCGGCCAGGATTGGAAATTTGATTCGCATCAGCAAGCGTTTGAACAGTGGCCCCATACTTTCTGGCAATACTGTAAAGGGTGTCTCCTGCTTGAACAGTGTACGTTATTTTAGAAGAAGATGGAATAATTAATATTTGCCCTGCTCTGATCAACCCTGGGTTATTCAACTCATTCACTAAAGCCAATTGGTCAACCGTTGTTTCGTAGCGCAAAGAGATGCTGTATAAGGTATCACCTGGTTTTACCATGTAGGTATTAGATAAAGAAGCCTTTCCAGGAATGATGAGGGCTTGGCCAGCTCGAATATAACTGGCGTCAGAAAGCCCGTTCGTTCTCACTAACTCGTCAACGGTAACATTATAATTCAAAGCAATTCGATATAGGGTCTCTCCTGATTTAACCCGATGTGTCCTGCTTGTTGTTGGTGGATTCAATATTTCTGATACAGTCACAAATTGATACCCTTTTGACTGGAGGCCGCGAATGATATCTGGTAAAGCCGATGGCGTTCCTGATGCTCCCACCCCTGTATGCATGAGAATAATCGCCCCTGGTACAATGTTATTCATGACCCGGTTGGTTACATCAGTTTTAGATAGACCTTTCCAATCAAGGGTGTCAATGGTCCAATGAATTGTCTTCGTATATCCAACACTTCCAACTGTGTTTAGAACAGCCTTATTCACAGAACCGTAGGGGGCTCGAAACAGCGGTTTCGTCGAATGTCCTGTCGTGCTTTTCACAACGGCTTCGGTTTGAGCAAGCTCTGTTTTAATCTCACTCGCTGTTAATTGAGTAAAATCGACATGCGAGTAAGAATGGGTAGCTAATTCATGGCCTGCTTCAGCTATACGTTTAATTGCCTCCGAATGATTGCTCGTCCCTTTACCTGTAAGAAAAAACGTAGATTTCACTTGGTGAGAAGAAAGAATTTGAAGGATTTTTCCAATGTTCGTTCCGTCTGAACCATCGTCAAAAGTCAGGGCTGCAAGTTTGCTTGAGGTGTTTCCTTTTATAACAAATTGGGAGCTGAAGGCATCGATCCGTGTAGGAAATGTAAAAAAGGAGACCAACAGGAGGAAAATGACCACAACCACTTTCAGTAACTTTGCACTCACCTCATTCACCCTTTTCGGAGAATTATAGTAAAGCTATGTTTACAGAGAGAGCCTAACTGAAATTAATGTCGATTTATGTCTATTATACTACGGCATGTATAGAAAAGCACTGTCATTTTATGGTCTATAAGAGTTGGTAGATTCCAGTTTATAGGAGATCGTATAGGGAACTGTTCCATACAAGTATATTTTTCTCGAGGAGGAGTCACTTCTATGCCAACTGTCGAAGAGTTGTTAGGAAACGAAGCGGAGTATTTGCTGAGTCACGAGTGCCAAACCTTTTCCAAAGATGATCTTCATGTCCCCGGACCTGATTTTGTTGACCGTGTTTATAAATCGACCGACCGATCTCCTGTTGTCCTTAGAAATCTTCAAAGTTTGTTTAATCATGGAAGACTAGGCGGTACAGGTTACCTTTCCATCCTACCCGTTGACCAGGGGATCGAACACTCTGCAGGTGCATCTTTTGCCCCAAACCCTAGCTACTTTGACCCCGAAAACATCATTAAACTTGCGTTAGAAAGTAATTGCAATGCGGTAGCTTCTACCATAGGCGTGTTGGGATCTGTGTCCAGAGACTATGCTCACAAGATCCCTATGATCGCAAAAATCAATCACAATGAACTTCTTTCGTATCCGAATACTCATGATCAAATCATGTTTGGGTCCGTAAAACAGGCTTACAACCTGGGAGCCGTTGCTGTTGGAGCTACGATTTACTTTGGTTCTAAAGAAAGCAATCGCCAAATTCAAGAGGTCGCTCAAGCTTTCCAATACGCACATGAGCTCGGACTTGGCACAATCCTTTGGGCTTATCTCCGTAACCCAGTATTTAAAACAGCCTATGGAGACTACCATCTATCTTCTGATTTGACAGGACAGGCCATTCACCTGTCTGCCAGTCTTCAAGCAGATATCGTTAAACAAAAACTTCCGACATTAAACGGTGGATATCACGCGTTTGGTTTCGGTAAAACTCATGATAAAGTTTATTCAGAATTAACATCTGACCATCCGATCGATTTGACCCGATACCAGGTGGCCAACTCCTATATGGGACGGGCAGGACTAATAAATTCTGGGGGCGGTTCCTCAGAAAGAGATTTAAATGAAGCCGTCAAAACCGCTGTAATCAATAAGCGTGCCGGTGGGATGGGATTGATCATGGGACGCAAAGCTTTCCACCGTCCAATGAAAGAGGGCTACGAAATTATCCAGGCGGTTCAAGATGTCTATGCGGATGAATCAATCACCATCGCCTAGTAGAGGAAATACCGCCTATCTGATCAAAGAGCTGCTTCCTTGCAGCTCTTTTTTAATTCAACCGAATCGTTTCAGACACTAAAATAGAATTTTCTAAATTTTTTGTTGAAAAAGGTAGATTTACTGTTATACTACAAATAACGGAACATTAAAGGAAAATGTCCTTAATTAAAGGAGGAGCATTTTTGAATTACATCGAAGAACTAATCTCATCCATCAAAGATGACATCATTCATATAAGAAGGACACTGCACCAACACCCTGAGCTCAGCAATGAAGAATACCGCACTTCTTCTCTGGTAAAAGAGCAGCTTACTGCTTACGGAATTGAATGGCAATCGGGATTTGCCGGTACAGGGGTGCTTGGCATTATTAATGGGGATTTGCCAGGGGGAACGGTTGCCCTTCGAGCCGATATGGATGCCTTACCAATTCAAGAGGTCAATACTCACGAATTCATTTCTCAAAACGACGGTAAGATGCATGCCTGCGGACACGATGCCCATACAGCGATGCTGCTGGGAGCTGGATACGCCCTCCAACAAATGAAAGCAGACATTAAAGGAACGATTCTGCTCGTTTTCCAGCCAGCTGAAGAAAACTCACCTAACGGGGGATCTCAAGCTATGATGGAGGACGGAGTGTTTCATGAATATACCCCTGATGTTATTTACGGACAGCATGTGTGGCCAAGTCTTCCTGTCGGTCAAGTGGGAATTAGGGATAAAGAGATGATGGGAGCATCTGACCGCTTCAAAGTGACCGTGAAAGGGAAAGGCGGACATGCCAGTATGCCGCATGACGGAAATGATGCCCTGCTCATATCCAATCAGATGATATCCAGTCTGCAAACGATCGTTAGTCGAAACGTAAACCCTTTAGAATCGGCGGTAGTTACAATCGGCCGTATTGAAGGCGGTTATAGTTATAATGTCATTCCAAATGAAGTCGTTCTTGAAGGCACCGTACGCACGTTCAAACCAGAAGTAAAAGAAAAAGTAAAACGTCGCTTTCATACCATCATTGAGCAAACGGCAGACGCTTTCGAGGCTGAGGCAGAAATCAATTATTTAGACGGATATCCTGCGACGATCAACACGCCGAGGTGGGCACTGCAAGCCCGTGAATCTGCACAAAAGCTCCTCGGAAGTGAATCCACACCTTCTCTTGATCCTGCTTTAGCTGGAGAAGATTTCTCACGGTTCTTGCTTCATTATCCTGGAGCCTTCATATGGCTAGGTACTCAAATTGAAGATGGAGAAAATCAAAAGCCGCTTCATGATTCTGGATTTCAGCTTAATGAAAAAGCCTTACCGATAGGAAGCCGCTATTTAGTCGAGGTGGCGATGGATACGTTAAACACGTTATATTTTCAAAAAGAAGGTGATCATGATGTCCATTCATCATGAGTTTATTCAAAGCATGCAACCGAAACTAGTAAAATGGAGACGGCATTTCCACAGAAATCCTGAGCTTGGGTTTATGGAGTATGAAACAACCTACGCAATCGGTAAGGAACTGGAAGCTCTGGGATTCACTCTTTATATCGGAAGAGATGCATTAAAGAGCACCTCTCGCTATGGTGTTCCCTCTTCTAAAGAAATCCAGCAGCATGAAGCGAACGTCTCCTCCTCTATGGAAGAGAGTTGGCTGCAGAAAATGAATGGTGGCCACACTGGACTAGCAGCCGTGTGGGATACCGGACGAATAGGAGATCATTTGGCCTTCCGATTCGATATTGACGCACTCCCCATTGAAGAAAAAGCAGATGACCAGCACCTTCCCTATAAAGAAGGCTTCCATTCTCAGAATCCGGGCGTCATGCATGCCTGTGGTCATGATGGACATACTGCAATTGGATTAGGGCTTGCGCACTTTATTGCCACTCATACTTCAGAGTTAAACGGGAAATTCACCTTCCTTTTCCAACCGGCTGAAGAAGGCGGTCGAGGTGCTAAGGCAATGACGGACAAAGGATGGTTGAACGACGTCGACTACTTCTACTCCGGTCACATCGGAATTCAGGACCTCCCTCTTGGCACAGTCGCAGCATCAACCAAAGGATTTCTTGCCTCATCGAAATGGAATGTTACTTTTAAAGGACAATCCTCTCACGCAGGAATGAAGCCCGAAGATGGGCGAAATGCCCTTCTGGCTGCCGCTACTGCTGCAACGCAGCTCTATGCTATTCCTCGACATAGTGAAGGAGTAAGCCGCGTCAACGTTGGTAAACTAACGGCAGGAAACGGACGAAATATTATTTCAGACTATGGCTATATAGAACTGGAAACACGTGGAGAAACGAAATCCATCAATGATTACATGCAAAAAGAAGCAAGCAGGATGATCCGTGCATCTGCCGACATGCATCACGTAGAGTCCACCATCGATTTTGTAGGAGAAACGGAACCAATGGTCTGCGATGATGAGACGATTTCAACAATTAAGGAATCGTGTGGATCAAGTTCGATGATCAAACACATCATCAACACCGCTCAAGTATCTGGATCTGAGGATGCCAGCTTCATGATGAACGTAGTTCAATCTCACGGAGGAAAAGCAACGTATATGTTATTTGGCACTAGACTTTCGGACAATCACCACTCCCCTGCTTTTGATTATGAGGAAGAAGTATTGCCTGTAGCATTAGATACGTACATTCACATTGTAAAAGGGGGGCACTCACTTGAATAATTTAACGAGTTGGCTACATGAGCATTTGCTCAAGCTGAATTTGACTGAGGAGATGGATTATGAAAACGGGTTTACTCGGTTGAGCTATACAGATGAAGAGAAACAAGCTCATAAGGCCTTTCAACACATCGCCGAAAACTTACAATTAGAAGTCCAGACCGATCAAGCCGGAAATCTCTGGGCTACCTGGAATGTTGATAAAGGGGCACCTACAGTAGCCGTCGGTTCCCACGTCGACACGGTCAGTTCAGGGGGTGGATATGACGGAGTCGCTGGAGTTTTGACAGGCTTAGCAGCGATCAAGCTCTTAAAAGATCAGAACTTTACTCCAGAGAAAAACATCACGATTATCTGTTTTGCATCAGAAGAATCCGCCCGCTTCGGCGTTTCTACAATTGGCAGTAAAGCGATAAGCGGCTTGCTTGATAAAGAAGATGTTGTCGATGTAGAAGATGCAAACGGTATTACCATCAAGCAGTCGATCGAATCCTTCGGCTTATCATGGGAAACCATTCAGCACGCAGAACGTGAGAAAAAGGATCTGGAAAGCTTTCTTGAACTTCATATCGAGCAGGGAACTCAAATCGAAGATAACGCCGCTGAAATTGGTATTGTAAGAGGTGTCGCCTGCCCGATCCGTCTGAAGGTAACAGCAACCGGAATGGCGAACCATACAGGCACCACCCCCATGAACCGACGCTCAGATGCGTTTGCTGCTGTGGCACCGCTTATTACTTTTGTTGAAGAGCAAGCTAACCTTTTAAATGAAGGAGATTCTCTTCCTCTCGTAGCGACAGTCAGTACTGGACATGTGAGTCCGAACGTGATGAACGTAATACCTGGCGAAGTCGAGCTAGGAATTGATATACGAAGCGTTGACGATTCATTGAAAAAGAAACTCGCTGAACGTATTAAAGACTTCTGTAAAGAAATCGAAAGCAATCGCTCTGTTAACGTGGATGTGCAAACACTTGTCGATAATGACTCCGTCATCCTGGACAAAACGATACAGAAAAAACTTTCAGCTGTTACAGACAGCCTTACTATTAAACCATTAATTATGGACAGCGGAGCCGGACATGATGTCATGAACATGGCACACAAATGGCCATCAGGGCTAATCTTCATCCCATGTGAAAATGGCATCAGCCATCACCCTAGAGAATATGCTTCTCTTGAAGATCTGGCAAAAGGAACGAAAGTGATTGCCGAATATTTGCGCGTGGAAACAGGTGAGCATGCATGAAAACAACCATAGGTGTGATTGCGCCTCATGACTCTCTACAGCTCATCATGTATGTAGCGAAGGAGTTCGATGAAATTACATTCATCCCCTATCCGTATGAACAGTTAACGGAAGTGAGCGATATCTTGACAAAGCACCGCCACGAAGTCGATCAATGGTTTTTCTCAGGAGTGTTGAACTATACCTATGCCCTTGAGAATAACCTCATAACGGAAAAGGAAGGGACTTATCCTCCTTTACACGGAGCAAGCTTTTTCGGCATTCTCCTAGAAGCACAGCTCGCTTCCAACAAAGTGTACAGGGAAGTAAGCATCGACACGATTGAGAGTGAAGAGTTCGATAAAATCTTATCCTACTACCAACTAGATAGCTTAACTTATTACAATCACCCTTTTGATAGGGAAAAAAGCTCTGACAAGCTGGTCGAATTTCACTCTAAATTGTATGAAGAAGGAAAAACAGAAGTAGCCATCACATCGATCAAATATGTGTACAGAAAATTAAAGGAAAGAAGCATTCCTGTTTTCCGTGTGACTCCTTCCTATTTGTCGATTAAGATGATTATTCAATATCTCGAAGAGCGTGCACAATCAAACCTTTATCGGAATTCACAAGTCGCCGTCATCGGCTGCCGAATCGAAATGGATCCTGATCATTTAGAAGAGCTTTACTATTCGTTTAAAACGAAGTATCAAGAACTGGACGTACGCCGCCAGCTTTTCTCCATTGCGGAAAAAACCAATGGATCAGTCATGCAAATGGGGGATGGACTTTTCTTCATTTTCACGACTCGTGGAGAACTAAGTAACGAGTCAGAAGCAGATTTGTTCCATTTAATCGACGATATTCGTGCTCAGACGAACTTAAAAGTAAAAGTTTCTATCGGCTTTGGCGAAACCGTTTTGCAGGCTGAGCAGCACGTCCGGATGGGCTTCAGACATGTGAAAGACTATGAAAAACCGATGATTCTAATCGTCGACGATGATCAATCCATCTCCCTTAAGGAGCAAAAAGATCAAATCGCCTATCAAACAACGGACATCGGGCAAGCCTGGCAGGATAAATTAAAAGATGCCAATTTAAGTCCTGGAGTCGTTTCGAAAATATTGGCTTATGCTAAACAGTATGGTCGTGACAGCTTTTCCTCCCAGGATTTATCCCGTTGGTTGAAAAGTACAGAAAGAAACGGACGAAGGATTCTTTCTGAAATGGAGCGTGTCGGGATAGTTGAGCAAGCCGGTGAAAACCAATCAGGTGAAAGAGGCCGGCCGCGTAAAGTTTATAAATTCCTCCCCTTATCCTAAAAGTTTAAGGGGAGCCCCTCTATCATTACCCCTTGTAAACCCAGTTTTTTGGCTAAATACGGAAGTATTAAGGATAATTTCCCAAATTCAATGGAAGGGTGAAGCATATGAGTACAAACACCACCGAAAAATCGAACAAAGGTATGGCGAGGTTTCTGAACTTTGTTGAAAAAGCAGGAAACAAACTGCCGGAGCCATTTATGTTATTTGTTTACTTGGCAGCGTTTACGATCTTGTTTTCCTGGATTGTGTCCTTATTTGGCGTGACCGTTGAGGAACCAGGAACGGGTGAAGTCGTTGCTATTAAAAGTCTCGTTTCAGGAGAAGGTCTTAATTACATTTTGACTTCCATGCTTGATAACTTCACTGGATTCGCTCCTCTCGGTCTCGTGTTGGCTATGATGCTTGGTATCGGATTAGCCGATAAAGTTGGATTACTGGAAACTGCGATTAAAAGTACCATTCTAAAAGCACCTAAATCATTAATCACTTATGCAGTCATTTTTGTCGGAATATTAGGTAACCTAGCTTCAGATGCAGCCTTTGTTATCGTACCACCATTAGCTGCGATGGTCTTCTATACAATCGGCCGTCACCCGCTGGCAGGTCTAGCAGCAGGTTTTGCCGGAGTGGGATCTGGTTTTACCGCCAATATTATCATTGCCGGTACAGATGCCTTGCTTTCCGGAATTTCCACAGAAGTCATGGAAAGTATTGGTTCTGACATTGTTGTTACTCCCGTTGATAACTGGTATTTCATGATTGTATCCGTTGTCGTCCTGTCTATTACCGGCGCTCTCATTACCGAGAAAATTATTGAACCACGATTAGGCGAATATAAAGGGGAAGCTTCTGAAAATGAAATGGAAGAAAGCACACCTTTAGAGAAAAAAGGGTTTAAAAATGCCGTCATTGCCGGGATCGTATTCATAGGTGTATTAATTCTTGCACTTGCTTGGCCAGGATCCGCACTTCGAAATGAAGAAGGCGGAATTATCCCATCTCCATTCTTAGATGGAATCGTACCAATCATTCTATTTTTCTTTATTACCATTGGTATCGCGTATGGCGTAACAGTAAATAAAATTGAATCGACAAGAGATATATCCGGCTTCATGAGCGAAGCTATGAAAGATATGTCAGGCTTTATTGTATTGATTTTTGCCGCTGCCCAGTTCATTGCTTACTTTAGTTGGACAAACATCGGAACGTGGGTAGCCGTCAGCGGTGCGAACATGCTTGAATCTATGAATATGACAGGACTTCCTGTCGTGGTAGGGTTCTCTATGCTGACAGCGCTTATGAATCTGCTAATCTTTAGTGGATCTGCGCAGTGGGCATTGGAAGCACCGATTTTCCTGCAGATGTTCTATCTATTAGACTATCATCCGGCGTTTATTCAGGCAGCCTACCGTATTGCTGACTCCTCAACGAACATTATCACTCCGATGAATCCGTATATCATCGTCGTGTTAGCTTTCATGAGAGAGTACAACAAGAAAGCTGGTTTAGGAACATTGATATCCCTTATGCTTCCTTACAGTATCATCTTCTTTATCATCTGGGTGATCTTGTTGATCGCTTTTGCGCTATTAGGTATTCCATTTGGTCCAGGTGTCGATATGTATATTAAATAAATAGATTATCTAGAAGCGGCCTTTTGTGAGGCCGCTTCTTAATGATGTATCTTAATTAACTATGAACTTCCCTCTTCCATTAAAGCCTCCTTATCTTGAAGTGGCTTTGTTTAGATGGGTCTGTTTCCGATACCTTGTATCCTGGAGAGGTGTTCTGAGAAATGGGTCGCTTTCCGCGGGGATGACGGCAAGCCTCCTCGTTCGCTATGCTCTCTGTGGGGTCTTGCCAGCCATTCTATTCCCGCAGGAGTCTCCCCATTTCCCCTCTCACCTTGCTATTTTTTGGCGGAACGTAAACGTATGCAAAAGTAGAAACCGTTGCTTTTATTATAGAATTTCAAATTAGTCTCACTCTAAATACTGAAACTAGGTAGGTTTGAGGCTAATGAAAGTTGGGATGGCTGGAAAATGACGAGACTCCAGTGGGAGAAGGACCTAGACGAGACCCCACAGAGAGCGCAGCGAAACGAGGAGGCTCGGCAGTTCCCCCACAGGAAAGCGAGTTATTTTCCAGCCATCCCTTACCCTATTACGAATACAAACCCAAATTATCTCAAATTTGAGTCTTCGAGAATAATAATGCTATTTAATGGAAGAAACGTTAAGAAACGATCGATAAAAGGTTGTGAAGAGGTTAAAACAAGTGGCGGGTTGCTTTGATCCATTCTACGGCCATCAGCTCGTCTCCTCGCTCATTCATATGAACCCCATCAGTCGTAAGCGGAGTCAGAACTTTGCCGCGCAGTTGCTTAATGAATGCCCCATGAAGTGGAACATAACTACATTCAAATTGCTCAGCCGCCTCCCTCACCGCTTGTACATACTCTTTGAGCTTCTTGTTTCCTTCTGACTCAGGATCTTCCCCTATGATCGTAGGCTCCATCAAAACAATCGAAAGATTCAATTCTTCTATAGTTTTCTTAAGTAATTGAACATACGTATCTTTAAACTGCTCAGGGGAAATTTGGTTCATTTCTGGTGAATCCAACTGCCTCCAGACATCGTTGACCCCTATGGAAATGGATAAAAGATCAGGGCGTTCAGCAAGGACATCCTGATCCCATCTATTCGCCAGATCAACAATCTGGTCACCTTCTACACCTCGATTCAACACGTTATCAAGTGGAAGACCTAATTTTTCTACCACTTTATGTACATAGCCATTTCCGATTCCCTTCGTGTCATCAAACCTACCGCTTTCTGTAATACTGTCACCGATAAATAGGATTTTTGAATACTTCAAAATAAAGCTCTCCTCCGGTTTTCTTTATTAAGACACTTGATACATATGCATTTCTAACTCTTTCCGAACCTCATCTGGAATCCGCTCTGACTTCTGTGATTGCAAATTAAAATTTACATATGTCACGGTTCCTTTAGCACACATATGCTCATCCTGCCACAATTCCTCGTATAATTCTAAACTGGAATTTCCGATTCTTTTCACCCAAGTATAAATCGTTACATCTGTCCCAAAGTAGATTTGACTCAGATAATCGACGTTCATATTCAGAATGATCATTTTCCAATTATCAAAGGAACTATCAGGTGTAAACAGTTTAAAAATCTCATTTCTAGCGGCCTCAAACCAGACAGGGATGGTCGTGTTGTTAATATGACCGACCCCATCTGTTTCCGAGACCCGTGGCTCTATGATTTTTTTGTACATAATTTCCTCCCGGGACCTAGCTATGAGTTAATTCTCCTCGTAGAGCGTTAAAGTATATTTGCCGCACCGCTGTTTCTGAGAGAGGTTTTGGACTGCGCTTTAACAGACGTGTTTGTTGAAGGCCGTTATCTACAAGCCGCTCCATATCTTTTTCCTCAATATCATAAACGCTTAGTGTTGTTGGTAGTCCGACGTCTTCCACTAATTCCAGTAAATAGCGAACGACGCTTTGTGCAACTTGACGATTTGTTTTTCCTTCAACAGGAACACCAAGCGCTTTTCCAATTCCAGCCATCTTATCTAAACATGCTGGAAAAATAGAATCATAAACGAAAGGAAGCAAAACAGCATTGGATTCCCCATGGGGAACTTTGTGTAAACCGCCTAAAGGATAAGCTAAAGCGTGAACACCTGCTACACCGGCATTATAAAAACTCAATCCTGCCTGCATACTGCCAAGCGCCATCTGTTCTCGTGCTTTGTAATCGCGATCGTTCCAGACAGCGGATCTTATATTTCTGCTGATTCTCCCAATTGCCTCTAAAGCTAAAGAATCTGTTAAAGGCGTCGCATGCTTCGACGTATAGGCTTCAATCGCATGTGTGAGAGCATCCATACCGCTGGAAGCTGTAACGTTTGGTGGTAAGGTATAGGTCATAACAGGGTCGATAATTGCATAGTCAGCAAGCAGATAAGGGTGCGTCATCACATCTTTTGTATCTTCCAAAGAAAATACGGAGATATCCGTCACTTCTGCCCCCGTTCCTGATGTAGTCGGAATTAAAACTTTCGGTACCCCTCTTGATTCAAATTTTTGTTGCCCACTTAAATTTAAGAAATCTTCCACTCCGCCTTTGTTATCGATGAATACAGCCGCTGCTTTCGCAAGGTCTAGCGCGCTTCCTCCTCCGACCCCTACGACAAGTTCTGCTTGCGATTCTCTTGCTTGTTCTACCATTTGATTTCCTACATTCAAAGAAGGTTCAGGGACAACATCAGTGCTAATCGTAACCTCTACACCCTCCCCCTCTAAGATATGTATGATAGGATCGATCACTTGCAAGTCTTTTAAAGCAGGATCTGCCACTACAAATACCCGATGAACTTTAAGCTCTTGTAATACATCTTGCAGCCTGCTCAATGATCCTTCTCCGTAATAGACCTTTTTAGGTGAAACGAACTGATACATGTCTTTCACTCCTTTTTTATGATACTCAAAATTCTCATTCCCTAATTTTTATTAAAAAACACTATAGCTTTATAAAATGTTTAAAAGGAATGTCATAGATTGCGATTGGCTTGAAGTTTAAAAATTTGAGATGATAAAGCTATGAATATACTTTTTTAGCCGATTAGAAAAATTGAAAGTCACTTACTAAAGGAGGAGGAAGTTGGAGGAATTATTACTGCTTTTATTAGTTACGGCCTTTGCCTTACTCCGTTGGTTGCTATTTGCACACTCCCCTTATAACCGTATTTTTGTCGTATTTCTAATCAGCTTATTTGTTGTTGGGTGTGAAACACCTGAACCGGCTTCTACTAACCATGGAGAAAAACAAGAAAAGACTTCCACAGTGAAAACAAATGAAACAGAAGTTAACGAAGAGAGCAGCAATAATAAGCAAGGAGAAGATCCATTAGATAATTTTCCCGCAGCAACGGTTACAAGAGTCATAGACGGAGACACTATGGAAATAGAAATGAACGGGAAAACAGAGGATGTGCGATTACTTCTAGTAGATACACCAGAAACGAAACATCCTGATTTGCCCGTTCAGCCTTACGGGCGGAAAGCCAGTCAATTTGCTGAGGATATGCTGAATGATAAACAAGTACGTGTTGAATACGATGGACCTAAACGGGATAAATACGGCCGTCTGCTAGCCTACTTATGGATTGATGGTGAGAACTTTAACCAAATGCTGCTAGAACAAGGCCTTGCCCGTCTCGCTTACGTTTACGACCCGCCCTACACCCACTATGAGGCATTCGTCAAAGCGCAAAACAGGGCGGCGAATGCGAATAAAAACATATGGAGTATGGATGGCTATGTAACAGATAGTGGTTTTTCTGAAAAAGCATCGACTACTGAATCTAGGAGTGAGGAAAAGAAAAATGACTACTCTGGCCCCTATGAACCTGAAGGTAACGATAGGGATTGCGGGGACTTTGAGACTCAACAGGAGGCTCAGTCCTTCTTTGAAGCTGCAGGTGGCCCTGCTGAGGATCCACACCGATTAGACGGGAATGATCATGATGGAGTTGTGTGTGAGAGTCTGCCAAACTAAGTATTCTAAACTATCATATCTCCCTGCTATTCTTAAATATCCAAAAAAGAAGCTTACCGAAATGGGAACCTCTGCCTATTTATCATTCCAATCCTTGTTAACTTCTTCGATCATATTTTGAAAATTTAGCTTATCGAAGAAAGGCTACCATTGAATCTGTCACTACCTTTGCCGGCAGAAACTCTAACAATTGATCCAAAAACGAACGGATGTGAATACGATGCAACATGAACTCAATCCTGCAGATCAGAAAACAGCTCTAGTTACAGGTGCCAACTCTGGCATGGGACTTGCCTCCACTGTAGAGCTTATGAAAAAAGGCTACCACGTCATTATGTTTTGCCGAAATGAACAGCGGGGCAAAGTAGCGCTGCGTTCAGCCATACAGCAAAGTGGATCCGAGCATGCAGAGTTAATGATTGGCGATTTAGGTTCACTTAAAAGCATTCGCCGCTGTGCTGAGAAATTTAATGCTTACTATTCTAAGCTCGATGTCCTTATCAATAATGCCGGAGTTGTTTCGCTAAAGCGTACGACAACAGAGGATGGCTTTGAGAGCATGATGGGGATCAATCATCTAGGACACTTTCTACTGACAAATTTACTTCTTGATAAAATAACGCGTTCAAATCAAGGCAGAATTGTCACTGTCTCTTCAGGAGCTCACAAAGCAGGGAACATTCATTTTGATGACCCTCACTTCAAAAAGAAATTTAGCGTTATTAAGGGCTATGGCCAATCTAAGCTTGCGAATATCCTTTTTACACTTGAGCTTGATGAAAAGCTGGAAAACACTTCAGTACTCGCAAACTGTGTACACCCGGGAGCGGTCAGCACAAATCTTGGTGTAAACAGAGAAAGCGGCTTTGGCAGAACGATCCATACCATGCTGAAACCTTTTTTTCTTACCCCTCAACAAGGAGCAGATACAGCGATTTATCTTTCAACTGATCCTGATCTTAAAACCAGTGGAGAATATTTTTATAAACGTAAAGTTGCCGCAAGATCTGAACGAGCGCAAGATAAATTATTAGCGAAACAATTGTGGGGTTGGAGTGCTGAAGAAGTTGGATTGTAAAAATAAAAGTGACGAGCCCCCATGCTCGTCACTCCACCTTACTTATTAAATTCGATAATATTTCCATCCGGATCACTGATGTACACTTGATGCCACTCCGTTTTGTTATGAGGCTTATTCAGCATCTTTACGTGGTTGGCTTCCATTCTTTCAATAAAAACTTCGATATCGTTCACACGAATCGCAAAATGTCCGTCCCTTGAGTCAATCTCTGTTGTTCCCCGGAGCGTTTTTCCATCCTCGTACTCAATTAAGTGAAGTTGTGTTTTCCCTATTTGATACCAAGCCCCCGGAAAACCAAATTCCGGACGAGCATTGCTTTCCTGGAAACCTAGCACCTCTCCATAAAATCTCTTCGATTTTTCAATATCTGTCACCAGAATAGACACGTGATGAATCCCTTCGTACATAACTACATTCTCCTTTCTTGAACCTATTCTATCATTTTCCATATTATTTCCACGTATAAACAATACCTTTATTGAGACATGCTGGTTAGGAAGAGGTGAATCATATGCTTTTAATCATTGTACTAGGTTTTATCATCCCTTGGCTGACAGCCCCTTACGTCTACAAACTCGCACCCAAAATTTTTTATACCGTCGCTCCTGTTGGTGCTCTTATTGCAGTCACCTTAAATCAATTAGGCATTCACCTTGGCTTATGGAAAGTCCACCACATGCCTACAGTCGTATTATTGGATTCAATTTTTCTAGACTTTGGAATTTTCACAGTCGTTTCTGTATGGTTTATTTTTATCCTCTATTATAAGCAGAAAAATCCTTTATGGGTCTATCCTGCTTTCATTTTTGGAATGACTGGTATTGAATCGATTGCCCTTGCGATAGAAACCGTCTCCTATGATGAAGAATGGAATCTCTTTTACACGTTATTAATGTACATCGGTGGGTTTACTACACTTCACATTTTGACAAGAAAACTCGTAACCCTAAAGATCTACCCTTAACCTTACTATTTAATCAGCTATTTGCCGCAGCCTCATTTCTTGATGAGGACTGGGGCTTTTCTTTTGATAGAAACCATCCCCCGACAGCAATTAGCAGTAACACAGACCAGAAAATTAATTTCCAAATGACGCTTTTCGGAAATCCTTCCTCAAGAACGGCTAGTTCAGGGTGAGAGAGCGTATAAACAGCTAGCTTTACACCCACCCAGCCTACAATCAAGTAGGCAGCTGATTCCAATCCTGGCCGGCGATCAAGCAAGACGACAAAGTAGCCGGCTGCAAACCGCATGATCACAAGACCGATAATTCCTCCTGTAAGAACGACAGCGAAGTGGCCTCCATCCATGCCTCCAATGGAAGGAAGGGTCGTAACTGGAAGCGTCACAGCTAGCGCAACAGCTGCCAGAATAGAGTCTACGGCAAAAGCGATATCAGCAAGTTCTACTTTTATAACTGTCGTCCAGAACCCAGATCCTTTCTTTTCTTCCATTAAATCTTTCACCCGTGGTTTTAAAACATGCTTTTTCAAAAGGTGGTACAGAGCGATTCCTATAAGGTAAAGAGCACCGATAGCCTGGATTTGCCAAATATGAACGAGGTAAGAGATGACAAATAAAGAACCGAACCTGAACGCAAATGCGCCGGCAAGACCATAGAATAAGGCTTTTTTCCGTTTCTCCTGCGGCAGATGTTTAACCATCGTCGCAATTACAAGCGCATTATCTGCAGCTAATATTCCCTCGAGACCAATCAAAATCAACAAAACCCAGCTATATTCCATCACAAGAGCCATATCCATTTATCCATCTTCCCCTTTACTCGTTTTTAGTGACGACCAATTCGTCATGATCAATACTCTTCACATCATCAACAAACACTAGCTTTGTTTGTAAGCGGTATTTTACTTCCTCAGATGAAGGATTTAATTCCTCTGGAAGCTGACAATGAAACGGAAATTGTTTTTTGTCTTTACGGTTGATCGTCTGAGACATCAATACAGTTGTTACAGGCTGGATCATCGTTGGTTTCTTTCCTTTATCATCTTTCACTAAATCACATTCCAGCCGTTTAATTTTTTGACTGGTCCAGCCCCCTTTGAGATGGAACGAGCCACCAATGGTACCTCCGGGTCTGATTTCATTCCGATCTAAGACGAGATCAATTTTCGGTGAACCTAACTTTAAGAGACTTAACAATTTCGTAATCAATTCCTTAGACCTCCTGAACTATTTTTTAACATTAAAAAAACCTTCACCAGAATTATGGTAAAGGTTTGGTCTCTACAAATTTAAGCCTTTACCAATTTGGCAAAGGTCTCGCAAACAACTTTTTCGTTGCCAGTTATGCCGGTGACTTAGTATCACGTAATGGCGACATACCTGTAAGCTACTCCCCTTTGGAGTGTTATAAACGCAAGAAGCGCACAGTCTTTACTCGATGACTGTACTTTAATAATAATGCGGGTGTGGCAAATAGTCAATATAGTTTTTCGAAAATTTTAAAATAAGACTGGATGATTAAATAATACCATTAAGCTCCTGCTTCTAGTCTACGTATTTCGGCTGAATGGATGAATGATCCGACTGATGATCTTAAAGAAATTGAGTTTTTTACTCGTAATCAAACTTTCCAGCAATTGATTATTAATGGATTTCGTTACAAGATCGAGCTGTTTGTTATCTAACTTCTCTAGAGCCCTTCTTAGTGAAAGAGAATCATGATAACTTTGGGACAATGGTTTTACGAGCTCCTCATAATCTCCAACACCTGCAATATCCTGAGCCGCATAAATTCCAGTCAGCATCGATTCAAACTGACCAAAACCAAACACGGGGGTGATTGCTCCCCAGCAGTTTCCTACAAAGAAGGTATTTCCAATCCGACCTGTTTCCGTTTTTCCTACCCGGTAATCTTTAATCGAATATTCGTGAACTACCTCAAAATCCTGATCCAATTTCGTGCAGACTTCTTCAAAACATTGCTTCCATAATTGCTCCTTGTCTAGCGATTCATTCTCCGGATATTGAGGATAAACTAAGACCAGCGATGCTTCATAATCATCATTAGGAAGCAAGTACGCCATTCCCTTAGGTGCAAGATTGTTATTGAAAAATGCATGAGCCTCCGTTTGGTTAAAATCTCCCCTTATAACTGCCCCATGAAAGCTCGCCTTGAATGCTACATCATACGGCTGAAGTTTCTTTGTATCCAACGCATCGCCCGTGGCTAAAACCACATGGGTATATTCTTTTGAAATTTCTTCATAAGAGACCTCTTGATTATAGCGAACCTCTCCCTTCAGTTGAGAGGCTAACTGTTTCTCATACGATTGCGGATGCTTTCCCCTCATATTTGTAAAACCCAAATGTCCATCAATAAAAGACGACTCATTCTCTGAGTAGAAGTACACTTTTTGCAAGTTGCTGGAGGGCTTCAGATGGATATCATAGGTCTCAGATAGATATTTAACGGCATCATCATACGGGGTATGAAACAAAGAAAACATTGCTTCTGCTATGGAAAAACGATCCCCTACCATCCCTCGCCTTTCAAAGATATCCGGTTGATATCCGTACTTCTCTAACGTGATCGCACAAGCAAGGCCTGATAACCCGGCGCCCATGATGGCTATTCTCATGCATGCTCCCTCCTTCAAACTTGGTCTACTTTTAATATGAAGCAAGAAAAAAGTTCTATGCGAATAAAAATTCCATTCCGTTCAATATTAAGGAGAATAGGATGAAGCCTTTTTTGAAACAAAAAATAAATAAACAACACCATATAATATCTGCCAGAATACCCTGTTGGTTAAACTTCACAGTGAATATATAGAAGGGAGAAAATAAATGAAACGTTTGCCCACTGTTTTTATGGTGATTGGTTTGGTAGTGATGGTGTTTGCAGGATCGGAAAACAATGTTCTGGCAAATGCAGACAATTCTAAGAGAGACAATAAAGTGCTTTCGATCGCTCACAGGGGAGCAGCTGGATATGCCCCCGAAAACACAATGGCAGCATTTGAAAAAGCTTTTGAAATGAAGGCAGAGATGTTGGAGTTAGATGTTCAAATGAGTAAGGATGGTGAATTGGTTGTTATGCATGATACAACCGTTGATCGTACGACAGACGGGGCTGGAAAAGTGAAAAACCTTACGTATGACGAATTAAAGAGGCTTGATGCAGGCAGCTATTTCAGTAAAGAATTTGCAGGTGAAAAGATTCCTAAACTTGAGGAAGTGCTTGATGAATACAGAGGAAAAATGGGAATTGTTATTGAAATGAAGTCTCCTTCTCTTTACCCAGGTATTGAACAAAAAATTGCAGATACACTTAAAGAACGTAACCTGGATACCCCAACTAATAACGACATCATCGTACAATCCTTTGATCATGAATCTTTGAAAGCTTTTCACTCCATCCTTCCTGAAGTCCCTGTAGCAGTTCTCCTAGACTTTAATCCAGATGGAGTTTCCGATCAGCAGCTTACGGAGTTTTCTTCCTTCGCCAAATATGTAAACCCTAATAAAACGATGATCGATAAAAAATTAGTGGAACGCATTCACAAATACGGGATGGAAACCTATCCTTGGGATGTAAGAGAACGTGAATCCGTGAAGGCCTTGATAAAGGCAGGGGTTGATGGAGTTATTACGATTTATCCAGATTATGTTGGAAAGCATCAAAAAAAAGAATAGCAAAAGAGCAGGAATCCTATTCGGATAACCTGCTCTTTTGTTTATGTTTATTCAATTACTTTAATCGTCCCTACCATACCAGCCTCTTTGTGACCTGGTACAGTACAGCCAAATTCATAAGTCCCTGTTTTGGTTGGTATAAACTTCAGCTTTACGGTCTGCCCTGGTTTCGCGTTCATATGAAAGCTCTGCTTCCCATGTCCCCCGCCATCAGCATGTACTTTTTTCACCCCAAATATTTGATCAATCATAGACGTAGATTCAGGGTGGTCTGCCATTTCACCTTTGAATGTAATATCAGCTTTCAGCTCTTTGGTCGTAAGGTCATGAAATACCTCGCCATCATTGGTCATGATTAGCTCGTATTCTACCCCCTTCTTTAAGGTGATATCTTTAGGATCGTATCCCATTTCAAAGGCTGAGACATCAATAACATTATTGTTTTCATCGTAAACCATTTCCTTACTGCTTCCAGACTTTTCACTTTCACCGCTGTCCTTTTCCTCTTCTTTCTTACCTTCTCCAGAATCAGTCTCACTTGTATTGGCTTCTTCTCCGTTTTCTTCGGCAGAAGAAGGTTGATCAGAGTTGCTGCACCCACCAAGGATAGCTATGATAACGAGTATGGATAAGGTTAGCCATAGGCTTTTTCTCACTCTAATTCCTCCTAGTTATATAAGTTTCAGAGTTTAGCGTATCATCCACCAAACCCTTTATCAAATTACCATATTAAAGAAAATCAGAAAAAAATAATAAGTAAACCAGTACAATTTGATTAGAGAAAAGGGAAATACGCATGAAAAAAAATGATCAGTGAAGGAAATTCACTCCTATCTGACCATTAATAAAAACTATATTTTTTTGTCATGAGCAGCCTTTGAGAAGTCATTTTTTACTTACGACGCACCTACTTAAACAACAGCCATATCATCCATATTATGTCTTCTTCACTCTATCCACTTATAACCAATTCCCCATATCGTTTTGAGATGATGATCTATTGGATAACCGTGTTTACGAATTTTCTCCCTTAAGTTCCGAACATGAGAATCAATCGTTCTACCCTCTGTTTCCGAATCAAATCCCCAAACCAATTGAAGCAAATCATCCCTGGCATAAACTTGATTCGGTCGTTTTAGTAATAACCCCAGAAGCTGAAATTCCTTTGGTGTCAACCGAATTTCTTTTCCAGAGTAATGCAGTTGATGAGTTTCTTGGTTCCAAACTAAATCATTCTGGATAATTTTTCTCTGTTTTGAACCCCTGCGCAAAAGGGCTTCTATTCGTGCAATAAGAATATCCTCATCGAAAGGTTTCGTAATATAATCGTCTGCTCCAATGTGAAGACCTTGCAGGATATCCTGCTTTTGATCTTTTGCAGTTACCATAATAATGGGTATCGTTGTCACTTTTCTCATTTGCCTGCACGTTTCAAAACCGTCTATGTCTTTCATCATCACATCCAGCAACACTAAATCGTATGAATGGTCATTTAATTTGTCCAATGCTTCAATCCCACTTAACGCTTGATCACAGGTGAATCCATGTGGACTTAAATATAACTTAAGTAAATCAAGCATTCTTTGTTCATCATCCACAAGTAAAATTCGAATCATAGGTCCCCTTCTTTCGGCCATTTCATTATGATAGCTAATCCTCTTTCATTTTTCGCCTTTACGCTTCCGCCATGCATTTCCACAATTTCCTTAACGATAGACAAACCTAGACCGGATCCGCCCAATTCCCTGGCTCTTGACTTTTCTACCCGATAAAGACGGTCAAACAAGTGAGGAAGAGCATCTTCTGGCACCCCTGGCCCATCATCTTTAATCTTGATTTCTACTTCAGCTGCTTGATTACTCACAGCCACATGAACGTTAGAATGAGGGCCACTATACAGGATGGCATTCTCTAAGATATTTACGATGACTTGTTTAAAGCGAACAGGATCAGCATAGAAATTCAACTCAGAAGGACAGGTGTTGGTCACTTCAATCTCGTTTTTAGTGAATAAGGGATACATGCTTTCCTCCGCTTGAATGAGCAGAGATTTAATATCACATTGTTCTGGTTGAATCGTAAAGGCATTCTCGTCCATCTTTGCCAATTGAAAAAGCTGTTGCACCATAGAGGTCAGGTTTTCTGATTCTTCTTTGATAATCTTTAAGTATTTTTGTTTATTCACTTCATCTGTTTGTTCTCTGGAAGCAATATCCGCATAGCCTTTTAAATAGGTTAGTGGTGTCCTGAGTTCATGAGAGATGGACGATAGGAAATCATTTCGTTCCTGTTTCATTCTCTCTAGGTCATCAGACAATTTATTGATTGAACGAGCTAAAACTCCCAGTTCATCGTTATAGTGATCATTCAATTCTACCGTTGTTTCCCCTCTGCTAAGCTTCTCTGTTTCTTCCTTCATTCGTATCAATGGCTTTGTAATCAATTTGGAGAGGGTAAACACAACAACCAAAGTGATGATCAAGGTAAGTGCCATAATAAAAACAAATTGATTAGAGAGATAGGATGTAAGATCTCGGATAATCGTCGAGGGAGAAAACATATAAACATACCCCTTGCGTTCTCCTTCAATTTCTATCGGAGAAAGCGTAGCAACGTAGGGGGCCGTTTTCCATTCCCTTTCGATAATACGGCCTTCCTCCTTCTGAGTTTGACCGTAGTTTCGGATCAGTTTTTCCTTATAATCATCGAGACCGGAGGAGCTAGCGAGAATCTTCCCTCTCTCATCCGTAATGACTACATCGGTGACGGCTTCCGATTCCATCAATGCGACATGCTCCATCGTTGTCTGGTCGAATTTCTTCTCTAGTACATCCCGATGGCCACTTCCACGAGCTAAAAGACCGTCAAGTACTTCATCTATTTGGTGGTTTGATATATTCGTGTATAAAACAAAGAATAAAGAAAGTTCGATTAATATCATCAATATAAAGAATAGGATCCCTATTTTTAAAGAAATTCGTTTTCTCATATATACCCCTTTGCGCTAGAGAGGAAAGTTAAAAGCCCGTCCAGCCGCCAAAAAACTGATTGGTAATAAAAGAAGTCAACTGCGTCATCCAGCCGAAGAACAGGAAAACTCCCATGAAGATCATTGTGTAACCTCCAAAGGCCACAATCTTTCTATTATGCTTCTTTATCCATTTCATTCTCCCAATAAATACGGCCATGACAAAAAATGGGATGGAAAACCCGAGAACATAGCTGATCATATAAATGACCGCTTCATTTGGTGAAGAGACTCCTAATGCAATAACAGCTGCCAAGATCGGTCCCGTACAAGGTGTCCAGCCAGCAGCGAATGCCATTCCTACTGCACTTGAACCAAAGTAACCGGGCGGCCTGTTTTTCAACGAAACTTTATATTCTTTCATAAAAAATGTTGGTCGATAAAAACCGACTACAACCAGACCTAAGAAAATAATCAATATAGCCCCAAGCTGTCTTATTAGATCATTATAACGTATGAACCAGCCTCCTATCCAAGAGGTGGAAAATCCAATGGCAATGAATATTATTGAAAAACCTAGCAGAAAAAACAAAGTGTGCAAAAGGGGCTGTTTCTGTAAGAATAACTTCTTCTTGTGTAATTCATCGACTGACATTCCAGTGATATAGGAAAGGAAGGCTGGATAAAGTGGCAGGCAGCAAGGAGAAACGAATGATAAGAACCCCGCTCCAAAAGCTAAAAAAATATTAACATCAGCCATTCGTATCCCTCCATTTTTCCGGCTGAATTCTCTTCATATAGTCATGAATCTCCTGTTCTGTCATTCCAGCTGTTATGCGGTCAACCACTTTTCCATTCTTATCAATTAAGAACGTGACAGGGATCGGACCAATTCCATAAGCTTCAAGTAATTGCTCTCCTCGATCCATCAAGATAGGGAAGGTCATCCCCTTCCTTTCGACAAAGGATGAGACGGTCACCTCGTTCTCTCCAACATCCACAGCTAAAACTTTAACCCCTTTGTCTTTGAACTGCTGGTATTGACTTTCAATGTAGGGCATTTCTTTTTCACACGGTTTACAATACGTAGCCCAAAAATTCAGAAATACCCCCTGCCCTTCATAATTACTAAGCTGTATGGTTTCTCCAGACAACGTTTTCAGCGTGAAATCAGGGGCCTTGTCACCCGCCTGAATGACAGCTGAGTCTTTCGTGAAATTCTGATAAAGGACAAACCCAACTAATAAGGCAAAAAAACTAAGTACTCCTGCTCTCATCATCAAACGTTTCTTTTTTTTGTGTAGTTTCAAAAGAACCTCTCTTTCTATGGAGGGCTAATTCCTTTTCTCTCTTACTTCGTTTTCCCCTGGTCAATTATTTGCTTCCAAGATTCTCCTCCATCAGATGTCGTAAAACTGCTTCCTTTTATAGTGAAAATGACCATTTCTTTTTCATTTTCAGGGTGTTTAGAGACATACATAACCGCATCTTCTTTAAGTTCTGGAAGAGAAATTTCTTGCTTTGATTGATCTTCCAATTGATAACTATATAAGAAAGGCTGGCCAGTATAGAGTCCATATAATAAACGATCTTTTGTGAAAAATAGTCCGCTTCCTTGTCCTTGGTCTGAAATCCTCGTAAAACTCTCACCTTTATCTTCGCTCAAATAAATGCCTTCTGCACCAGCTACCGCCACGATCTTCTCATTATCAGGATGAACTGCGATTTGAAAGATTTTCTCTCCTAGATTATCAGCTGCTAGCTTATCCCATGACTTTCCTTGATCAAAGCTGCTGTAAAGACCTTTCTCCATTTTTGAGTGTTGGCGTTCATTCAGGACATATACTGCCTGGTTGCGATATCCTACTCCCATCGCATGGAAATCACTTTCCCCCTCAAATGCTAGAGAACTTAAACCTTTTTCTGAAACCTTCCCTTTTTGAAGCCCAATCGGGTTAGGGAGGCTGCTTTGCTGACCTGGATGCCCTGAAGTATAAAAGCCATCTTCAACTACAGTGAAGCCCATGTAATCATTTTTATGATGAACAGCTTCTAACCACTCTCCATTTTTGTAAAGCTTAACTCCAGAATGGGCGGCATAGGCTATTGTGTCTTCATTTGTGTATCCCACGCCATGTACATGCTCTAGGCTCCCTTCAAAAGAAGAAGTAGCCTCATTCGCAGATTGCTCTTGATCAGAAGACTGGTTTCCGCTTTCCTCCTGATTCGATTGACTGCATCCTGCTACTACGATTATTACGATTAAAAAAGAGATAAAAAGAATTTTTTTCATTTATTACACACTCCTCAAACAGTCTTCTATTACCTTCACAAAAAAATATCGAGAAATTGTGAAGAATCTTAGATTTGTTAATCCATAAATATTTTTTTTGATATTTATAGAAAAAAAATGGACTCCCTGACTGCAGAAAGTCCATTTCTTCTTATTTTTTAAAAGTCCTTGATTCGAAATAACTTCTACTTTGAGGAATAACTATTATTTGCTATGTGAATAGAGAAAACTCTATCGCGTAAAAAAGCATGAAGCTTTATAATGCCTTTCTCACCATCATGGTTGATTGTTCTTTTCTCCCCCTAACTCAAAAGGTGAATATACCCCCTGGTAATCCACGATGGTTACCATCCCTCGGTCTGCATGGTTATTATCATGACAGTGGAAGAGCCATTCTCCCTTATTATTTGCTTTAAAATAGACAGTGTACTCTTCTCCAGGTTCCACCTGAATCAAATCTTTGACGATGGGGTCTTGATAAGGTTGTCCATTTTTAGAAGCTACTTGGAAACGATGTCCATGTAAGTGCATAGGATGATTTAGTCTACCTGAGTTCTTAATTTTCACTTTCACAACATCCCCTTCTTCTACCTTAATCATTGGAGTATCAGGAAAGACTTCATCATTGATTTGGAATACCATTCCTTCTCCCATGTTCATTCCCATACTTAAATCCATTTGATAGGAGACATCAACTTTTGGTTTTCCATTAAATAGTAGTTTCTCACTTCCATTTGACGTTCCATCAGTTATGGAGGATGGGGTAGGTACAGTGGTTTTGCTAGAACCCCCAGGTGTTGCTCCATCCTTAGATACTACCGGGATTCTCATCTGGTCCGCATCCTGCCATTGAGGATCTTCCCCAATCAACTCAGGCTCATTGCCCTGTTTGGTGTAAGCGACATCTATACGTTCTCCAGGAGCAACCTCGACCGTATTGGATGAGTTTTCTTCCCCTTTGACTTCTTCACCATCGATAGCCATAACTCTTATAGAACTTTTAGGAAAAACCAGGCGATGCTTTCGATACCCCGCGTTGATGAAGCGGAGGCGCGCAGTTTCTCCTGCCTCCATTTCAAGTGGTTTAATGGCAGCCGCAGACTTTCCATTCACCGTTAACGTGTCATACATTTCTTTCGTATCTGCTTCCCCGTCCCCTGACATGGATCCCATCATCATTCCGCCCATATTCGATAAACTCTGCTTCTCCTGATTCACTGCCCATTCATCCAAAATATACGTCTTATCCTGTTGCGTTGCCTTATCCTTCTCTTCAATGACAAGAGGACCATACAACCCTTTATCTACTTGCTTCGAGCTATGCTGATGAGAATGATACCAGTACGTACCGGCATCATTGGCTACAAATTCATAAGTAAACGTACCCCCAGGCTGTACCGCATTCTGTGTCAAACCTGGTACTCCATCCATTTGGTTAGGCAGGATCATTCCATGCCAATGAATCGTCACAGGTACATTCAATTTATTTTTTAAATGCACTCGAACAAAATCTCCTTCTGTAACACGAATCGGTTCGCCAGGTACCTTGCCATTATAGGTCCAGGCTTCTACTTGTTTATTTTGATCCAGGCTCCAGGTGGTAGACTCAGCAGTTAAATTGATGGTTTTTATAGGGCGATCTCCTGCTTTTTGTCTCTTTAAATCTACTATACTCACACCTTCTTGATTGACGTTTGCAGGCAAGGATTGATCATCTTGGCTACTTGCAAAAGGTGTATTGAAATACAACCACCCTCCCATCAGTAAGAGTATAGCGATTAAAACGGAACCGATTACTTTTCTTTTCATCATCTTCACCTCTAAACAATCTAGTCATCTAGCTTTTTCTTTAATCGATCGTACTCTTCTTCTGAAATTTCTCCGTTCGCCAATCGTTTTTTCAATGTTTCCAGGGAATCACTGTTTTTTGATCCTGACTTATCAGTGGCATTTGGCTTCATCATCCAAACTATGACGAGAATAATAGCGGCTATAATGAGCAAGCCGATAAATCCGAAGCCAAAGAACCCTCCACCCATTCCATTTCCATTCATCATTCCAACCACTTCTAATCAACTCCTTCACTTCTATTTATTATACCCATACCACGAACCGTATATTGTTAATCGTAAAATAACGCTGTTCCATTTGGAACAGCGTTATTTTATTGAGCCATTCTATTCCGGTTGATTCTCTACTTTGCCTGTATCTTTATAACTCGGTTCAAAACCTTTATATTTAATCGCAGTTACCATTCCATTCGAAGCATGGTGAAGGTCGTGACAGTGAAACAGCCAATTTCCCGGGTTATCAGCTAGAAAAGCCACTTCGTAAGTTTCACCAGGCTTAACATTTAGCGTATCTTTTATGATTGGCGAGCCTTTCAATGGTTTCCCATCCTTGCTTAACACTTGGAAAAAGTGGCCATGCAGATGCATGGGGTGAACAGAATCATCCATACTGTTATTGACTAACCTTACCTTTACTTTTTCCCCTTTCTTTACTTCAAAAGGTTTTGTGTCAGGGTAGACTTCATTATTAATCGTCCAAACCATCTTCATTCCTTCGTCTGACATGGCGGCTCCTAAATCCATTTCATATTCAGTATCGAATGAATCTTCCAATGAAAAAGGTCCCTCTGTGTATTCACCTAAATTTGTAAGGTCTACTTCTTTCGATTCTTCAGTGTGAGATTGAGTTTCCGTCTTCCCGTCCACGTAAACTACATCAATCCTCATATCTTTAGCAGCCTTCCTGCTTACATGGTTGTCTATCGTGAAGTTATCTTCTCCATCAGCTGAGAACTCTATATCGAACCTTTCACCTGGAGCGATCTCAAGGATCGAGCCATCTTCATCCTTTGGAGCATTTACCTCCTGCCCATCCACATGTGTTACTTTATATTCAATAGGAATATGCATTTTATGCACGATGTAACCCGCGTTAACAAAGCGCAGTTTTACTTTATCACCTTTTTTTACTTTTAAAGGAGAGGTTGAATCATAGGTCTTTCCATTGATGGTATAGATATCATAGGAGTCCATATTGTGCTCCATCATCCCTTGCTCTTGGTCCGAAGAATGCCCCCCGTGAGCCATTGAATCTCCATGATAACTTGTAATCTCTCGATTTAATTTACTTGACTCCCACTCATCAAGCACCAACGTATAATCCTTATCTATAGGGTTACCCTGTTCAGGCTCAATAATAAATGTGCCATACAAGCCTTTATCTATCATTTCTGCTCCATTTTGATGGGTATGATACCAGTACGTCCCTGGATTTTCTGCAGTAAACTGATAAGTATAGGTTTCTCCAGGCAAAACAGCATCCTGGGTTACACCTGGAATCCCATCCTGCTCATTAGGGACAGGAACACCATGCCAGTGAATGGTGGTAGGGACCTTAAGATTATTTGTAAAATTAATTTTTACAGTTTTGCCTTCCTTCACCCTTATCTCTTCACCAGGAACCGTCCCCCCGTATGTGTAGGCCATAATTTGATGTTCAGAATTCAGCTCCCATTTGACTTCTTCCGCGGTTACATCAAACTCTTTAATTTCAGCTGGTTGGGAGTTTCCACTTCCAACTTTGTTTTCTTGCACATTTTTATCCACTTTGATTTCTTGTTGCCCACAGGCACTTAATACTAAAATACCAGCAGAAGCTAAGGCTGCTAACAATATCTTCAATAAGATCACCATCCTTAATTATGAATGTAATTTATATCCATGCATAATCTGTGCAGTTTTCATGGAAAATTATTGGATTTTTCCTACCATAAAAAAGAACCCAATCACTTTAGATTGGGTTCTTTGAAATCGTTTTTGCTTTACGAAATTAAGTACTTCAATGAAGTCATCATCCCACCATGACCTTCCGTTCCATTGTTCGACATATGGTGCGGGGTATGACAATGGAATGGCCACTCGCCAGGATTATTCGCTTTAATCAGGATATCAAAAGTCTCTCCGGGGGAGAGAGTTACACTGTTTCTTTCCATTTTAAGAGCTTCAGGCAATGGATTTCCATCCTGGTTTTCTATCGTAAACTGATGGCCGTGAATATGCATTGGGTGTGGGCTGTGCCCAATACTTCCGAGCCGAACCCTTATCTGGTCTCCTTTTCTTACTTCCATAGGACTTAAATGTGGGAAGCAACGACCATTAATCGTATAAAAATTAAACTGATGGGAATGGGGGTTGACCTGGTAAGTGCCTTCTTCTAATTTCCCATGTTCTAATTCTTTCAATGCAAATTCTTGCAGCAAGAGTAAATAATCTTCATCGACCTGATCATCTTTCTCTTTAATAATAAACCCTCCAGCTAAACCCATCATCTGCTGTTTCATTGGATTGTAATGAGTATGATACATATGAGCGCCGGGTGAATTAATAACGGTAAATTCATAATCATAATACTGGCCGGGTTCTATACTGGGTGAGGGTTGAAGTTCCACTCCTCCATCCGCTTTTTCAGGGATATCTAATCCGTGCCAGTGGACACTTGTAGGCTCTGGCAATTGATTATTCACTCTAATTGAAACTTTATCTCCTGGGTTAACCACCAGGGTAGGACCTGGAATGGACCCATTATACCCCCATCCCTCCATATATACACCTTCCAATATTTCTTGTTTAACAGGTTCAGCTGTAAGCTCAAAATGCTTTACTCCATCGTTCATTTCACCGAATAACTGGTGGATATCTGGTGTTAACATAGGCATCCTCCTTTAGGTATTTATATTTTTATTACCTAAAGGACAATAGATGAAACATATACGGGGTATAAGTATTTTATGACCAGTAAGTGATAGTGTCCAACAATCCAAGGATGACTAGTATCCACCCCGCAGCTTTTTGCACTATTCCACCTAACTTCCTTCCGCGTTTCATAAACATCTTTCCCATACCGAAATACCAGATAATAAAAATAGAAAGCAGTAAAGGAATGGATGTACCCAGCGCAAATACCGAGGGCAGGACAACTCCATAGGAGGTTGATAGGACAACTGGCATGAGGGTCATAAAGAACAAGACAAACATCGTAGGACAAAAAGCTAGAGTAAAGCTGATCCCCATTAAAAAACTGCCTGATTTGCTATCCTTTAGAAAACGTTCTGGAACCGTGCCTAACTTTATATTCCAACGCATATGAAAAAGACCGATCATAAAAAGCCCGATCAAAATGAGAAGAGGTCCGATCAGCTTCCTTATAAATGGGACATACATAGTGAAGTAACCATAAAACTCCTTACCAAAAATCCATACGACAGCACCCAGCGAAGAGAACACAGCAATCTTCCCTAGAATGAATAGAAAGATATGCAGCCAGGGAATGTTTTCCTGCAGGGAACGATTCCCATATATTGTAATAGCGCCTAAATTACCTGTAAATTGACATGGAGCTGCTGCGCCAACTAAACCAAGCAGTAAAGCACTTAAGAAAGGAACCCCTTCCCACTGGTTCGCTAGATTAAAAAAAGGCTGGCTGAAAAAATTGCTGATTTGACTGAAAAACTGATACATTCCTTACCTCCATCCGAGCCGCTTTAATACTGTTCATCCTCTACTTTGTTCCAAAGCAAAATAGTGGAGCGTTTCTTCATCAGAGTCAGTCGGTAAAGAGTAGTTCAGTTGATAGCTTTCATTTCCTTTACCAGTAACGAGAATCCAATCCCCATCATCAGCAAGTTCGATTGCTTCCCTTATCGCAAGGGTACGGTCTGTGATCACTTTTCCTTTTTCGTTTCCATGCATGTCTTGAAGCTGTCTAAGCACTTCCCCCATTTCTTCACCAGAAACGCTATTCAAGTCATCAAATGTAAGAATATAGTGATCACTAATTTCCGAAGTAATCGCCACCATCTCTCTTCTCTTAGTCGAATCTCGGTCGCCCCTGAATCCGAACACATGGATAATTTTCCTTGCACCAGCTTGTCTCGCTGTATTTAAGCAATGATAAATCGCATCGGGTGTATGAGCATAGTCCACCACAGCTGTAACTTCATCGATTTTTATCATTTGAAAACGACCTTTTACCCCCTCAAACTTCTCTATCGCCTCACCAATCAATGCCTTATCCAAACCGACGAGGGCAGCGGCAGCAAAGGACATCGTCATGTTGTACATATTGTGCATACCAGACATGTTTGAATAGATGGTTGTTTCACCATTTTTATCTTTAATCAATAGTTTAGGGGGATTAGCTTCGGTTTGAGCGATTTGAAAATCTCTTCCTTCCTCTTTTCCTACAGTAAAGACTGGTTTTCCTTCATCTTTAAGCAACCTTTCCAGGTGCGCTCCCCATGAGTCATCTGTATTGATGACCGCTTTTCCTTCTTTTTTCAGCATGTGGAATAATCGTCTCTTCGCCTCAAAATATTCCTCCATAGAAGAATGGTAGTCGAGATGATCATGACTCAAGTTTGTGAAAAGAGCCATATCAAAGGCCAGTCCTTCTACTCGATATTGAGTTAAAGCGTGGGAGGTTACTTCGATAATAACAACATCGTCCGTGCTGATAGCCAACATTTGATTGATTTTAAGAGAACTTGGTGTCGTATTTTGGGTTGGATACACCCTGCCATTCACAATGTTCTGGATCGACCCAATGACTGCACACGATTTCCCTGAAGATTCTATAATCTCTTTAAGAAGGTAGCTGGTCGTTGTTTTTCCATTCGTTCCTGTTATTCCGATCAACCATTTATCTTTCGCTGGGAAATGATAAAATTTGTTACTTAAGATTCCCAAAGCTCTACGAGAATTTGGGACTTTTATATACGGTACTCCCACTTCATCAGCAAGGTCTTCTTCCCCTATGACTACAGACACCCCGTCTCTTACAGCCTGGTTAATATAGGAGTGACCATCCTTATCAAACCCTTTTACTGCAACAAATAAATAGTTTTCCTTAACCTCTCTTGAATTATCTGCAAGTCCTTCAACCGTTATATCTTCATCGATGTTGATCGTTGTTAGTTTCATTCGTGTTTCGAGTTCGTAGACAAGATCTTGGAGTTTCATGATTGTTCTCCTCTATTAAAAAAATCGTTGGGGCTATTTTAACAATTTTTTGCGCAGAATTTGTGCAGCAGTATAGTTTGTAACATTTTCTTAATATTCTTCAGAAAATGATTTTTATTTGATCCCAGCAAAAAAAGCGTTCATTGCCGATTTTTCTTAGTAAAAGAGTTAGGTCTTGTCGGCAAAAGGTAGTTCCCCCTCACGCCTGGGCAAATTCCCTCCCCCTCTATTTATCTTTGTCCAGCATACGGAGGCTATTTTTGAAGATGGCAGTCTGGCATGTTTGTAACTAATCAACAAGAAGATTTAACAAAGCTATAAAAAAACGCCCACTTTAAAAAGTGGACGCCCTTTAACCAGCATAATCAGTTATGAATATACTTCTCAAAAATCGCTTTAAAATCCTTCTGCGTGTTTTCACGATGCTTCTGTTCATACCAACTGTAAGAAAAGTTAACGATCTGTTCGAACTCCCTAGAGATATCGTTATCATGAAAACGGTTATCTTGAATAACAGCGGACGCGTTGCCGATGCTATCCTTAGAAAACTCTGTATGGAGACGGTTTTCTTCCTGGATTTGCGAGATAGCTACTAAAGACTTATACAAGTCAGCTATAGCTTCTCCTTCATCTTTAGCAATATCAATACTGAAGATTTTACTTCCCATCGTAAATTTGATTTCCAAATCAAGATCAATGGTACCTGCCGTTTCGATCGATACATCCTTAATATGATTTTGGTAATAATCATAGCGGTAAATGTTTCGTTTGCTGCTTGATGCTTTTTCTCCATCAAGATGAATTAATGCTCGGTTTGTGAAGCAATACTCATCCGACTTGGACTTTATTAAGAAATGGATCTTTTCACCGTCTTCAGTTAGTTTCAGTTAGCACAAAGTCATCGGACTGCGTTTTATCGAAATCTTCTTTACTGATGATCCGGCCAATATCACTTAACCCGAGAGCATCACTAGCGATCTTTTTGAACATTTGTAGATCCTCCTCATCGTTAAACCTAACTTAACACTACAACCATTCGACAAAAAAGGAGCTTTTCCTTCCTAAGCCATAAAATTGTCACATCAGGTTCATTTGGTTCAGGTGAGGAATGTCTACAGATCATCAACCACAATATAAGTAGCTTTGACAGGGCCGTGCACCCCTACGATTAGATTCATCTCGATATCAGCGCTGTTACTCGGGCCTGTAACAAAACTCACACAAGAAGATACTGGATTCCCCTTCTCTTCTTCTTCGTGAATCAACCGGCCAGCCTGAGTCATTCTCGGCACCATCGTACTTTTCGGAATGATGGCAATGAAGGTTTCAGGAAGGAGGCTGATGGATCTTCCATTATAACGGTCGTTAAAAAGGGTCACTGTCCCTGACTCTGCAAGGGTGATATCACTGAACACAATTCCTGCTCCGGCTTGTTCAGCAAATTCAACATTCTGTCTCCCTTTTTCTTCATCCCATATCTGAACCTCATAATCTTCCTTACGCAATTGATCGTAAAAATCTACTAATCCGCTCGTTTCAATGCGCGGACCTCCAGCACTGACAATTTTAGATACTCCATACCCATTCAGTACTCTTCTTAAAGTATCTTCAAGTTCACTAAGAGTAACCCGCTCAAAGCTTGTATGGATGACCTCACACTGTGCTTCCAGTTTTTCAACGAGTTCGTCTTGGGTTGCCCCCTGGAAAACACGTTCCTGAGGTCTTACAGAATAAGAAGGCGGCGCGACCTCTGTACGACGCGGCCTTCCGAGGCGGCCAGCCAGTTTATCTAAAAAGGCTTCCCGATTATGAATCGCCATCAGCCATTCCTCCTTTCTTCTCGATGTTTATACCATTCTCTAAAGCTCTTCTTAGGAGGGGCTGGAAAATCCCGTTGGTCCGTCCAGCCCTTCAATGGTCCAGGGCCGTTTTCGATATGTTCATCCTTTGTCCAAGGTTTTAAGGCTGTCCGCGCCATTTTGGTGGACATCTTGTACGCTGCTGGAGTAGATGCCCATTTAGCAAATCCTTTCATCATGATCTCCTCAGACTTTGCGTTCATTCTTTCGCGTTCAACAATGATTTCTCTGTGCATGATCAAATGCTCATGAAGCGGAATTTTTACAGGGCACGCTTCTGTACAAGCCGCGCATAAGGAGGAGGCATAAGGCAGTTCTTTATGGTCCTCGTATCCATCAAGGAGTGGTGTGAGAACAGCTCCGATAGGTCCAGGGTAAATCGAACCGTACGAATGGCCGCCGACGTGACGGTAAACCGGACAAGCATTGATACAGGCTGCACAACGAATACAGTGCAGTGCCGACTGGAACTCTGTACCGAGAATTTTTGAGCGACCGTTATCCACGATGACAAGGTGGAAGTCTTCTGGTCCATCCACTTCATCTTCAAGCCTCGTACCTGTGAGGGCCGTAATGTAGCTGGTCAGTTTCTGTCCTACTGCAGCACGGGTCAACAAGCTTACAACGACTTCGAGGTCCTCCCAGGTGGGCACGATTCGTTCCATTCCCATGACTGAGATTTGAGTGTCAGGAAGCGATGTAACCATTCGGGCGTTTCCTTCATTGGTCACAAGAGTGACGGCACCTGATTCTGCAACAGCAAAATTACATCCCGTGACGCCGATGTCAGCACTAAGAAAATCTTGACGGAGCTGTTCACGCGCGAAGGCGGCAAGTTCAACAGGATCATCTGATTTCGTGTATCCTTTCTTTTTTACAAAAGTCTCCCGAATCTGCTCCTTATTTTTGTGAAGAGCAGGGGTAACGATATGAGATGGAGGGTCTTCATCAAGCTGCAGAATCCATTCGCCAAGGTCTGATTCGACTACCTCACAGCCGCTTTCGGCAAGGGCTTCATTTAAGCCGATCTCCTCGGTGACCATCGATTTTGATTTAACGACTTTTTTAGCTTGTTTTTTCTTAGCAATCTCTTGAACATAGGCGTTTGCTTCCTCTGCCGTTTCTGCAAAGAACACCGTTCCGCCTCTTTTCTCCACCTCTTCACTAAGCTGATGAAGGTAATAGTCGAGGTTTTCCATCGTATGAGAACGAATTTCCTCCCCAAGCGTCCGCCAATCCTCCCAGTCCCCCAGCTCCTCGGCTGCTTTCAAACGTCCTGTACGAAAACGACCCTGGGCAGAGGAGACGGCTTTTCTCATAAATGAATTGTCGATCCCATCCTGAATCCGCTCGGCATAAGCCTTGCTCCCGATTTTGATGCTCATTGTAATCGCCCCTTTCTTACTGACTGTTCAAAACTTGTGCTATATGAAGAACCTTTACTTCCTGTTTATTCCTTCTTAAACGGCCTCCCATGTTCATAAGACAGCCCATGTCTCCACCAATTAAGTAGTCAGCTTTCGTTTCGCCAATATGCTCGGCTTTTTCCTGAACCATCTCACCTGAGATGGCAGAGTTTTTCACAGCAAATGTACCTCCGAACCCACAACAATCCTCTTTCAAAGGAAGATCAATCAAGTTCAGTCCCTCCACATTTTCCAATAGTATACGAGGTGCATCCTTAACGCCTAACAGCCTAGTCATGTGGCAAGAGGGGTGATAAGTTGCTGTTCCTTTGAATGTCGATCCTACATTTTCAATCTTCAAAACATCGACAAGAAACTGGGTTAGCTCATAAGTTTTCTCTGCGAGTCTTCCTGCTCGTTCTCTCCACTCTGGTTCATCTTTTAGAACTTTTGGATATTCTTTGATCATCTGCACACAAGACCCTGAAGGACCGACCACAAATTCAGATGGCTCAAATGCTTTGATCATCTGTTTCATGGCTTTTGCTGATTCACTTTTATAGCCGCTATTATAAGCAGGCTGCCCGCAACATGTTTGACCAACCGGAAAATCAACTTCACACCCGAATCGTTCCAGAAGCTGTACTGTATCCTTCCCTACGTCTGGAGTAATCGTGTCACACAGACAAGTGATAAATAGGGAAACTTTCATTGCATTTCCTCCTAACATTATACATAAGGTCATCTGATGACTAACCTGGATAAAAAGGATGCTGAGTGTCTCAGAATCCCTTATTTCAAATAACCCGCTAAAGATCGTTCAACGCTGCTCAAGTGAGCATACATCGCTACCCGCGCTTCCTCTTCCTCTTTCGCTTCAATCGCAGCCAAAATCCTTTTATGTTCTTGTAAAAGTTTGTCCGTTCCATCGTTTGTGTGAAGCAGTTTACGTGTCTCCCGCATCGCCTGAACCATAATTTCTGAAACACTGTTCATCAAATTGATAAGCATGTGGTTGTGGGTAGCTCTTACAAGTGCCATATGGAAATTCAAGTCTGCCTGTTCTCCAAGCTCGCCATTTCCTTTGGCTTCTTCCATTGCGTGTAATGCTTTTTTCATTTGTTCTAAGTCTTCTTCGGAACGAGAAGCGGCGGCTGAGCCTGCTGCTCCCACCTCTAAAATCTTTCTTACCTCAAGCAAGTCCTTCATGTCTTCTGGTTTCATAAGAAACGCCACGGAGACCGGTAAGGAAAAGCGTGTAGCATCAAATGATTTCACATAGGTTCCTTCCCCCTGCCGCATCTCCAATAGACCCATCGCTCTTAATGCGCTCAGAGCCTCCCGAATGGCTGATCTTCCTACATCAAAATTTTTAGCAAGGACTTCAACACTATCTAATTTATCACCGGATTTCAAAGTTCCATTCTTTAAAGAATCGAGCAAGGAATCGGCTACTTGTTCATAAATCTTTTTCGTTCTAATTGGTTTATATTCCAACATGCTGCCTCCAACCTCAAGTCACGTATTACTTTCATTTTACTCTAAATGTCCGTGAATCGAAAGGGGAAGCGTTTTCTAACCAATCAACGTAATAATAAAAGCGGCAAATCCAACCAGCAGCCCGTAAAGCAGAGCCGGTAGAATCGTTTTCCGAATAATATCGCCCTCTTTTCCTGATAGCCCTACAACAGCTCCTGCGGCAACAACGTTGTGTACACAAATCATGTTGCCTGCAGCAGCACCAATGACTTGCAAGGAAAGAATCGTATCCTTAGCTAATGTAGTTTCTTCAGCAATACTATATTGAATCGGTGAAAACGTAAGCGTCGAAACTGTAGCACTTCCCGTTATGAACGCACCCAGCTCTCCTAAAAACGGAGCCGCTAACACCCACATGGACCCAAATGCGCTCGCTAACGTTTGAGCTATGTACTGAGGCATACTGACCAAATCATTCGCATTCATCCCAGAGTTTGTAAACACCTGCACGAGCGCAAGCGTTGCAACTAAAGCCAATGCCGCGTCCTTCATAGAAAGAATGGATTCCTTAGCTGCTTTCGTAAAATTACGGAATGATTTACGCTGGATAACTACGGCTAAAATAGCAGCAAAAACGAGCACAGATCCTGGAGAGTATAGCACTTGCCATTTGGAAGTAATTCCGTCCACCCCAAGGATGTTTGTCCATGTGAGATCCACCCAAGTCAGCGTAAAGTTCTTCACGGCTGGGACAATCCTTGTGAGTAACAGTAAAGCAACGATGACAAGGTACGGAGACCAGGCTGTCAAAAGAGTCATATTCGATTTCTTTTCTTCTACAACAAAATCCTCCTGCAGGGCATCCTGCCACGAAGACTTTGGCAGTAAAAAGCCTTTTTTTGCGGTAAAGGTCGCTGCGATTAACCCAGTCAATGACGCAAGGATTGCAACAAATTCATGACCGAATAAAGAAGCATAAAGCAAAGCAGATGACGTATAAAGAAGCCCGATGAATAACGTCCATGGAAGCATCTCAACTGCATCCTTCCACCCTTTTTTCTTTCCAAAGAACACGGTCAGGACGACGACTAAGATAAATGGAATGAACGTCCCCGCAAATAAATCAAAAAATGCGATTTGCACCCCGATTTCACGATAAAATAATAATCCCGCTTCAGGAAGATTACTTAATCCAACTTGAATTGGTGTGCCAACCGCACCATAGGAAACCGCTGAACTATCCGCAATGAGCGCAATCGCTGCAGCTGCCATTGGCGTAAAACCTAAGGCCACCATCAACGGCCCCGTAACAGCTGCCGGTGTTCCAAACCCCGCTGCTCCCTCAATCAAGGCACCGAATAAAAAAGCGACAATGACAATTTGGACACGCATGTCTGTGGAGATATTCCTGAACCCCTGGTTGATCCGATTCACTGCTCCTGTGTGTCTAAGTGTATTCAGCAGCACGATGGCTCCAAATAGTATAAATAAAATGGTCAGCGTCTTATGGGTCCCTTCTAACACCGAAGCAGCGATGACCTCTCCCTTCACTCCCCAGGCAAGGAATGCTAAGCCTATAACAATTACTGCACTAAAAAACATCCCCTTTTTGGCTGGCATACGAAAGAGGACCAAAAATAAAAAAGGAGCAATAATTGCACTTAAAGCCACCATTAATAACATCATGATCCCTCCGACTTTGATTGTTTCATAGCTTTGTGAACGCTTACAGTATAACCATAAAAATAAGGTCATCAGATGACCTGCTTTTAGTATTTTACACATAATTGTCACAAAAATGCAAACGCTTTTTGAAAGGGAAATCATTTCCTAATTCCCTTGTTCACGACATGAAAGCCGTTTATAATATAAACAGCTTATACATAAAGGAGGGAAAATCATGTTTACGTTCGCATTAGACATCAAGCAAGTTAAAAAATACCTCGTATTAATGATGTCTATTATTGGAATTTCAGCCTACTACGGGACACGTGTGTCCTTTTTTAGCTGACATTCTAATATGCTGTGAACGTGAGTATGATTTCCCCGAAATAACGATGAGGCACAGGAATCTTACTTTCCTGTGCCTTTTTATGTTGATTTATGTATAAGGAGAGACAACGATATGTTAAAAACAAAAACGAACATCTATATGCTTTACTTCTATATATTCTTTGCCCAGTTGTTTTTCGACCGCGCCCTCTGGGTGATTTATCTTGGTGACAAGGGAATGACTTTCGGCCAGATTGGTATCCTGGAAGCATTTCTTCATCTGGCCATTGTTTTATTCGAAGTTCCTACAGGAATGGTCGCTGATTTGTACGGGCGAAAAACGAGTCTTGTGCTTGGTAACTTTTTCAGCTTACTATACGGACTATTCATGATGATCAGCGGATCCTTTTCCCTTTTCACACTTGCCTTTATGTCGATGGGGCTTATGATTACTTTCCATTCTGGTGCGGAACAAGCTTTTGCGTATGATACCTTAAAAAATGAAAAGCGTGAAAAAGATTATACCAAGGTTGTCGGCAGTATGACAGCACTTGCCCTGTTATCATTGAGCGTTGCAAAATTTCTCGGTGGATTTCTCGCTGAAGTGAGTTGGGAATGGGTATATGGTTCAACTATCTTTACTCACGTGCTGGCTATCATTCCGCTGTTTTTCATGAAAGAACCTGAGCGTGACAAAACGGAGGATATTGGGGGACGCTGGTATCATCAGTGGGTTCACCAATTTAAACTGGGCACCCGAGTGTGGCGGAACAATCCGATCATTCATAAGCCTGTGGTGCTATTTATTTTAGCCTCTTCTGTTTTAGTCATTATCACCTTTTACGGACAGGAATATTTCATTCAATTAGGCTATTCACCTGTTGTCGTTGGAGCGGTATTTACGATCGAAGGTTTACTAGGTGTTGTCATGGCGAAGATTGCTTATAAGGTTGAGGAGCGTTTCAAATTCTTTAATCTTTTATATTATGGCCTCGGTCTCTACGTGCTGTTTTTCATATTGTTTATTTTCGCAAGTAATTGGGCGATTCTACTTTCGTTCCTTTTCCTTGCCCAGCTGCTCAGTCTTTTTGAGCCGATCTTTACAGCGTTCGTCCAAAACCTTCTTACAAGTAATGTGCGCTCCACCTTTTTCTCAATGATCGGTCTGACAGAGAGCTTCGTTATAATGATCAGCTTCCCTCTCTTCGGTTATGCAGTAGAAAAAACTGACTTCACCCAAGGATTTATGGGACTTCTGATCATATTCTTTACAATGGTTACCGGGTTCCTTCTTCTTCAAAAGTTCCAGACTGATAAATAAGATCATACCAAAACCTCTCATGAGTTCTAGGACCTCAAGAGAGGTTTTATTTAATAGGTAAAGTGGAATAATTTAGGTATAGATACCTAATTATGAACAATTTGTGTCCATTGTGAGAATAATTTGTTACAATATTAAATAAGATAACGCTTACACGGTATCAAAAAATAAAAAAGGAGTTGTGGTCAATGGGTGTAGCCGTATTGTTCCTGTTGCTTGCAACAGTAACTCCATTTCTTTTTATTCAAATGAAAAAACCAGTTTTAGCAGCCGTGCAGTCCGTACTATTAGTAGGGATGTGGGTGTACTTTTTCCAAGTACTGTACTTTACAACACCAGCGGCATTCTCCATGACATGGAGCAGCTACTATTTAAGTCTAATTGTAGCAGAAGTCGCCTGGGTGATGTTCATCATTGCTATGGTAAAAGCAAACCCAAAACTTCAAGAAACAATGGAAAAATTGTAAGAGCTTGACCGATGAAACTAAGTATGAATAATAAAAAAAGCCCTTTTCCAATTAATTGGAAAAGGGCTTTTTCGTTTAATCCGATGGTTGAATTCGAAACAGCTGAACCATCGCTTGTGAGAAAGCAAGGACAGCGATTAAAGCCAGAAGCAACTTAGGACTGTACCCACTATAGAATAATCCCACCAGAGAGATTGCTGTCAGTGCAATACATATGACAAAACTAATAACGTTTTTCCACAAACCTGAGGGTATATTATAAAGGTGTTTATCGTCCTGCTCCACAACTGTTCACCATCCTGTCTTTTGTTAATACGAAATTCCCCTAATGACTGCCTCCATGCTCTTCTTGTTGCTGTTGTTCTTGCTGTTGATGACCACCGTCACCATCATGACCACCATGGAAGCCGAAAGACATCGTAAATAATGAACCAGCGACGATAATCGCGGCAAGTGCGAACCCGTGGAACATCATGTTCCATGGTACATGGCCGCCTCCACTTCCCTTTTCCGTGATGTGCATGAACATGAATAGCTGAACACCCGCTTGGAGAAGAGCCAGGATTAAGATGGAAATGATCACCCATCTAACAGGCAAGTTAGAGCTTACGACTGCCCAAGCTGCGAGTAACGTCATCGCAATAGACAATAGAAAACCAATTACGTGGTTCATCGGTATGCGTTTCTTAGGGTCGGCCATTTTATATCACCATCCCAATCAGGTAGATACCTGTAAAGATAAAGATCCAGACGACGTCCAAGAAGTGCCAGTACAGACTGATGATAAAGACTTTACGATTCGTTACATTCGTAAGTCCTCGTCTTGACAATTGAATAAGCAAAAGGATCGCCCAGCCAGTTCCCACAGTAACGTGGAGCCCGTGAGTACCTGCCAGCACAAAGAATCCTGACCAGAAAGCGCTGGACTGCAAAGTGGCTCCTTCATGGGCATAATGCATAAATTCATATATTTCAAAGCCAAGGAAACCAAGACCTAAAAGCAGCGTAATAATCAGCCAAGTCATAAGTCCCTTCAATGAACCTCGACGCATTTCATGAATCGCAATCCCGCAAGTAAAACTACTTGTAAGAAGTAAGAACGTCATAATCAGCGTCGTCTTTATTTCAAATAATTCGCCAGGATGCGGGGCATCCGCGGTTCTTCCAAACAATACAGCATAGGTTGCAAATAAAGTGGCAAAGAGCACAACTTCCGCTCCAAGGAAGATCCAGAAGCCGAGAATGCTCATCCGGCCTTCCTGGGTACGATATTCTAATGGTCCTGTTTTCAATTCATGTGCGGACATATCATAACCCCCTCGCCGAGCGTTCGATACGCTTAATTTCATCAACTTCAACATGGTAACCTTCATCATAATCAAAGGATCTTACTCCCATCATGATGAAACCTCCAATTAATCCGGCGATTGCCAAAGGAATCCATTCAAATACTAATGCAAAACTTGCGAAAGCGAAGAATGCCATCATAATAATCGGCTGTCCTGAATTACTAGGCATGTGAATCGGCTCAAGTTTCGATTCGTCATACGTTGTTTCGCCTTTTTCCTTCATCGGAAGGTAGTAATCAATACCATCGACGTGCGGAATGGTCGCAAAATTATAAAAAGGAATAGGAGTCGGTGTCGCCCATTCGAGCGTTCTTCCGTTCCATGGATCTCCTGTTTTCTCTCGCTCACTATAGCGGTAGCTGTAGTAAATGTTAAAGACGAATACAGCAAAGCCTAATCCCATTCCGAACGCTCCCACTGTAGAGATTACATTCAATGGCAGCCATTCTTCAATTCTTGTAATGAAGATACGGCGCGGCATTCCATCTAGTCCTAAGAAATACTGTGGGAAGAAGCACACATGGAAGCCAATAAGGAACAACCAGAAGCTCCATTTTCCAATACGTTCATTGAGCTTGTGTCCAAAAATTTTCGGATACCAGAACACTAGACCTGCAAAGCAGGCGAATACAGTACCTGCAATCAGCACATAGTGGAAGTGCGCAATTAAGAAGTAGGAATTGTGGAACTGAAAGTCGGCTGCTGCCATACCGAGCATGACACCGGTAACTCCCCCGATGACAAAACTTGGTATAAAGGCCAATGCCCACAAATTCGCTACCGTAAACTCAATTTTTGATTTATATAAGGTTGCCAGCCAGTTGAAGATTTTTACTCCGGTAGGCACGGCAATTAACATTGTAGAAACAGAGAATACAGAGTTTACAAACGCTCCTGCTCCCATTGTAAAGAAGTGGTGGACCCACACAAGGAAGCTGAGAAGAGCGATGATGATCATGGACCAAACCATTGCGTGATAACCAAATAGTCGCTTACGAGCAAACGTTGCAATGACTTCGGAGAAAATACCGAAGGCTGGAAGAATAACGATGTACACCTCAGGGTGACCCCACATCCAGAATAAGTTCGCCCACATCATCGGCAATCCTTCACCAGTCAACGTAAAGAATTGAGAACCAAAAATACGGTCAATCGTCATAAGAGCCAATGCTACCGTTAAAATAGGGAAAGCAAAGACAATAATGAAACATGTAACTAAAGTAGACCAAGTAAAAATCGGCATATGGAACAATTTCATACCAGGAGCACGCATCTTGAGGATCGTTACCATCAAGTTGACTCCGGTAGCAAGCGTTCCGATACCGGAAAGCTGAAGTCCCATTAAGTAGAAGTTCTGCCCTGGTCCTGGACTCATTGCCGCACCGGCTAGCGGTGTGTAACTCGTCCAACCTGCATCAGGAGAACCCCCGATAACAAAGGAGATATTGAACAACATTGCTCCAAAGAAGAAGGACCAGAAACTGACCGCGTTGACAAACGGAAAGGCAAAGTCTCTTGCCCCTATTTGCAATGGAACGATAATATTCATTAAACCAATAAGAAACGGCATCGCCATGAAGATAATCATGACTGTTCCATGTGTCGTAAAGATTTCATCATAGTGCTGGGCATCTAAAAAGTTAAGTCCTGGAAATGCCAACTGGATACGCATCATTAAAGCGTCCATTCCACCACGGAACAGCATTGCCAGAGCACTCAAGATATACATAATTCCGATTTTCTTATGGTCAACGGTTGTTAACCATTCACGCCATAGCCATCCCCATCTTTTGAAATAAGTCAAAAGGAAAATAGCCGCTGTTGATACAAGGACAATCGAAACCATGGCCCCATATATAAGTGGTTCACCAGTGACTAAAATGTCAGTGATGTTCATGTTTTTCACCTGCTTTCATTTAATACTACTCGTGTGAAGATGGTACACCATCACGATCTAAGTGAAGCTTTTCTTTGTAGGCTTCACGGTGACGTTCAACAGCATAATCACGGCCATCGTTCGTGGCGTGATTGACCCACTCTAGGTGAGTAGAAGAGAATTCCATTTTATCAGTTAGTCCAGGCTCAAGAAGAGAATCATACTTTTCCTGAGTTAGGACCGGTGCTTCACTCTTCGTTTCTTCTACCCATGCGTTAAATTGTTCTTCACTTTCCGCATGGACTTTAAAGGTCTGATCTGTAAAACCTTCTCCTGTGAAGTTGGAATTACGCCCATCATAGACGCCTTCTTCACTTGCTTCGAGGTAAAGTTTGTTCATCATTCCTGCCATATTGTATTTCTGGCCGCCGAGGGCAGGAATCCAAAGGGCTGCCATCGAATCTGCAGAGCTTAAACGAAATTCAATTGGACGATCCGTTGGGATATGAAGGTAATTGACCGTTTCTATTCCCTGCTCCGGATAACTGAAGAACCATTTCCAGTCGGCTGATGTAGCATGAATGACTAACGGTTCCTCATCTAAGGTTTCTGAAGGATCCTCATAGGATGTAGCCGCTGCAGGGTCTTCCAGATCATACAGTGTTTCAACTGTAGGAATAGACAGCGCTATAACAATAACGAAAGGAACAACTGTCCAAATGATTTCAATTAATGTATTGCCATGAATAGATGGATCGTAGTCTTTATCTCCACGACCAGGTCGATCGCGGTATTTGATAAGCATATAGGCGAATAAGCCGAAAACAACGACTACAATTCCCAGCATGAACCAAAGAGAATATATAATCAGGTCATTTTGACTTTGAGCCACAGGACCCTTAGGATCAAAAACAACCATCTGTTCACATCCGCTTAAGAAGAAAACTAAGCTGAGCGGAATCAAAAACAACCATTTAGACCGATGCCGCTTGTTTTTCATGTAGTTTCACACTCCTATCAATCTATAAAATTTGTCCTAATAAGTATCCGAGATATTTATAGTAAGGCTTGAATGATTATAGCAGATTCAGTCGAATTCTAGGGTCTTGTTCAATAAGTTGTCACATAAGGTTCAAGAATCCTTAAAATTTCTGCAACAATTCAGCCATGATTCCATGTCTTTTATGGTTTAAATGGTATGTTCTTCATATCAAGCCACCAGGTACCAACAATCTTATTAGGAAAAAATGCCTCGAAACTTTACTCAGAAAAGTAAACCGCAGACAAAAAAGCCTTTCAAGGGTTCTAGTACCCTGAAAGGCTCGTTCATTATCCCGTTTGAAGAGATTTTACAGATTTTGTTGGTTTTTCTCGAATAAAACTCATGCAAGTGATAAACAAGCTAGAAACAATCAAAGCTAAAACCATTCCTAAAATTCCTGATGTATAGAGATAATCAAATCCTGGAACGAGCACTAGAATCAATAGCAAGGCGAAAGCTGTTGCGTAAGCTCCAATTCCTGTTAGAGAAGCGTTCCAAACCCAGGCATTGTTCTTATCCAGCAAGCTCACAGTTACTATTGTAATGATATTAATCATCATACCTATCCAGACCGGATGAATATTCAAGTAAAACTCGTTGATGCCCCATCCTCCGAGATGGTACCAAAGCAATCCAGAGAAAGAACCTGTAAACAAGGAAACAAACGCAGCCCTTTTGGTGACAACAGGCCAGAATATCGCTGCAACAACGGGTGCAAATGTAGCAGAATTACGTGTCACCCAGGCTAACACATTCCACCACGCGGATTGATCTGACCTTAAAAAGGCAAAGCCAACCATCAGGACCGTCAGTAATAGCAGTGACCATTTCGTGTAAGTGACCAGTTGTTTGTCCGTTGCTTTTGGATTAAGGGCCCGGCCTACATCACGACCAAGACTTGTTGCACCGGAAAATTGACAAGGTGCTCCCCAGCTTAAAGCCGCTGCCCAGAATCCTAAGAAAAACAAGGCTACCAACGGTGCCGGAAGAGTTTCCATTAGATAGAGAGGAACCGCTACGAGCCCTTGTGTCTCCCCTGGAACGACCTGAGCGGCAGCCAGCCCGAAGACTACGGCCCCAATAATAAGTGGAATCCCTAACAGCGACGCATATAGCAGTCCATTCCTTCCTTGCTCAGGTGTCTTGCAGGAAAGCGCCATTTGAAAAGCTGCCTGTGCAAGAATGACATTAAATAGGAAGGTTCCGAACCAGGCTAGGATCGTTTGCACGCCTACACTCCCAAAGGAGGCGTAGCTCGGTTTATCCTGAAACAACGATTGCAGTCCATCTATTCCTGGATTAACAAAAAAGGCATAAGTACCAATTGCAAGCATAACGAAAAATACAATGACATTACTAAGCTGCGTTAATCCCACAGACCACATACCACCAAACTGCAGGTATACAAATAACAATAGTGCGGTAACTCCGACTGACAACATAAGTGAAAGACCAGTAAACACAGAGAGTGCCGATGCAAAGGCTAAGGCCGTTGCTACCGACCACATTGGAAAAGTGAACGCCGTAATCGCACCAGCTAATCCGCGAACCTTTTCACCGTATCGATCCCCTAGCAGCCCAGAGATAGTCACAAGCGCCTTTTTTCTGAATGGGGCAATGAGTACTAGGGCAATAATCAGCACTTGTACCGTCTCGGCAACCCCATACCATATCGCCGATACACCCTGCAGATAACTTAATTCTATAATAGCGATATAAGAAGAACCTGAGAAAAGTCCCGTAATACAAACCGTTACAAAAAGAGTGTTAAAGCCTCGACCGCCTACAAAATAGCCGTTTCCGCTTGAAGCTTTCCTCCTTGCCACCTGGCTGATAAGAATAAGAAAAAATGTGTACGCCAAAGCAAAACCGATGAACCAATACCCGACTGTTGTCATATTTGAAGCCTCCCTCTAAGTTGTTTATACAAAAAACGACCCCTTCCAAATAAGGAAGAGGCCGTCTCTCTTCCTCATCTTCCAGACTTAACGTCTGTTGGAGTTAGCACCTTGTCAAAACTGACAGGTTGCTGCAGGATCGCGGGACCAAATTCCTCCCCTGCTCTTGATAAGGATGTTTTTCCGTATAAATTTAACTATCACTGTACAGCAGTAGATTAATAAAGTCAATGATAAATCTGAAAATTAAAATAAATCGGGCGATGGAATCAGCCAATGCAGCTCCACCTCCTAAGAACTTTAACAGACCTAAGAATATCAAAGGTGACTCCTTTCACGATAAAGGCGGCTAGCGTACCACAAATCTCATACAACATAATTCTTAGTGCGTTTTCCACGTTTTGCTGGCTGTACCAAAAAAAGAGGATCCTTTTCTAAGGTCCTCTTTTTTTAAAAAATAACTTTATTCAGTTTCAGTAGCAGCACGTCTTCTACGTGCGGGAGCGATACCTCCATTACCATTTCCATTCATGACTACGTTAGGATCAATGCATTGAACTGTACATAAGCAGTCACAGTCAACGACTATACATTGCCCCGTACGCTCTAGTGTTAAATCGCCTCCTGTACCACATATTTCCCTTAGAGGTACACAACATTGGTTTCCTGTATTAATCTGTCTACTAGGCAGCAATAGTTCAAGTTGGACACAGCCTGTATCTTCATTAACATTGTTAACTCGGAAATAGACTGTTATTTCACAATCATTGTCTTCCAGATTAATAAAACCGAACAATGCTGTATTCGCCTTAGTTGTTAAGACAACCGGAATGGTATCGTGATTATTGTTGACCATACTACAAAAGTCATTTACGCAACCATTACTTGGAGTATTTGCATTATCCTGCCTTTCTTTAATATCCGCTAAAACACTACACACACAATTTAGAAAACCATTTCCATCAGAATTACTTCCACAACTCATACAAAAGTAATCTCCTTTCAATATTTAAAATCATTTTCGTATTACAATATGCTTTCTCTTTCAAAAGGCTTGTGTAGGTGTCCCGCATATGTAAATTTTGATTTATCAACCCAAATCCTTTAAGAAATGATCCATTCAATTAAAGTAATGAATAACATAAAATATCAAAGGTGACTCCTTTCACGATAAAGGCGGCTAGCGTACCACAAATCTCATACAACTTAATTCTTAGTGCGTTTTCCACGTTTTGCTGTCTATAACCAAAAAAAGAGGATCCTTTTCTAAAAGGCCCTCTTTTTTATAAATAGTTTTATTCAGTTTCAGTAGCAGCACGTCTTCTACGTGCGGTAGCGCTACCTCCATTGCCATTTCCATTCATGACTACGTTAGGATCAAGACATTGAATGGTACATAAGCAATCACAATCAACGACTATACATTGTCCCGTACGCTCTAGTGTTAATGCGGGGCCTGCACCACATATTTGGTTTAGACGTACACAGCATTGGTTTCCTGGAGCAATCTGTCTACCTTCATTAGGCAGCAACAGTTCAAGTTGGACACAGCCTGTGTCTTCGTTAACATTGTTAACTCGGAAATAGACTGTTATTTCACAATCATTGTCTTCAAGATTAATAAAACCGAACAATGCTGTATTCTCCTTAGTTGTTAAGACAACCGGAATGGTATCAGGATTATTGTTGACCATACTGCAAAAGTCATTTACGCAACCATTACTTGGAGTATTTGCATTATCCTGCCTTTCTTGAATATCCGCTAAAACACTACACACACAATTTAGTAAATCATTTCCATTAGAATTACTTCCACTTGGGATAGGTCTTGGTGCATGGTTTTGTGCATGGTTTTGTGCATGGTTCGGCGAACAGTCTGAACTTTCCAGACTCTCTACTAAATCGTTACTCTCGTCATAGTAACCATCGTAGCAGTTTTTCTTCATATTTATCTCTCCTTTATTAAAATATACCTCATCCTTGTTCTTCAGGTACTCCATATAAAGTATGTAGGTTAGGTGAAACGGGGTTCATACAATCACCCATTATTTATGGAAAACAAACGTTAGCCCATGATAAAAATTCTCCATAAAATTTTTTATTCGATTCATACATGCTCTTTTAGTTGATAAAGGAAATTTAGTTTATAAATTCTTTCATACCAATAAGCCCCTGTAAAATATATGTAATTTGTTGAAAGATGGTGAATAAAGATAGATATAACGATACACGTTATTTAATTTTCAGAATAAACAATCAAATGACAAGAAGAGATACAACCAATGGGAGAATGGCTTTCTAGCCATCATTATTTCTCAAACATTTGTAGATAACATCTTAGGTTGTTCTTGCTACCGCCTTCATTATTATCCTTGCCCTGCCTTCCAAAAAGGTGATGTATCAGGGACGGATGGGCCGACGTCTTTATCTCTGTTGCCATTTACTTATTCCTTCCGCTCTATTGTTGGGTCTTACTACTATGGAGGAACAAATATTTAGTTCATTAAAGAAAGCAACCCCGCGTTATTGGCTTTCAGATGAGGAACGATGGTTTTTGTATTGATAGGTTCCGTTTCTATCATAAGCCTAGTATGGAAGATGGCCGATTTATTCATGGCTCTTATGAAAGTGATCAACTTGGTAGCAATATGCCTAGTAGGTAAAGTAGCTTTCAAGGTGCTAATAGATTATGAAATGCAGCGTAAGGAAGGAAAAGAGTCTGTTTTCAAACCGTTTGAACTAGATATTGATAATACGGAAGCTTGGGAAGAGGAAGAATGTTTAAAAGAAAAAGCGGTCATATAATAATAGAAAGAATAAAGGCTTGGGATTTCCCAAGCCTTTTAATGCTTCATCATGTATTGCTCTTCTTTATTGATTTCATATCATATGACACACGTAATCTAGCCTATGTTCATAGTTTATTGTAACTAGACGATTTCCTCTTAAATAAGTCAGCTTGAATATACTCTTTTATGTACTTGTACAAATACCTATTTTTACCAGATTAGGCTTTAATATAGTAAGCCTAGCGACACTCGTCCATTCCAAACCAACACCAGGTACATATATTACTAGTGAGTCAGAAGAAACTACTAAACTTTTGACTTAAATATATTAAGGAGTGAAAAATATGAGAAAAAACACTGGCTGTGGAAATGGTCACAAAAAATGTCCACCACTTCCAAGTAATGAAGTAGCAAAGTCTAGAAGCTTGCATACTGATACCTTCGGTGTCCCTTTCGGTGACGAAGAAAAGACAGTTGTCCTTCAAGATGTTTTCATTCAATCTCTTACAGAAGCAGATTTTTATCTGCCAACTTATGCAAGAGCAATTAAAAACATCGAGAAAAACGTGTTCTTAACTCAATGTAAAGCGATTCCTGTGCCTGGTTTTCCTTGTAAAGTCAAACTTTTCGTAGAAGGATTTGTACACAAAAACATTCAATATGTTGAAGAGGGTTTCGGTAATGTAAAAGATTTCAGCATTGATATTCCATTCAAAGCCTATGATCTAGTAAAACTTGAAAAACCGGTTAAATTCCCATTTGGTACTGAATTCAGTGTCAAAGACAATGTACTTCAGTACAGAGAGCTAGCAAAAGATGGCATGGGAGCCGACCGCTGTGAATTTGGTTCACTAACATGGGAAATCAATAATGAGCCGATCGAGTGCAAACTCCTTGCGCACGCCGTAAACCAGTTGGACATTGTGCACAACTTTGATAACTGGGGACGTTTTAACAAGATCACAGAAAAAATGGATATCACCCTTGTTATTAAACTAACTCAAAAACAGCAAAAAGATAAAAAACGTAAGAAACCACCGGTTAATTCTAGTAATGGATACTCTTCTGAAGAAACAACTGAATCTTATCCTGAAACGTCTATGGACAGATTCAGAAGAAGCATTGGTCGGTAAGCAATAAAACAATAGGTGTCTCTTTAGATTAAGAGACACCTATTATCTTTTACTTGAGCCCTTGTTTAGGAATAACAATGAATATATTGCTCTTGTAATAGATCTATACATAATTGAACATTTCCTTGAACTAAAAATTCTTGAGAATTACAATGTACATCTAACTCATTATGCCAAACAAAGTGGATCGATTGTAATTGTTCTTCAATAGGTTTCGCAAAGCTTTGGTGATGTTCATAGTGAACACTTTCTTCTTGCTCATCTTTAAAGGCATATTCTTTTTGGCTTTTATGGGAGTGTATCGGTTCCTTGAGCCACTTTATACCGACAATTCGATCCCAATAAACAGGACATTTCAGAGAATGGAATGTGCGTTCAGATGTATCACTTACATATTCAATATCTGCTAGGAGTACCCCGCTTAAGAACGCAGTGGATGATTTTGAAAGCACTTGGACTTTTAAGGACTGGAGGTTCCATTCGATTTTTGTTACCTCTTGAATCCCCTCTATGAGTTTGACCGATTCCATGATATCAATATCAACGTTGAGCCTTGAGAGTAAAACCGGAAGTTTAACTAAAAGAGGATCTTCTTCTTGTTCTTTCTCTTTCTTATCTAAAGGGGCTTTTGCATCTACAATATCCTTTAGTTCTGCCAAAACTTCGTTACTAGAGCTGCACATTTTTTCGTGCAAGATATCAGAAAATTTTTCCGATAGAGGCCGAGACTCTTCTAAATAATCCATTGGATCAATCTCTTCTTCATCTAGTGAAGAAGATTCGTAGGGTTCAGAAGAGGATTCATCTAGTTCGATGGACGAATCTTCTAATCCTTCGAATTTGAAAGGAGAAGATTCACTTTGTTCTATTGAGGCATCCTCTAATTTATCGATTTGGAAGGAAGAAGATTCATGTTGTTCTTCATAAGCATCCTCTAATTCATCGATCTCGAAGGAAGAAGATTCGTTTAACATGGTAGAAATGTCACTATAAATGGCATCTTCTTCCTGATGTGAAAAATCCTTTTCATGTACGTCTTCCTTTACTTCCAATCGATCAACCGATTCTTCCACAATGGATTCAGCCAGGTCCATTTCCTTTTGAGAAATATAGTGGTTTTTAAATCCGTCATATTGACTTGAAGAACTCTCAATAGAGGTAAGGATGTCTGATAATATTAAAAAATCACCTTCACCATCATAAGCATCGTCTTGTGTATAGATTTCTTCATCTTCAAATAAATCTTCTTCTTGGATCCAGTTAATAAGGTTAGAAGAAGCTGCCTCATCTTCGTCACTAGAAGACCATTTTTTAATAGGCACAATTTCATTATACATGGACGCTTCAGATGAGGATTCATCTAACATAGAAAGAAACTCTTTTAAAAGCGACCCCTTTTGGCCATTATCACTTAAATTATTTCTTTCATCAAAAAACTTATCCTCATCAAACTTAAACTTATCTTCTTGATAATTGTCAGAACTATTGCTTTTGGGGCTAGAGGTATTTTCTTTCCGTTTGGAGGATTTACGCTTCCTAAACTCATTAGAATCGGCTCTTTTTTTGGAGTCTTTCTTTTTCTTGTCACGCTTTGAGCCCGTGGATGAATGTTGATTAGATATTTCTTGATCATAAACCTCAGGTGGGGGAGTGATCACAGGATGAGAATTTATGTCCCCGTTCCTAAGAGGTGTATAGATATTATTTTTTTTGGAGACCTTTTTATTATTCATTTGTTTTTTAGGATGGGTGGAGTGATGGTATTCGGCAAGGTCATTCTTATAACGATTTGATTCAGATGGGCGTGCGCGTTTGGATCGATGCCGATTATTCCAATGCTTCTGTATGAATGTGTTTTTTTCACTCTTCATATACCCTAGAAAGGTGCTGCTTTTCTAGCATCCTTCCCAACCCCCTCCTTCTTCTATTTTTTCCATTCTTATTAGTCACATGATTCCGAATAAGAGTCTTTTTCACAGTAATCATTTGTCGTTGAAGCCACCCGTATTTGTTGATTTTGTAAAACTTTCAAGCGGATATCTAGAACCATTTTTTCTTCCACTTTAGTAAAGTACCCTTCATTAAACGGAGCATCTCCTGGAAGTGGCATACGATCCAGGGCTTCATCCCATTCAATGATGCTGCTTGAAATCAGCTCACAGAAAGGAAGCTCATTATAGAATTGGCGGCTCTCCTGGTGAAATTGGGAAAGATCACTTGATAGCAGCTGGTCTTTTTCAGGGAACCCGGACGGTAAGGATTTCGTCACGGCAAAATCAAACTCTTCCCGATTGTTGATTTTCGGCTGGACCGGATATGATAAGAAGTCTTTAATTTCCGTTACACATTCAAATGGAATGTCTACTGTATAAGAGTGCAAATCAGAGGCTACTGATTTTGATGTACTTTGATCGATCTCAGGACTAGGACTTGCATATTGGATATTTTTACGTACAAATCCTTTAATAAATAATTTGTGAGTTGGAAGCAGCAATCTGCATTGAGTCAAATTGACTCGTTTTTTAATGTCTTTGATCTCTAATACTGGTTCAGGGAAGGTGATGGTTTCATCTAAATTTAATTGCAGGTCAAGTTCCGCTAATACTACAGGAACTTTAGAGTAAATTTTTCCGAGACTTACTTTCGGTTTAATCGCTTTGTTCTCACAATGGTGTAAGTTTGATGTCACTTTACAATCATAGTTATTGAAACCCTTATTCATATCAGTCATTTGATTTCCTCCTAAGCAAATATACTTCATCGTATGTGGGATGAATGACTATGTTTGGGCGAAAGTCTGAATTCTGGGTTTGAATATGGGTGATAGCCCTTGTGGAGAAAGGGGTTTGCGGGCAAGAATTTTTATTTATGGTGCTGAATTTTATAAGGCAGCAGGAGAATTTATTCCCTTTAACAAAGACACTGCCTGGATAATCCCCATTAAGGTTTGTCCAATCTTTGAATTTGAAATTAGAGTTACACGTCTCTTGGTGACTCATTTTATTTCTTATATAGAAGAAAAATTTAAAATGACCAAGAACATTCATTTTGAATAAGTTATAGATATGTAAAAAACATAACCAACCACTAAATATGGATAGTGGTGATTATGTTTCTACGCTTTTACGCAGTGCCGTTGTCGTTGTTAACTTCCACTAGCTGCTCTTGAAGAACTCTGACTCTGAAGGTGAGCGTCATTTTCTCTACCATATGGTGGAAAAAGCCCTCATCGACAGGACTGTCGTCGCCATATCCACCGTTTATAGATTTACGATCTGTGGCCTCATCCCATTCGATAATGTCATGAGATACGAGTTCACAAAATGGCAGGTCGTTATAATACCCAGTACTTGCTTGGTGGAACTGTGAGATGTCACTAGATAAAAACTTATCTTTTTCAGGGAAGCCTTTACCTAAATCTTGAGCTCTGAAGAAATCGAATTCACTTCTTGTATTGGTTACAGGCAAGATTGCATCTACTTCTAACGTAACTTGTGTGAAGCATTTAAAAGGAATCTTTACTGTTAATGACTTCAACTCAGCCGATACGCATTCACCTTTGTCATTATGACAAGGAGAGGCGTATTGAATGTTTTTACGTACATATCCCTCAAGGAACAATGGAAAAGGTCCTACTGAAGATGGATCCGTTGGTCTTGCCACTCGAGTCATCAGACGGCATTGAGTAATAATGACTCTTTTCTTAATATCCTTAATTTCCATAACTGGATGAGGGAATTTGATATCAGCAACTAGATGAGTCGTAACATCATAAGTCCCCAATTTTACAGGCACTCTGATTTGACGGGTATCCGTTATGGCTGTTTCAGCATCTCGACTGCTCATGCACTGTTCAACTGAAGCAGACATACTAAGGTCTACACAATCATGATGATTATCTTTTTTCATCAATTTTTTCCTCCTTTTGATTTAACCTCACTGTATTTTATGCATACCTGTCTACCATGCATGGTTAAATGAATCAGTATAAACGTGGATTTTTATGACAACTTTTAAAAAATGTCGATTTATAGACTAGATTCCATTTAACAGGCACATATTTAAAAAGTTTTTATTAGTACTTGCACACCCTCCCGCCCAATTCGCATAGGCTAGACCATCAGGAGGTCGATCAACATGTTAAAAAACAATATTTTTGCTGTAGATGTCGGAAACAGCTGGTATAAGGTCATCGCTTCTGACGATGGGGAATTGCTTGAATACCAGATGCCAAATGCCATTGCCTTATTTGATGAAGAATTTTATGAAAAACCCTACGATGAAGAAGATGTGGATTTCGAGGAAAATCTCATTGTTGAAATTAAAAGCCCGACCGTAGTTGACAGACGTGAAATTTATTACATCGGTAAAGCTGCGATGAAGCAAAAGAATGTTAGTCTCACCTCTTTTAATAATCAAAAAATCGATGAAGAACGCACTTATATTCTCTTACATTCGATAGCTGCATACCATGCCCTTCTCTCCAACCCATCAGAAGCAGAAATTGATTACCATATTGATCAATTGGCTGTATCCCTCCCAACCACACAATACAAAGAAAAGAAAGAAGTCTTCAAAGAACGCTTGAAAGGCGTTCATACTGTTATTTTTCATAAAGTTCCCGGCATTCAAGAACCAAAAGAAGTGGCTGTAAAGATTCATATTGACGATGTCATTGTAGGAGCTGAAGGGGCACTTGCCTATTTAAGCCTCACACGTGATCCTGAGACTTTGAATATCAACAATGATTCACTGGTAAATGACTCACGAAAAGGCATTATCATCGGAGACTTAGGTGGAGATTCGGTTGACTTTGTAGGAATAAAAAATAACAAGCCTGTCGCTTCTATTGAAGGAGAGCAATTTGGTATCAATCAATTTTTAGATAACATCATTCAAAAAGTGAGCAAGAATGAGCTCTACAAATTTAATTCAAGATCAGAGCTTGAAGAAAAATTAGCGGCAGGGCAGTCGGAATGGTATGTGGAGCCTTTTGCCGGTGTAAAAAAAGATATTAGTAAATACATTATCCCTCAACTCAAATCTATGGCCATTAAATACCTTGAACATTTTGATCGAGTGAGGAGCAGTTCAAATGAGATCAACGGGGCCGTACGCTATATTGCCGTTGGTGGTGCGGCAGATATTGCTCAAAGACAAATCAAAGAAGCTGCAGTGAAGTGGAGTGAACGAGGCAGACCTATTGAATTAACATTTCCTGAGGATATGGCTAAACTGAATGTTCAAGGCCTGTTGATCCTTGCGAAAATGAATCTGCTTAAGAAGGATAAGATCGGTCAGAATGATTATGTATTGGCAAAAAGCTAAAGGGTGAAAATAATGTCAAGAATATACAGTGATTATTTTAATCAAACTGTTTTAACTATTCCTGACACATTCATTGATGTAAAAACTGGCGAAACTCATCAAGTGTCTCCTAAAATCAATGAAGAAATTGAATACCATTCCATGAATAATACACTGCAGCACCTCATCTTCTCTGCTCTTCATAGCTACTTTCAACAAAAGCAAACGAATCATGAAAGTACAAATGATTTACTACTTGAATTACTAGAAATCAAAAAAATGTTGAATCATGGAAACAGGAATAGTTCCTCAGTCAGGAGCAAGCCGATTGAAAAATCAGTCACGTCTGAAAAAGTGGATCTGAAAGAGATCGAGGATCTTCTTGAAGCATTTGGGGGATAAGAAGCTTATGTATAGAAGGTAGCCTAACCGATTAGGTTTACCTTCTATTCTGATTTTCTCAGAATAAATCGACTTGTAGTAGTGCTTCTGACCATTCTTACAAATGTACTGCAGGCAAGCAAGTTACTGCACAGAAACAGGATAGGTCAACGTTAATACAAATTCCAGTGCCTACTAAGTCATCCAGATCCTTGTGGTCTATTTGGCCGCAAGCTGAGTGATCATGTTTGCTGTGGCATTTTCCATCTCGATCCTTTTTAGGTTTCAGATCTGATTTAAACACAAGCAATTCAAGAACCGCACATTTCTTATCGATATCTTTGACTTTGAAAATGAACGTGTTGACACATTTGAATTTTGTCTTCTTCGAGTGGCAAGTGTATGTCGTGACTCCTGTACCCTTATAAGGATCACATCCACAATATAAAATGACTGGAATGGTGTTTTTCTTTACTTTTTTCTTTTCCCCTAACAAGTCTTCGATCGACTGTTTACAGGATGTATGGCAGTGGTTATCCTTTTCAGCTTTCTTTTGTGCAATTAGAATTGCTTCTAATACATCTTCTACACAGTTTTTATAGTGTTTGAACTTTTTATCGTCTTTCTTTTTATCATCTTTCTTTTTATGTCCGCAGCATTTTTTCTCATGATCTTTTTTCCAGTCATAATCAGAGTCATAACTATCATAACTGTCATAACTTTCGCTTAGATAATCATTAAAACTCAATTTTTTCACTCCTCCATTTATTGGCTCACCACATTATACGTTGAAGAGTGAATCTTGCTTAATAAGAACGCCCAGAAATGGAGGATAAAGAATTCTAGGTTGTCCTAATGTTTCTCCAGTCTAAAAGCCGCTATAGAAATAATAAGAGTGCATTAAAAAGAGCTTCGGTTTTCCAAGCTCTTTTTTCCCTTTCTTCACTTCGTATCTTGTCACAGGTGAATTTTCCCCTAAACCATATAATACATGAATATAAATACCCCTTTTTATACATTAAATTCCATCATCCTCCTTCAAAATAATTGTTCATAAAAGGAATATTAGTTTAAAAAACCCTCTATTAGCAATAACTTTCATCTATTGTCAGAATAATGTAATTTGCCTTAATCTATTGAAATCAAAAACAGCTTATGTATAATAATACCCGTGATTGAATTTTCAGAATTAACAATCATAAAGACAAGGAGAGATTCGACTAATGGAAGAATTGCTTTCAAGCATTATTGACTTTTCGAATAACATTCTTTGGGGATACGTCCTCATTGCAGGATTGTTAGGAATTGGGATCTACTTCACCATTGCATCCCGATTTGTACAGTTCAGATTTATTGGAGAAATGATCCGGGTATTGGGGGAAAAACCTCAATTCGAAAATGGAAAGAAAAATATATCACCGTTTAAATCCTTCTGTGTAGGTGCTGCCACACGTATTGGTACAGGGAACCTGGCCGGAGTTGCGGTAGCCATTACTTTAGGAGGACCTGGAGCGGTATTCTGGATGTGGATTGTCGCCCTCCTTGGGGGAGCAACGGCTTTCATCGAGAGTACACTGGCACAGGTATATAAAATCAGGGATTCAAAAGCATTTCGCGGCGGTCCAGCTTATTATATTGAAAAAGGTCTAAAAGCTAGATGGCTGGGGATTGTTTTTGCTGTACTCATTGCTGTTACATTTGGACTTATATTCAACTCTGTTCAAAGTAATACGATTGCTTTGGCTTTTGAAAATGCTTTTGGTGTCAATCGCTTAGTCATTGGATTGATCGTAACAGCCATCACAGGTCTGGTTATCTTTGGAGGGGTGCACAGAATTGCCAATCTATCTAGTGTCATCGTTCCAATTATGGCTGTTCTTTATTTACTAATTGCCACTGTTGTATTGATTATTAATATTGGAGAATTGCCTTCTGTTATTGGGTTGATTGTCGGACATGCCTTAGGGTTCGAACAGGCTGTGGGCGGCGCAATCGGTGCAGCTATTCTAAATGGTGTAAAACGCGGGTTGTTCTCTAACGAAGCTGGTATGGGTAGTGCACCAAACGCAGCGGCAACTTCTACGACTTCACACCCGGCAAAACAAGGGCTTATTCAATCACTAGGTGTATTTGTAGATACGATTTTAGTTTGTTCTTCAACAGCATTCATTATTTTGCTTGCTCCTGCATTTCGTTCAGGGGACATATCAGGAATTGAATTGCTGCAGAACTCTCTTAACTCACATATTGGCGGATGGGCAGGCATCTTCATTTCCGTGGCCATCTTCTTATTCGCTTTCAGTTCAATCATTGGTTCTTATTACTATGGAGAAAGCAATATCGAGTTCATCAAAGAAAGCAAATCAGCGTTACTTGCCTTCCGTTTAGGAACTATGGCCTTTGTACTCATTGGTTCCGTATCCAGCTTAAGCCTGGTATGGAAAATGGCCGACTTGTTCATGGCACTCATGACCGTGATTAACTTGATTGCCATTGGGTTGTTAGGTAAAGTGGCCTTTAAAGTCTTGAAGGATTACGAAATGCAGCGCAAGGCAGGAAAAGATCCTGTATTCAAACCTTCAGAATTAGGAATAGAGGATACCGAAGCCTGGGAAGAAGACAAAGAAGAAGAAAAAAGAGCTGCTATTTAATAGGAAGAAAAAGAGCCTGGATCTTCAGGCTCTTTTTTGTATGAGAAACTGTCATCAATTCTCAATATCTTCTCCACAGTTTCTTCAGAAATCAGGCGTAAACTATAAATATAGAAAAGAAAAAGGAGCTGATAGACATGAAAAAGCTATTTATTGGAGCTTTAGCATTGGGAATAGTGGCTACTGGCGGAGTGACAAGTGTGTATGCTCATAGCAATCAGGGAGGGATGGCATCAGTAGATATGAATATGATTGAGATGAATGACATGCACCAAATGATGCAAGGTCAAAACGGTTTCATTAATTTTGGTCAGATGAAAAAAGTAATGGAAGACATGCATCCTGATTTGACCAAACAGGAAATTAAGGAAATGTACGCGGCCATGCATGGCACAAATGGGGCAGAACCTAGTGCAAACTTCGAAAATTGCATGCATGAATAGCAAACATAAAAAGCTGTCCTAAGGATGGTTCATTCCTTTTAGGGCAGCTTTTGGGTTCAAGCTTTATATTGAGGGGTTCTTCAACAATTGTTGAAGTTGAGTGATATCCTGCATATGTTCATCTCGAAACTGGGTAAAAAGCTGCCTTGCTTCAGGGTTCGTAATTTCCATCAAGTACTTGTTGTATAACATTTGGTTTTTCATTTCCACCTCTAAGATCTCGTTCAGTTTATCAAACGTATTCATCTTTCACCCTCCCACTTAAACAATTCCATATCCCCTCATTTTCTCTGAAAGCATACTTTGGCGAGTACGCGACGCCATTTCCATCCCTTGATACACTTTTTGGAGTTGAGGATCTGTCATTTCTTTCTGTAATTCTGCAAATTTATTAGCAAGCATCTGTTCCTGATATAGCAATTCTTTAAAAGCATTGTTCATGATTTCCTGTTGAGTAAGCACATGGATCACCTTTCCGCCTTAAATTAGAATGTTTATTTAACAGAATAATAAAATTCTCCATCCGGACTTATCGTAGCTAAATACGTATCTTTAATAGTGGGAACCCCTTTTTGGTTCAACTGTGTCGTGAGCCATTCTTCGGTGAGATCTAACTTTTTTAAATTAGCGTGATCAACCCTCCCATTATTAATTAATATCGTTGGCACCCCTCCCGATGGTACTGGAATCTGAAAATCAACAGGAGTTGGCGGTGTGTGTCCAGATTTTTTCACAACACTTAAATGTCCGCTTGATTCCAATATAACTTCGTCGACTTCCTTAAGATCCGGCGCTTCTGCAAGCCTCATCTCTGCAAGAAGCAAGTCTGTACTGAAAAAGGTTTTCTTCATGTTCTTTACATTCAGCTTCCCTTTCTTCACAAGTACGGTCGGCTCTCTTCTGATTAAAGAAGCAAATCGAGAGCTTCTTACACTAAGCCATGCAACTACAAAATGCCAAAAATAAAGGGTCACCGTCGCAAGGACAGTGGTTGAAAATAGAATTTTCCCATCTAGCAATGGGGCTACTGCCAGAGCTCCCAACATCCATAGAAATACAAAATCAAATGCAGTGAATTGACCTGCTGCACGCTTTAAAAGGAAGCGGCTCATGAAATAGATCATCAACACGGACACAATGGTCCTTAACGCAAAACCACCTAGTGACAGATCCTCGGTTGCCTGGAAAACTTCAACAAGTTGATTCATGTCGCTCTCACACTGACATGGATGTTTCCACTTGGTTCTATCGTTGCGAGCAGAATCTGCTTTATTGAATATCCCTTTTTGAAGATTTCGTCCTCAAGCCAGCTTTTCTTTAACCCAAGGGTATTCAGGTGATCTTGGTCTATTTTCCCATCATAAATGAGGACGGCCCCCGATCCAGATGGTTGTTCAGGAAGCTTCATCATCTTCCTTGTTACGGGAGACGACTCTGGTGTTTTAATCACACTGAGTTCTCCCATCGGCTCCAATACGGCTGTAGCGACTTCTGATAAGTGATGCGCCTTTTTCAATCGCAGCTGAGCTAATAAATCTCCTATAGTCATATGGACTTTTTTTAGATTTTCTTGAAGGATCTGCCCATTCATCACTAAGGTTTTGGGACTTGTCCCTACCCAAACCGGAAATTTAAAGTCCAGCCATGATAGTAATAAACTAAGTGAATAAGCTGCTGCTATAATGATGAGCGCTGCCACAAGTGAAGACTCTGGATTCACCATTCGCGACGTGGCAACATGGGCCATACCAGCATGAGTGATAAAATTGAATGCTGAAACTATTCCTACCTGCCGGGGGCCCATCAGCCGGGTCATCATTAACAGGCTGAAGTACAGGATCGTTACTCTTAAGAAAATTTCTAAAGAACCTAAAGAGGAACCACCATTCCATAAAAGATTCCAATCCATATTTGACCCCTCCGTCCAATACCTTGATCTATTTAGTATTATTATTTTATAGGGGAATCTTATACAAATTAACAAAGAAAAACCTTACAAAGGTTAAGTCAACTTTTGTAAGGCAGGCTAGAATTTTATTATTTCTCTAGCATCGCTTTTAATTTTTCTAAGTCTTTCCTATTAGCGTTTCCCATCATAAGCCCCATAACAGGGGTGAAAACCTTCACTCTCTTCTGTCTATCAATTTCCAAATTTGTTGATAAACTTTTTTAATCGGAAGATCTTGTTCCGAAGCTATCCTCTTACAGTCTTCGTATTCAGGAGAACGCTGCACCACTTCACCGTTATGGACCCCTTCCTTTATTTTAATATCTCCCCAATCTGTAATTAAACGAGTAAATCGCCTCTCCAGACGGTGTACTGTTATTGGATAATACCGAACACCTAAAGTAGTAGTATTTCTAAACAATATACTCTTCATTTGTTCTAATTTTTGCCCATCACAAAGTAATTGGAGTTGAACTCCCGGACGATTTTTCTTCATATATATTGGAGTATAAAATACATCATTTGCTCCGGCTTCGAATAACTTTTCCATCACGTACCCCAGCCACTCTCCTGGAGTATCATCTAAATTCACTTCCATTTGAATCATTCCGTTATCATTATGTTCATCATCATGAGCAAAGGGTTGAGACATAGTATTTCCACTTCCCTTAACACGTTATACTATCTTACAGTCAAAACTATACATAGAAATCGTGTGTGTCAAATCATTTCATCGGAATGAAATATCCATCCTTATCGAATGCCATTTCCGCAGGCTCCTCTAATACTTCAAAACTTTCATTACTTTTCAATTCATTATATATAACTTCTGACACATAAAGCTCCCCAATATGAAGTGTATTAGGAATGCGAACAATTCTTGCTTCCTCATCCTTAACCCCCCAAGTTGCCCGCAAGGCAGCTTTTAAGGCTCCTTCATCATTTTCGAGTACAATCGGAATCTTTGCCCGATCCAAAAAAGTGCTCGTCACTACATTTTCATTCATAGCTGTAAAATCAATTTCATCAAATAAACGTTTAGTTGTTAAATCTGCAAGTCCTATGCCCAATGCATTTCCATGACTGGCTTCACTTAACTTAGACGCAATCAAATATTTAACTGAAGGACTCTCTGGTTCGTTTACACCTAAAACTCTAATTCTTCCTATTATATTTGTATCCATCCCTGTGCCACTATAGTTTTTACCGATCTCATCAACCACAAGGATATCCATTCTTTCTACAGGTAAACGAGGCATCATTTCAAACGATTCTGTTAACAGCTCAGCCTCTCTCGTTTTTATATGATCAGGAAGTATTGCCTCAATGATTGCTATCTCTTCGTGAGCGTTTTCTACTATTGCAATACCAAATAAAGTGTTAGTTTTAGCTACCGCAACCTCTCCTACATAAGGCATCATATCTCTAATACCTTTTATTCCATAAGTATGTAAAGCAAGAGCTTGCTTATGTTTCCCCATTCCAATTGAAGCCATTTTTAAAATGCCGCTTTCAATCGTATTTTTAAAGTCAGTATGCGCTTTTACTCTACCCATGACAATAATGCCGTCTGCATGATAAGCATGTTTATCTGTATAAACAGGGATTCCATCCTCCGTTTTCCCTACTTCCACAACGTCCATTGAAGAGCGAATCTCGCACCCTGTAGATTCTTCTGTAACTCCAAGACCTTTAAGGACCTCCACCTGCCCTTCAGCCGTTGCGCCTCCATGACTTCCCATAGCAGGGATAATAAAAGGAATGGCTCCTCGTTTTTTTATTTCTGCGCCAACACTATGAACAATTTCAGGGATGTTTGCAATCCCCCGACTCCCCACTGTTATAGCGATTTCCATCCCCTTTTCAATAAGACTATCAGCATCCATGTTTACGAATTGCTGCGCCACCGTTCCCTTAATATCCTTAACAGAACTTACCTCAAATTTTTGCTTGATTTTCGCCATTTTTGGAAAAGCCATATAATGACACTCCTATTCATTTATTCATACTACGGTCTATTATACAGATATTAATAAAGCAAGAGATCAAAATGATCACTTGCTTTTTTAGTAATAGATTATTGTTGTAATACATTTTCTCGAGGTGCTAGTTCAATTGCCAGGTGAAGGGCTTCTTTCAGTGAGAGCTCACTAGCAATGTTCTTACCAGCAATATCAAAAGCAGTCCCATGGTCTACACTTGTCCGGATGATTGGAAGGCCTACCGTAATATTGACTCCAGCTTCTAGACCTAGAACTTTAATAGGACCATGACCTTGATCATGATATTGAGCCACTACGATATCAAAATCTCCACGTTTAGCTCTAAAGAATAATGTATCTGCAGGCAGTGGCCCTTGAACATTGATTCCGCTCTCTTGAGCCTTCTGAATTCCAGGGATCACTTTCTCTTCTTCTTCTCCATTTCCAAACAGACCATTTTCACCTGCATGAGGGTTTATACCACAAACAGCAATACGGGGTGATTCAATACCAGCCTTCTTTAAGGTAGTATCAGCTAGTTCAATAACCTTATACACTCGATCTGAATCAATTTTTTTAATAGCATCCATTAAACCAATATGAGTGGTCACATGGATAACTCTAAGGTCAGGCGCAGAAAGCATCATTGCGTAATCCTTTGTATTCGTTAATTCCGCTAATATTTCTGTGTGTCCAGGGTAGATATGCCCTGCTTTATGAAGTGCCTCTTTATTTAGAGGTGCCGTGCAAATCCCATGTATTTTATTTTCATTTGTCAAAGCTATTGCTTTTTTTAAATAGTGGAAGGCTGCATTACCTGCTTCGCTAGATACTTCTCCCCATTTCAAGTCCTCTGTCACTAGATCAAGATCCAATATATCAATCGTTCCATGTTGGTATTCCGCGTCTTTCGGCTCAGTAATAGGATGTAATTCTAGTTCTACCCCTGTTACATGAAGAGCACGTCTGAGAATCTTTAAATCACCTATTACAAATGGGTTACATTGTTCATAAATGTCAGGATCATTTAATGCTTTCACAGTGATTTCTGCTCCTATCCCAGATGGGTCGCCCATTGTAATGGCAATGGAAGGCTTAGTTGATGACATGTTGTTTCCTCCTTTTTCTCTGTAGTTATTTTAGTCCATTGACTAAGAACAATGATATTTCAGGTATATAACTTATGAGTAAAACATCAATAATTAATACAAGCAGGAAGATCATTACAGCTTTAGAAAGTTGCTCAAGCCTTATTTTAGAAATCTGCATGGCAACGAATAAGTTGACACCTAAAGGAGGCGTAACCATTCCTATGGCTAAGTTTACAACCATAATGATTCCGAAGTGGATCGGATCGATTCCAAGTTGAGTAGCAATAGGTGCTAAGATAGGTGCTAAAATAATAACCGATGCTGAAGTCTCAAAGAACATGCCAACTACTAATAAAAAGACATTTATAATTAATAAGAAGACTAGTGGATTATCTGAGAAATTAATGAAAGATTGCGCAACGGTTTGAGGAACTAACTCTTTCGTAAGCAGCCAACCTAAAAGCCCTGCGTTACCTATAATCAACATAATGATTGATGTAGTAATTCCAGATTTAACAAAAATCGGTATAAGATTTTTAATTGTGATTTCCTTATAAACAAAAATACCAATGACTAACGCATAAAACACTGCAACAACAGCCGCCTCAGTTGGAGTAAATATTCCTCCATAAATACCACCCAGAATGATTACCGGCATAAGCATAGCAAAAACAGCATCCAAGAAGGCTCGAAGTTGTTCAGCTGGTGTGTACTTTTGTGTTCCTTTGTAACCTTTTCTTTTAGAAAAGATGAACGCAGTTAATATAAGAGATAAACCTATAAGTAGCCCCGGGATAATTCCAGCAATAAATAAGTCTCCAATTGATACACCTACGACGACACCATACAGAATCATTGGAATACTAGGCGGGATAATTACTCCAAGCGCTCCAGATACGGACTGTATCGCAGCAGCAAAGTTCACATCATAGTGCTTGGCTACCATCGCAGGAATCATTATTGAGCCGATTGCTGCAACAGTAGCAGGACTAGATCCTGAAATAGCTGCAAAGAACATGGAGGTAATAACAGTAACCCCAGCAAGTCCACCTGTCATTGAGCCAACTAATGTATTAGCAAAGTGCACCAGTCGTTTTGAAATTCCTCCCGATTCCATAAGTCCGCCTGCAAGAATAAAGAATGGGATCGCCATTAACGGAAATGAATCTAGAGAAGTGAAGATTCTTTGTACAATGACGATTAACGGAAGATCACCTGAATACCAAACAGCTATTGTAGAAGAAAATCCTATTGCTAATGCAATGGGCATGGTCAGTAAAAATAGCACCAGCATCGAAATTAATAATATCGATGTCATACCGGACTTCCCCCTTTCAACTTTAAGGCTCTCTCAAGAATGACCGCTATAATATTAATGATCATAAAGATAGATCCAATAGGTATAGCCGCATATGCCCACGCCATAGAAATCCTCATAGCAGGTGAAGTTTGCCCCATTACACTTCCCGCTAATTGAAAGCCATAGTTGACTAGGACCAGTAAAAATACAATACTCAATGTATATATAAAAATAACTAATATATTTTTGTATTTTTCTGATAGAACCTCTTTTATAGCATCGACTGCAATGAGCTCCATTTTACGTAATGCCAGGGCTGACCCAATAAATACACTCCAAATCATTATGTAGCGCGCTAATTCTTCCGACCATCTTAGCGATTCATCAAGTACAAATCGAGAAAATACTTGATAAAAGACTACAACTGACATCACCATTAATAGCAAAGCCAGTACTATACCTAAAACTTTGTTGAACCCATCTATAGCTTTGATGATCGCCCCCATCATAACCCTCCTTTATTAAAAGGAAGGTGTAGGGGGAACAGCGGTACCCCCACACCTTTCTTATGCAGTTTTATTATTCAGCTGCCTCTTTAATTTTCTTTATCAATTCAGACCCGAATTCATCAGAATACTTTTCATACACTTCTTTAGTAGCTTCCTGGAATGACTTTTTATCCACATCTTCAACAACTTTCATACCTTTTTCTTTAAGCTGTGATACCATTTCCTTTTCCATATCCGCAACAACTTGACGTTCATATTCTGCACCTTCTTGAGCTGCTTCTTGAATCACCTTCTGTTGGTCCGCGGATAATTCATCGAATACTTTCTGACTTACAAGTAATGCAGCCGGGGAGTAAAAATGTCCGGTAAGGCTTAAGTGTTCCTGCACTTCATAGAAGCGGGAAGTTAAGATAATTGGCACTGGATTCTCTTGTCCGTCAACGACACCTTGTTGAAGTGCTGTAAATAATTCAGTGAAGGACATTGGCGTAGGATCTGCTCCCATGGCTTTGAAAGAATCCATATGAACTTGGTTTTCCATTGTACGGATCTTAAGTCCCTCAAGGTCAGAAGGCTTCTCAATTGGGTGGGAACTATTGGTTACGTTTCGGAAACCGTTCTCCCACCACGCTAAACCTTTAATGTTAGAGTCTTCCAGTTTATTAAGTAGATCCTTTCCAATTTTCCCATCCAGAACATTGTAAGCGTGTTCTCGATTTTCAAATAAGAACGGTAAGTCAACCACATTAATTTCTGGTGCAAATCCTCCCAATGGACCTGTTGAACTTAATACCATATCAAGTGTACCCACTTGTAAACTCTCAACCATATCACGTTCTCCACCTAAAGACCCGTTAGGGAATATCTTAACTTTCAAATCTCCATCTGATTTTTCTTTTACAAGTTCAGCAAACTTCTCCAGTCCTTTGTAATAATGCGAATCCTCTGCTAATGTGATTCCAACCTGTAGGGTTCTAGGTTCAGAGCTGCTCTTTTCAGATTCTTCACCATTTCCACTAGCCTCATTATTTCCACAGGCAGTTAGTAAACTTAATACTAGTAAAGTAAATACAAAAAATAATTTTCTCATATAGATTCCTCCTTATTATTATTAAACATCCTATATTGTTGCTCTTACTCCCAATAATGCTTGTAATGCGTGAAGAAATGCTTGTTCAGAGCCAAAGGCTCCTGCTTTTGTAACAATTGGCAGGCCCTCAAAAGGACCACCAAATAACTCTCCATAAGGAATCCCATCTTCTACTTCACCAAAAACTCGTATTCCGTTACCATCTAATTGGTTACATGTAACTCCGGCAATGTCGCCTCCAGTCAATATGATTCCTTGAATTGTACGGGACCTTACTAAGCGGCTTGTGATTTCACCGATACCGGCTGAAATTCTTTTACCTACTTCATAGTTAGTAAGACCAAATTCTCCTTGTACTTCCTTTACAGTTAAGAAATGTTCTTTATCTCGATTGGTGGAAATAATCAAGTCACCATTTTTTAGTAACTCTTGACCTTTTTCAAGAACTCTTTCTACCTCTTCAGAAAAAGATGAACTCTGGAGAAATTCGCATGGCTGTATAACGATTTCATTAATATTGTTATGTTCCTTTAACACGCGTGTTTGTTGATGAGTTACTGGGCTCATACTACCGCCCACCACAAGTATGGGGTGTCGAGCCTGTATGGTTTTACTCTCTACATGATCCCTTTTACAAATTAAAGTGCTTATGTGTGAGGCAATCCCTGCTGACCCTACCCATAAAGCGTTCTCTTTTAATTCCCATCCCGCTAAAGAAATAGAGTTTAAATCCTCCTCAGACACTGCATCCATAACCACAATGGACTTTGGAGAATGAATGGAGATATCTCTTAACCTTTCAATTAAATATGTTGGTCCTTTCCTCACGTCTTCAAGTGAGATAAGCTTTACTGATCTATTACTTTGCTTTTCAAGTAAAGCAACCAGATTACTGTCATCTACAGGACAAGTAGGATCGTTAGCAAACTCCGTATCCGTTAACGGTATTCCCGATACATAATGAATTCCATTTTCTGTTACACGATTACTTTTCGGAAAGGAAGGGACAACGATTGATATTTGGAACGGATAGACATCCATCACTGCGTCAATTTCTGCTCCAATATTTCCTCTCATGGTGGAATCAATTTTCTTGAATACTCTTGTAACTTGCGCTTTATGTAATTTTGAAGCTATATTATGAACAATTTTGTATGATTCCTCAGTTTCGACAGCACGACTATCAGAGTTAACAACAATCACATCCCCAGAGACTATAGAGGTCTCCACTTGTGCTTCAGAGAACAAGACGGTTGTCTGCAATCCTTGCTTCGCAAATTGTACACCTGTATCATTTGCTCCGGTTAAATCATCTGCTATAATACCTAAACTTACCACTCTGTTCCCCCCTTTCCGGAAACCGCTTCCAAAATATAAATATAAAAACATCCACTTACAATCTATATCCAAACGGTTTATTGTATAATATTGAAACACTTAGTAAGCGTTTGCAACTATTATATTACCTCATATTGTTGCAATAAGCAATACCACTTTTGTGATTTATTATAATTTTATTTTTTATAAATAAAAAAGACGTAAGCTTATTTAAGCTTACGCCACAATGTAGTACGGTTAATTCCTAGCCTGGCCGCTGCTTTTGATTGATTCATTTCCTCTTCCTCAAGTACTTTTTGAATGATTTGCTTCTCTATTTCTTCAAGGGTGAGCGTCAAATCGATATCGTTGCTAAGTGCATCATTATTTGGATCGAATTCCATTTTTTCCAATATCGTTTGGACTTGTTCCATACCAATGTAATAAGACTGTGCTTCTTGAACTAGCTGCTCAATCGTTTGTTTCAGCTGTCGTACATTACCGGGCCAATCATAATTAATCAGCCTAACTAATGCATCATCTCTTACTCCTATTACTTGCTTTCCGTATTTCGTATGATTCTCTGATATAAACAATTGTATGAGATTTTTTATGTCTTCTTTCCTCTCTCTCAGCGGAGGATATTTGATTACAAAACGGGAAAGCTCGTCGTACAAATCACGATCAATCATTCCTTTCCGAACCATGGCCTCTGCCCCAACTCCAGAAGAAGTTATCCACCTTGGGCTGTTACCGTATTGATTTAATTTTTTTATAAGAGATAGCAAAAGATGCTGTGCATCCCGAGACAACGTTTCAATCCTACGTAAGTATACAGTACTTTGAACATTTTGAGAAAATCCAGCTTGAATAATCTGTCGCAACTGGTCCGCAGACAATAAATGACAATGCATAATGATAAATGGTTCATGATAGCCCTCTTTAGAGGAGTAAATGGATCGTGCAATTAGATCTTTGCCATTCCCCTCTTCACCTTCAATCCATATTGGGTCAATCGTTTTGCTGAATTTGTTGATTTGGTAGAGGACTTTTTTAGTTGAATCGCTTCTTCCTGTAATCGGGGTAAATGGAATGTCTGGTATAATTTCGACAGCAAATTGGCCAGTATCTATATCTTTAAAAAGATTTTGATGAAATAATTTCTCAAGGTATAAAATAACATTTTCTTCATGTAGTGAAGAACTAACCTTCCACAGATAGTCATGGAAAACCACACTTTTATCCTTTTTTTCACCTGAAATGAGTGTCTCCTCAACTATTTTCTGAATTTCCTTAGTACTTCCAAACTCTTCTTCATTAATATCAGACAGGCTTGAATGGTTACAATAAATGACTTTATGGGTAGAACTGATAATAAAAATCAGACGGTTATCTTTTTCTAGAATCGCCTGGTACCGTGAAAGGTCTGCATTTAATCGGGAAAATAGTCGATATACCCTTCTTGCCTCTTCTAAAGATTCAAGTATCGCTTCCTTCCCTGATGTTATCAACACTCCATTCAAACCCATTTTTTTAGCTGCTTCAACTGTGATTACATCTCCAATTACAACTTCAAACCCTGAATTCTTAAGTTCACTCAAGCGCCTTTCGACTTCATGATCTTTTGTAATGGTCATTGTTTCGATGTTTAAATCTAATATGTCGCATATCGTAGCCGCACCCCTTGAAATATTAGGGAAAGCAACGATGCACGCTTTACCTACAAATCCTTTTACCAACGTAAGATTTCGTAAGATATCATAGCCTGAAACTTGGATGTCAATGACCGGAATCCCAACATGGTCCTGAATTAAAGATGCTGTCCCTCCTCTACTAATAATCAGGTCGTATTCTTCTTGAGCATCCAGAGCTATCTTCAAACCATTTTTCAAATTTCCTTTCTTAATCGTTAAATGGATATCATCAACTTCATGACTTATTTCTTTTACGATTTCAACCAGCCCTTCATAAGGGGCCACTACTAATGCCTTTATCATAACAAACTCCTCTGTTGCAATATTCAACACATTTTAGTTATATCACGCTTGATTCATGTTTTCAACCTATTTCTGCCAATAATAAAGAGCTATGCTTTTTCTGCATAGCTCTTTTATACATCTTTCTATCTATATAGTACCCATCATCAATCTTAAGACATTCGGATGTTCCTTGAAGTCTTTATTTCCAGCACCATATCCCACTTTTTCAACTTTTAAAGATGGTAATGGACCGAAGCCATCCACTAAAACCGCCAAAAATCCAGCTCCTGTTGGAGTCGTCAGCTCACCTTGAATTTCTGTGGATTGTATGGGTATTCCTTTAACTATTTCTAAGGTTGCTGGTGCAGGAACGGGATATAACCCATGTGCAATACGGATAGTTCCATTTCCCAGCGGCACTGGAGAAGAATAAATTTTCTCAACACCTAAATGGTCTATTAAAATACACGCACCTACGATATCAATAATAGAATCAACCGCTCCAACTTCATGGAAATGAACTTTTTCAAACGGGATGCTATGTATTTTCGCTTCTGCTCTACCAATCTTTTCGAATACTCTTAACGCCATATTCTTCACACGTTCATTTAAATCCGAATTCGTGATAATTTCGACGATATCACTGTAATGACGGTGTTCATGATGATGTCTTGTATACTCCTCGTTTAAAATTACATTGAAATTTGTAGATGATATGCCTGTCTTTACAACCTTCTCTACCGAAAGATCATACTCAGAACTAAACTTTAATTGTTTCAATTCATTTTCAAGTACTTCAAAGCTGCCGCCTAAATCTAGTAGAGCACCAATTGTCATGTCTCCGCTGATCCCCGAAAAACAGTCTAAGTATAGAACTTTCATTTGCCTATTCCATCCTTTTATTCCTGATTTGATTGATTCTTATGAATTAACGATACGTAATATCCTGCCCCGAATCCATTATCAATATTTACTGTACTGATTCCAGGTGAACATGAATTCAGCATGGAAAGAAGGGCAGCCATACCCTGGAAATTCGCACCATAACCAACGCTAGTTGGTACAGCTACTATTGGATTGTTGATTAACCCTCCTACTACACTAGCGAGTGCACCTTCCATACCAGCAACTACAACTGTCGCCTTTGCCTTTTTAATATCCTCAAGAAAATAAAAAAGCCTATGAATCCCAGCGACCCCTACATCATAAAATCGTTTTACTGGGGATCCAAATGCTTCCGCAGTTACGGCAGCTTCCTCTGCTACTGCAAGATCAGAAGTCCCCGCACAGACGACACAGACGTAACCATCAAACAGAAATTCAGTTTCCTCTTCGTGCCGCCAATAAAGCGTTCGTGCCTCCTCGTTGTAGATCAGATCTGGAATAGATTCCATAATGAGTCCAGCTTTACTTTCATTAATACGTGTGGCTAAGACACGATTCGTCTTCAATTGCAGCGCTTTCATTATTTCTATAATTTGGCCAGCACTCTTCCCTTCTCCATAAACAACCTCAGGGAATCCTGTGCGACTTTCCCGATTTGAATCGACCTTGGCAAACCCCATATCTTCAAAGAGAGAAAGCTTGGTTTTGGCTTCTTCAATCGTAATTTTCCCTTCCTTAACTTTCTGTAATAAAACATCCATTGAATCTGTTTGCATCTATTATTCTCCTTTATTGCTATAACTACAGGTTCAGCACTTTATTCATACTCCCACTTTTATAACCACTTAGGTCAAGAGTTACAAATTTATATCCATAGGACTGAATAGTCTTGGTAATTTCATCATGATGCCGTAACACGAGCTCCATATCAGCAGGTTCTACTTCAATTCTTGCAATTTCTTCATGTGTCCGGACTCTCATTTGCCTAATCCCTAAGCCCTTTAAGTACAACTCTGACTTTTCTACTTTATTCAGCTTTTCTTGAGTGATACGTTCTCCATACGCAATTCTAGAAGAAAGACAGGCAAAAGACGGCTTATCCCAAGTTGGTAATCCAAACTCCTTAGAAAGCTCGCGGATTTCTTCCTTATAAAATTCAACCTCTTCTAGCGGGCCACGCACATTATATTCTTTAGCCGCTTTTGCTCCAGGTCGATATTCACTATTATCATCAGCAATCAGACCATAGACAATATTTTCATAGCCTAACTTATTCATGATTGGATAGACTTCTTCAAAGAGCCCCTTTTTACAGAAATAACATCGATTGAGATCGTTTTCAGCATAACCAGGAATAGCAAGCTCTGATGTTTCAATCACTTGATGCTTTACTCCAATCCGTTTTGCTAGCTCTTTTGCTTCTTCCAGTTCATGGGATGGGTATGTTTCGGAATCAGCCGTTATAGCAAGAACCCTTTCGGGACCTAGGGTATCCACCGCTACTTTTAGCAAAAACGTGCTATCTACGCCGCCGGAAAAAGCTACTACGATGCGATTAAGCTCTCTTAAATTTGTTTTTAATTGTTCCAGCTTTTGATATACCATGATGTTTGTCTCCTTCTCTATTTATGTAAGGGGATACATAATTGTTTTAACTCCATACTACATAACAATCATCTATTTTAAAAGGACAAGATTCGCTTTAAGATCTAGATAAACGTGCCATGCATTATAGTTTTACTTACTATCATAAATAAATAGATGTTATATAAAAAACACCAAAGATTACACTTATCATACCCATCGATAAACTTAATGTATTCTTCCATTTGCTGCTTACACTAAATAGTGAAAAAGGCAGCCCTAGGAGAATAGTAAAAGACATCATGCCTAAAATTGTTCCGCCTCCAAAGAGAGCGAGATAAAGGAATGCATGTGTCATAGAATCCACTGTAGTCATAAGTAACACAATCATTGCTGCACTGCCTGCCAATCCATGAACAAAACCGATCACAGCCGGCCGATAGAGTTTGTGATTCATCTGTTTTTGTTTAATGGTATCGATCACAGACTTAACTCCCAAATAAATAATCATAATTCCTACGAGCCCTTCAAAGACTGTAGCTAGCGAATTTGGGATAGAAACTTTCATTAAGAAAACAATGACACCTACCAAGGCAATTGTTAATGTATGACCGATTCCCCAGGTCACTCCTTCTAAAGATGACCTCTTTATACTTTTATGCTTCCTAGCTAATGTGGAAACAGCTACAATATGATCAGGTTCTAACGAGTGTTTTATACCTAATAAAAAGCCGATAGACAAAGCAGACCATAATTCTGACAAAATCCCCCTCCTGACTACGTATTGTTTTATTTCGTATGGTAAGCACCTGACCTTTAGCCTATCATACATTCGATCGAAAGTTTATTTAATTCATATTCATTTCTATAGTAAAAGGGCCAAACCAGTCAAGAGGGGGAGTGTGAATCAACTGTTCATAAACCCCATTAATAGGATTGAGGGGGATTTATTAATCACGCCTACTGGTTTTATTCAATCAATTTTGTTTCGTATTTAATCTTCTACAAAAGGAATGGTCAATGGACCAAGAGGCAGAACTGCAATCTTCATAGATTCTCCGTATATCTTCTTTAATTCTTCTAATGTTGTCTCGATATCTTGAATTGGGGTAAGCATAGACTTCCTCACTTGTTCTTCTGAAAGCTCGGAATAAACATACACATCTGCCCACACTTGAATGACTGCCTGCTTCTGCACCTGCCATTGATCGAGCATATTAAAATCTGGATTATTGATCATATCAAGTAAGGACTGAGGGCTGTCAGCCATCTCAAAAATCTTTGCGTAATTTCCGTGACTTGGAAGACCATCTGAACATTCAGAAGCCATAATGATAGCTCCTCCTTCCTTCACAATTTTATGAGCAGCACTCATTCCTTTTACAGCTTGATAAAGGTTTTGGTCAAGCGGGTAGCCGGAGTTTGAGGCGATGACGACATCAAATCGTTCCTCACATCTAACCATTGAATGTTCTTTTGCAAAATCACACCCTTTATCATGGGCTTCATATAGTTCGCCAGCAAAAACAGCTGAAATTTGTTTTTCTCGATTTAGTGTTACATTCAACATAAAGTTCGGTTTACACATTCCATTAATTTCACGTGTCATATCTTGAACAGGATTTCCATTCATATTCCCCCATGTTGAAAGAGGGTCGCCGATCATTCTAGCATTGTGAAAAGTCATAATCGTTTCTATTCCAGCAATACCTGGCATGATTCCTTTTGGTCCTCCTGAGAACCCTGCAAAAAAATGAGGTTCAATAAAACCTGTCACAATCCTAAAATCAGCTTCAACATAATCCTTATTTAAATACACATTACATCCGAATTCACTTGTTCCTATATTGACAAGCTCCTCTTTATTATGACATTGGTTATTTACAATCCGAATGTTGTCTACTACCCACTCTCCTAGCATCTGGACAAATTCATCCCTTGTTTGGTCACGGTGAGTTCCTGTTCCATTGATAATTATGAAATTCTCATATGGAACATGATCTAACTCCTCAATTAATAGAGGAACAAGGATGTGATTAGGTGTAGGCCTTGTGATATCACTAATTACTATGGCTACCGTGTCTGTTGACCTCACCACATCTTTCAATGGAGGTAAACCAATCGGGTTACGTAATGCTTGTTGAATAGAGTCTCTCTCATTTTTTAATGCCGGTAAATTCTTAGGCTCTACTACAAAGGATTGCTCTGGCAAATCTAATGACAGCCCGTCTTTTCCATAGAGTAATGTTGTTTGCATTCTTAATCCCTCCATTCTTTATAAGTACACAATCCCACAAAAGCCACTAAATTTAATAGTGTAAAAAGGGGTCTTGTTTACAGGATGTAAAGTTTTTTTGTTATGAATTGTAATTTACAGCAGAACGTACATTTTTCTCTCGTTTTTCATAAGAATCCTGCCCAAGATCTTCTTGTTTTCCGTTGATTCCTTTTTGCTGTTGATACTTATCAACAATGATAACTGCAATTGGACACAAAATGGCTGTTGTCAGTGTGGCAATGGATATTTGCGCTGTTGCCACATTAGCAATGTTCTGAAATGCTGATGCTTCAGACGCCGTCATCATTCCTGAGCTTGCAGCTACACCTGCAGCAGCTGCTACAGCTGCTGGTGTGGCCGCTGCATTACCTGCTGTCGAAGCTTCTGCTACTGGGGCAATATAACTCTTTTCTTTTAATAATTTAAACACAAGGATTCCTATTCCTCCGGTAAGAATGGTAGTCAGCATACCAATCGTCAAACCAGCTGCAACAACAGAAGGATTAAAGAAGTTAGCCATATTCATACCGGCTCCAAGAGCAAATGCAAAGAAAGGTACTGGTAGTATTTCTCCTGGTTTTAAGAATTTACGAATTTCTGGATCCAAATTACCTAATACCATTCCAATAGCAATTGGGAGTAATACAGCTATAAATGAAATAATAGGAAAACTAGATCCAAGTAACCCTAGAGACATAAGTGTAAAGAATGGACCATCATTTAATGAAAGAATCGCTACAGCTCCCACATCTGATCGATTTCCATATTGACCAGTCAATGCAGCGTACATACCACCATTTCCATTTGTCATACCAGCAATAATAGCAAGAGTAGATAAACCGAATAACCCACTCATTGGATCAAAGATATAACCAAATAATAAACCGACTCCTAAACCAACTAAGTATTTCGTAGTCGTTAGGGCTACACCTTTTTTAAGTGCTTTTCCCCCTATCCTTAAATTCATTTGACTTCCAGCACAAAATAAAAACAAAGCAATAAGTACGAGAGCACCATTTTTGAAGAGTTCCTCTGAGAATCCGCCTATTCTTAAAAACTCATAATAACCTTCAGATGTTTCTGAAACACCAAGACTCTTTAAAAATTTCATCACTACTGGGATATGCATCTGATCAATAGTATTCATCAATGCACCTAACAAAAGTGGAACCACCATTAGACCGCCTGGAACTTTTTCAATCGTTTTTTTTATTCTCATGAAAGAACCTCCCTATTTATACTTTCATAAAAAAAAGAACGTGTAACTTGCTCAGCACTCAACTCTAGTAATTCTTCGGCATTTTCAACGGCTTCATATAGCGTCATAGGTTTGTTGACAATGCTGGTAACGCTTACAATCCCGAACTTATATAGTACGTCTATACCGGAACCAATAGAACCGGCAATAACAATTGTAGGAACATCCTTTCTTTTAGCCGCTTGTGCAACTCCCATTGGTGTTTTACCTGACGCCGTTTGTTCATCCACTTGCCCTTCTCCAGTAATGACAAGGTCTGCCTCAGTCAAGGCATCAAACATTCCAATATGATCTAGAACAACATCTATACCACGCTTCATTTCCGAAGGGAAAAAAGCTTGAAAAGCACCTCCTATACCTCCAGCTGCCCCAGCCCCTGGCCTGTCATCAAGTTGAAGCCCTGTTACTCTCTCTACTTGATTAGCCCAATGTTTCATATTGCTATCTAGTACCTGAACCATTTCCGGCGTAGCGCCTTTTTGCGGGCCAAAAACAGCAGAAGCACCCTGTGGCCCAATCAATGGATTTTGTACATCTGAAGCAATGGTAAATTTACAATTTTTAATTCTTGGATCAAAGGAACTAGAATCAATCTGATCAATTTTGTTTAACTCTCCCCCTCCATAGGAGATATCTTCTGAATGTTTATCAAGAATCCGCAAACCTAAGGCTTGTAGCATTCCTGCTCCTCCATCATTAGTAGCCGAACCTCCTAATGCTAGAATAAAAGAGGAGAAACCATCATCTATAGCCTGTTTAATCATTTGTCCCGTTCCATATGTAGTCGTTTTTAAAGGAGAGAGTTCTCCTTCGGGAATGAGTGATAATCCTGATACGCATGCCATTTCTATCACACACGTTTCCCCGTCTCCTAACACTCCATATTCTGCTTCTATAGGATTACCTAGCGGTCCAATAACCTGTATCCTCCTCTTTTTTCCTTCAGTAGCAGCCGCTAAAGTATCCAAAGTCCCTTCTCCCCCATCTGCAACCGGTAATATTACCGTTTCCGCATTTGAGTAAGCTTTTTTAATACCTTCTTGAATGGCCCGAGACACTTCGACCGCATTTAGACAACCTTTAAATGAATCTGGTGCAACAATAACCTTCACTTATCTTCCTCCTTAAGTAAGCGCTTTCAATAACTTGAATCCCATTATACTTTTATTGACTATCCATGTCTTCGGGTATAGTGTTTAAAAAAAGACAAAATATTTCAATATTTTTTGTTTACTATGACTAAATAGGAGAGTTGGCTATGTTAACGAAAGAAATTGCGGAAGATATTGTAAAGGAGACGTCCTTACGGCTGAATCGTAACGTTAACATTATGAACAATAAAGGGATAATCATAGCAGCGAAAGATCATTCTAGAATCGGGCAAATTCATGAAGGTGCGTTAAAAGTATTAAAGATAGGTGAAACACTTATTATACATTCGAATCAAAAAGGAGATTGGAAAGGGGCTCATCCTGGAATCAACCTTCCAATAATCTTCCAAGAAAACATCTTAGGGGTTATAGGAATTACTGGGGACCCAAATGACATGGGTGACCTCGGAGGTCTTGTCAAAATGACTACAGAACTTATGATTAAGCAAGAATATATCACCTCACAAATGGAGTGGAAACAACGAACCAAAGACATGATTATTGAAGAGTTATTAAAAGACATCCCCTCCCAGGAGCAGATAAATCGCGGTCTTCATTTACTTGGTACACACTTCTCCCCACCTTATATAACCGTTGTGATCCAGTTACAAGATAGATCTATATCAAATCAAACCTTAATTCATAAAATAGAAGAAAATGTTGGGTGTGATAAAGCTCTTGTTGGTTTCATAAACTCTACCCGGTTATACATCATCTTTACGTGCATGAGTGAAGATCAAGCAGAGAATAAACTTCATCGGGTCTATTATCAATTAAAAAGGCTCAGAATAACTTTCAGAATGTCTCACAGCACTTTATTTTACGATGATAAGAAGCTTAGTAGATCCTTTGAAGACTGTGAACTCGCCTTAAAAATAACGAAAGACGGGCAAGATTTAATTTCATTTACTCAAGTGGAGACAAAAGCATTAATCTATCAAATCAATGATGAAGGCGCCAAACATTTCCTCAGTAGAATTGAAGAATACCTTGACAAAAGTACTATTCAAACTTTAAAAACCTTTTTTGAGAATGATTTAAATATTCAACAGTCAGCTGAAGCGTTGTTTGTACATCGAAATACATTAATCTATCGTTTGCAGAAAATAAAAAAGAAAACGGGATATGATCCAAAAACCTTCAGAGATGCCCTAACACTCCAAATAGCTATGTGGCTATTAAGTAGAGCAGAGATTAATGGTCATAAGTAGATACAATGAGTTGAAAGCACCTTATTTAAAAGGTTTTTAGTCTTGGGAATGAACGATGATTACAAAAAGAGTGATGGTCAGAAAACGACCATCACTCTTTTTAGATTATATATCATTTAAAGATTTTAACACCTCAGGTCATCCATAATTTGGATGACCTGAGGTCGGTTTTATTGGTAATTATACATATTGGAGGCTTACGCCGTATTTGTTTAAGGTTTCTCGGATTTCGTTTTGGAGTTCTTCGGATGGAAGATCCATTGGCAGCCGTAAATGCGGCTCAATCTTGCCCATCATGCCAAGCGCTGCTTTTACAGGAGCTGGGTTAGTATCCTTGAAGAGTACATCATTCAGCTCCATCAGTTCATAGTGAAGCTTTTGAGCTGTCGCTACATCGCCGTCGAACCAGGCATCATGCATCTGCGCTACCTTTCCTGGCAGCACATTCGCTGTGGCACTGACAGATCCCACGCCGCCGATCGCAAGCATTGGATAGCAAAGCAATTCGATCCCTGAGAATAATAAGAAATCACGACCGCACTTTAACAGTACGCGGTTGACGTGTTCGAAGTCTTTGTTTGATTCTTTAACCCCGATAATGTTCGGGCAGTCTTTACTCAACTGAGCTAACGTATCCACATGGAGGTTCTGCGCTGTACGCCCAGGAATATTGTAGACGATAATCGGAATATCTACAGAGTCAGCGACCGTTTTGAAGTGTTTGTATAATGCTTTCTGGTTCGGCTTGTTGTAGTAAGGCACGATGACTAGCGCAGCATCCGCTCCGATTTCCTCTGCTTTTTTCGTCAGACGCATCGTTTCGTCATGATTGGTGGACCCTGTTCCCGGTACAAATGGAACTCTGCCACTAATCGTCTGATGGGCTGTTTTCATGACCTGTACTCGTTCTTCTTCTGTTAAAGAGCTCGGTTCCCCTGAAGTGCCCGTAACCGAAATCGCGTGAGTACCATTTTCCAATTGAAATTCGATTAACTTCGAAAGGGTATCAAAATCGATGTCATGATTCGCTTTAAATGGCGTAATGACAGGAGTGACCGAACCTCTTAATCGCGATTTAATCTCTTGATAATCTTTCATCCTATCTCCTCCTTCTCGTTCTTTACATACTCATTTCTAATTCTCGTAAATCCCCTTGCGCATGCAGAGCGTCCATTTCAAAGTCAGCAATGAAATTGTTCCATTGCAATCTAGCATCCTTAAGCTCTTTAAACAGGAGCTCATCAAAAAAAGTGATGGTAAGCTGCCCCGGCCTGTGAATGGATTTAAACTCACACATCCCTTTTGCATGAAATTTACTATTGTTAACAGTTACTTCGTATTGGCCAGGAGAAGGCATATAGTAGGTCGGATCAAAAGAAAACGTACACGTGCTACCTTTGCCTTTAACCTCTCCAGTCATTTCATAGCTTCTCCCGAGGTATGTCGGAATTTCTTCGACTCTTCCTGTAGAAATAAGCGATCTCAATAGAGTCGAGCTTACTTTTTGCTCATGTTTCTCAAATTTTGAGACGGTTGTGACACCGAATCTGCCCTCACTGTCTATAGGCAGCTGATTCATATCTCCTTTGCCTTTGAATCCATATTTATAATCGAACCCAGCTACGACGTGCTTACTGTTCAGTCCGCATAAATATTGATCCACAAACTGCTGATGAGGAATTTTTGCCACTTCCTTTGTAAAATCAACAACATAAAGGAAATTGACGCCAAGTTGTTCAAATACCTCCGCTTTTTCAGAAAGCGGTGTTATAAAATTAGTGATCGTCGGACCTTTCGGAATGACAGAAGAGGGATGCTGAGCAAAAGTCATAACCGCAAGTTTTAACCCCTTATCTTTCGCTATTTTCTTCGCTGTCCGTATAATTTTTTGATGTCCTAAGTGGACGCCGTCAAAAAATCCTAAGGCCATCACGCATGACTGACTGTTTTCTTGAATCGATCGTGCAATGGGGTGTTTGATAGGGATGGTTATCATCCTTTGCCCTCCTCCTTCGTTATGTCATTTGCATGTATTTTCCTTCATAAAAAGCTAGTGGTTCACCATCTTGAACATTCAAGTTGATCACTTCTCCCACATACAACGTATGGTCCCCTGCTTCGTGGGCTTGATAGACATTACAAGCAAGACTGACAAGAGAGTTTTCTATAACCGGAAGATCTTCAAATGTTTCAAATTCCACATGTTTATTTTCTTTAATTTGCCCTGCAAAGATCATCGACATTTCTTTTTGATCTCCAGAGAGAATATTGACGGTGAATTTACTTGCCTTTTGAATCACTTCATTCATTTTTGCTCTTTTATCGATAGAAATAAGGATAAGCTTGGGATCAAGGGAAACCGACATAAACGCATTGGCTGTCATCCCGTGAACCTGGCCATCAACTTCTGATGCTATAACCGTTACCCCTGTCGCAAACTTCCCCATGGCAGTTCTGAACATACGATCGTCCATCATGATCACCTCTAGTTAATTTTTCTTGATCAAGTTACAAAAGTTGGCTTGCGCTTCTTCAGTTTCGGCTCAATAAGCGTTACTTTTTCATTCGAATGAACATCAAGGACTTCTGATGCTTCATCAAACCAGCTGTCAGGAGCTTTATGGCCCCAGAACGTCTGACGCATCGGATCATCGAGATCCCAGCGAACCGGTTTGAAATCAGGGTCACTTGTCAAATAGTCTCCATTATAAAGCTCGATACGGTGGCCGTCCGGATCCCTTAAGTAGAGGAACATCGCATTAGATAGCCCGTGCCTTCCAGGTCCTCGTTCAATCGCAGGGCCGTACCCCATAGAAGCAAGTACATCGCAGCCGTCAATCAGGTTCATAGGGTCCTTCAGCCAAAAACCGATATGGTGAAGTCTTGGTCCAAGTCCATTCATATAGGCCACATCATGGACGCTTGGTTTACGGTGTAGCCAGGCCGCCCATATTTTCTTTTCTTCCCCTTCTGTATATTCAGAGCAGGCGAAGCCTAATTGATGAATATAGTGGTCATACGCTTTTTCCACATCCGGAACCATGCAGTTGAAATGATCGATCCGCTGCACCTTTGCCCCTTTATGGTAGTGGTATTTTTGGATCATTCGTTCTGCCTGATCCATTTCCGCATAGTACTCCACAGGCAATCCGGAGACATCCTGAATTCTCAGCGCACGCCCGACAGCTTCCTGGGTACCCGCTTCCATCCACTTGACTTCGGTACCCTGTCCGTCATAAAAGGCAGCTAATTGATTTAAATCTTTCTCCGATCTTACTTTGTAGCTAATCACTTCTACGGCAGGAAAATCTCTTTTTTTCAGAACAAGACTATGATGATTATGCTCTTCAAGCCCTCTGAAAAAAATCTGCTCGTCATCTGACGCTGTTTCTATGAAACCAAGAGCTTCGTAAAAAGCTCTTGATCTCTTTAAATCGGTGACATGTAATACGGCACGGCCGGCACGGATGATATCAAAATTCATCTTCTCCACTCCTTATACGCTTGTATAGTTTGGTTTGGAAGTTTTTACTTTTTTCAAAAAGTCCTGTACATAGTCTTTATATGGCTCTTTATTGAACTGTTCAAAGTAGGTCATCCCCATTTTCACGGGATCCCCAAAGAAGTAATATTCATAGTGTGTCTGCCTGCTGCCAAAGGCACTCATCGTCAGATCCCAGGCGAGACGGAACAGTTTCACACGTTCATAACCTTCCAGATTCTTAGACTGCAGGGCACGGTTAACGAGTGGACCAATTTCTTCATGATGGAAATCCTCTTCTGTCGGAATACCCATCAGTCCGGAAGCGCCTAGAATTCGCAAGATTTCAACTAATCGTGGATACATTCTCGGATACCAGTTTCTTGCTGCATTCAAGGCTTCAAAGTCAGGGGTCATCGTTCCCCATTTATCCAGCTTGGCGTTGTGCTCCGCTTTGAAGAGGTGAGATTTCATCGTTTCAAGCACGAGCATGATTTCCGTTCCTTTGTCCTGAACATGCTGGAACTTGTCGATTCCGATTGATTCCATCAGATTCAGCACCACTCCAAGCAGAAATTCAGTTTTGACTACGTTTTTGGCTACGACCTGGTGGGACATGTGCACGACAGCGTTCGTTTCAGCAAACGTACGGTTGCAAATCGAAGAGTTCCCACAAACAAACACCTTATCCCATGGGACAAATACGTTGTCAAAATAAACAATCGCATCGCCCTCTTCAAAACGGCTGCTTAATGGGTGATCCCACGTGTTCTTACCGTAATCAAAGGATTCACGGCTGATGAACTTAAGCCCTGGAGTATTGTTCGGTACTACAAAGGCAAGAGAATACGGGTCATCGAGCTCGCCAGCTTTTTTAACCGTAGAAGGGAAGACGAGAATCTCATCCGTAATACCGCCCTGGGTGGCAAGTAAGCGAGCACCGTCAACAATGATTCCGTCCGAGCGTTTTTCAACGAGGTGAAGCGCTACATTTGCATCCTTTTGCTCGTGCTGTGCTTTTTGCCGGTTCACTTGTGGGTGGATCAAAGTATGAGTCAAGCTGATGTCATTTTCTCGTGCGTAGTCATAATAATTTTTAGCATTCTCCGCAAACATCGGGTCATCTTCACCAAACAAGTCGTTGGCTACCCCCATCGCCATCACTTCTGCATTCAAATAGTCAGGAGAACGTCCCATCAAACCTCCAGAAAGGCGTGCCCATTCCTGGATCGCTTCTCTACGCTTGATCAAATCATCGATCGTTTCCGGGCGGTAAAACGTCATCCCTACTTTATCGCCCGTTTGAGGAGAAGTGTAGAGCATTTTTTCAGGCTTTTCATATTGAAGGTCATATAAATCAGCCATCGATTGAACGACATTTTTGAAAGCTGGATGAGTGGTCGGGTCCTCGACACGTTCTCCGTGAATATAGATATTATTTTTAGCCTTTTTTAACTTCTCTTTATACTGTGCTCCTGTTTTTGCTGGCATAAATAAACTCCTCCTTGATTATTTTTTTCCGAATTGAGGGATACGATGTTCTCCCAGCGCTACATGAATGATTTGTACTTCTGTATAAAATTCAAAGGCATAATGACCGCCTTCACGTCCTATTCCACTGTGCTTGGAACCTCCGAATGGCGTCCTTAAATCCCGTACATTCTGAGAGTTGATCCACAACATTCCTGAGTCAATCGCCTGTGCAACACGGTGGCCTCGCTGAAGATCTTTGGTCCAGACATAGCCCGCTAGTCCGTAGCGGACATTATTCGCATGCTCAATAACTTCTGCTTCATCGTTGAAGGTCATCACAGCGATCACAGGGCCAAAGATCTCTTCCTGTACCACTCTCATTGACGTATCTGCATTGAGAAGTAAAGTTGGAGCAACAAAATTACCGCGGCTGTGCTCTTCCGGAACCGATCCGCTGATCACCTGACAGCCTTCTTCTTCGGCCAGTTCTAAATAACTTTTCACACTTTCGTAGTGTTTCGTATGAATTAAAGGTCCGACTTGCGTGTCTTCTTTCATCGGGTCGCCTACGATAATGTTTTGTACTCGCTCTTTCAAAGCTGCAATAAAATCAGCAGCGATGTCCTCATGAACGTACAATCGTGAGTTGGCGGTACAGCGTTCTCCATTAAAGGAGAAGATCCCCCACGTGCAGGCGTCAATTGCCCGCTCAAAGTCTGCATCATCAAACACGATGATTGGTGATTTTCCACCTAACTCCATAGAGAAACGCTTCAACGTATCCGCGCCATTTTTCATAATTTCAGAGCCTGTCGTCGTTTCTCCTGTAAAAGAAATTAACTCCACATCCTCATGAGCAACCAACGACGCACCTGCCGTTTCCCCGTATCCATGAACAACGTTAAAGACACCGTCAGGAAGGCCAGCTTTATCAATGATTTCAGCTAATCGATTCGCCGTAAGTGGTGACCATTCTGCAGGTTTTAAAACGACTGTATTTCCTGTAGCCAAAGCCGGCGCAATCTTCCATGTCTCAAGCATGAACGGGGCGTTCCAAGGTGTGATTAACCCGGCTACCCCTACAGGTTTATGAATCGTGTAGTTGAGAAACTCATCATCTACCTGGTACGCATCTCCGACTAGACGACTCTTCACCATCTCCGCATAGAACCTGAAGTTGTGTGCAGCACGTGCGACCATTTTCTTCGTCTGGCTGATTGGCAGGCCTGTATCGTAGGATTCAAGCGGAGCAATTTCATCAATATGCTCATCGATTAAATCTGCAATTTTATAAATGTAACTTAACCGATCATTTTGTGAGAGCCTCCCCCATTCCCCTTTGAAAGCTTTCCTGGCTGCTTTTACCGCTTTGTCTATATCGCCTTCTGCCCCTGAAGCGATTTTGTTGATCTTTTCATTAGTAAAAGGATTATAATTATCGAATTGTTCACGACTTTCTGCATCTACAAAAGCTCCATCAATGTAAAGTTGAATGTCTTTCACTTCTTTAATCACACGTTTTCCTGCTTCGTTAATATCAGATAAAGTAAGTTCACTCATGCTTTTCCTCCTCAATGATAGCGCTTTCTTTTATGTCCAAAAAAATAAACCTTGACCTCGGACTAAATTTGCAAATATTCGCTAAAGTTTGTATATTCAAATTATCCCATAGGCCAATCTATATTAAAAATATCTATAATATCTATATTGCATATGATTTTCATATACATATGAAACGGAGGTAAGACATTGGATATCAAGCAATTACGATACTTTCGTACAGTTGCTGAAGAAGGTCAAGTAACAAAAGCAGCAAAAAAACTCCATATGGCTCAGCCTCCTCTCAGCCAGCAAATTAAACTGATGGAAGAAGAACTTGAACTGAAGTTGTTTGACCGCCATGGCCGTAAGCTTGAATTGACGAGTGCAGGAGAAGTGCTCTATCAAAAAGCAGGACAAATTCTTAATGATTTAGAAGAAACAATCGTAGAAGTTAAAGAAACAAATGAAGGGATTACTGGTACCCTTCATATCGGTTCTAACAAATCATGCTTTTCCTCTTTGACAGGTCCCTTAAATCAGTTGAGACAGCAATATCCAAACCTAACCTATCAGCTTAGAGAAGGAGATACCTACTTTTTGGCCGAATGCATTCGAAGACGAGAAATCGAAATGGCGGTGGTCCGTCTACCTATTGAACGAGATGAATTTGAAATGGTCCCTCTTCCTTCCGAACCTTACGTACTCGTTACACCAAAATCCTGGGACTTGTTTCCTTCGGCAGCTAAAGAAGTCGAGGTCGAAGATTTGAAAGATCTTCCGTTAATGCTTTTACATCGAATCAGCGGAATGGGGCAATTTGAATTGATTGTGGATGAATGCAGAAAGCACGGATTTGACCCTTATGTGATTTGTGAATGTCCAGATGCTACGATGTTGTTATCGCTAGTGGCTAATGGTGTGGGAGCAACCATTGTTCCACGGTCTACTTTGGAAGCGTTTTCTTTTTCTAATATTGAAAGCTATGAGTTTAGGAATGCTGATATTGAAGCGAAAGCTGTGGTGATCTGGCATAAAGACCGATATCTAACGAAAGCCTCCAGAAGGTTGTTGCGTTTGTTCGAATTAGATAGGACTGATTTAGAAAAACTCGTTCAACTATAAATGAAAACTCCCCCTCCTATTTTCTGAAGAATTCAATCCGACTGTTTCCGTTTTTTATTACCAGTAAAGGTGAGAGGGGAAATTGCTCGCTTTCCGCGGGGATGACGGCAAGCCTCCTCGGTTCTGCAACCTGTGGGGTCTTGCCAGCCATACCATTCCCGCAGGAGTCTCCCAATCTCCCCTCTCACCTTATGTTTAATTGATTAAACAGAAACGCGATCATAGGAGGAATTAAGGCCCTCTCTTTTTTATTCACTCTGGAAGTACACTAGTTCCACCCTATAGAAAGAGTGTTAAGTTTCTATTGTTGAAGGTAATTCAATATAACCGTCTCTCTGTGGATATTTATAAATAATTCTAATGTGTTCGTAAGAATTATGACGCGGGCGTTGGTGGGAAACGGCGAGACTCCCGCGGGAGAAGAAGCTAGGCTAGACCCCGCAAAGAGCGCAGCGATTGAGGAGGCTTGCCAGTTTCCCCGCAGGAAAGCGAGTCGTTTCCCGCCAACGCCAAACTCTCTATTATTAACGAACCCCACTTATTTGAAAATAACCCTTCATACTCTGCTATTAAGCGAAATAACTCCTATAGTTAATAGCCAACATCATTTTACAAAATTCTCAAATTAAAAAGGAAAATGCATCCTTTTATGGAAATGAACTTATAGGATTCAAATACAATTTTGGAGGCTGGGTAGATGGAAAAGGTTGATCCCATCACGATATCTGGAGTAACAGAAATCAGGAAAAAGAAATTAGTAGGCTTTCGCGTCGTTTGTGAAGATATGGCGGGTTATGGTCAGGTAATTCCTAAAGCTTCAATGGTATTAGACCGTCGCAAAGGGGAGATTAAGAACCTTGTGGAGCCTGTTAAGCTTATCGGGGCTTTTAAAGCTGCTGAGACCTGTGAGGAAGACGATGGCTACTGGGTTTGTTATGAAGTTGAAAGTTTTGAAGATATCCCTGATGGAATGGCCAGCCTTACTGTTCCGGAAGAAACATATGCCGTCCTTCATTTTAGGGGCCATGCATCGGAGATTTACAGTGTCTATGAACATTTACATCAATGGATAGAGGAAAATGGATATAATCGATCACCAGAAAAATGGACGCTGGAAATCTATTCTAAGTGGACAGAAACGGAAGATCGTCTAGATCTTTGCGACCCAATTCATTGATTAAACACATAGTACTGTTCTCCAAGGGAAGCGAGCAATCTCAGCGTATTTTAGGAGGTTATAAATATGAACAAAAGTCCAATAAAAAACAAAGTCAATTTAGTCTTTATACCAGTAAGTGATATTGAAAAATCAAAAGAATGGTATTCTAGAATGCTAGGAATAGAGGATGGTGAAAGTCATTTTGATCATCTATTCGTTGCAGATATGGATGGAGCCGGGATGATTCTCGATACAATGCCGATGTGGAGAGATGAAAACGGAAAACTTCCACGGTTAAATGCCCCGGTTGTGCAATTCGGTACGGAAGATATCGACAGGTCCTACCAATTTATGAAAGAAAATGGCGTGGAACTTGTGACAGAAGTCCAGCACAACAAATTTTTTGTCTTCAAGGATCCAGACGGGAACATGCTTATGGTGTGTGAGGATCATTAGATATTTTCTTTAGTTATCCGTAATACCTTTCCATTAAAATGCGTCGTCAAGGCTTTACTAAGCCATTTTAACTAAAGAAAAAAGAACTTCCCCACATCGTTGGGAAGTTCTTTTTTTTTTTATTGAATTAACGTACATGTATTCTTTTCGTTTGGACGTCTTCTTGTTCAACTTGTCTGTGTGAAGTGAACAAACTTACAGTAATAAAAACAAGGGTAGATAGAGGCAGCGCATAAAATAGCGGATCTACATGGGTCCATGGATAAGCAAGAAGATAGCCTTTTCCAAAAAGTGCTTCAGAAAGACCAAAGGCTACGGACTGCTTTTCATGCAAAAATAAGAACCCGAACATGCTGACTCCGAAGCCAGTAATAATACTGTAAACAGCTCCTGCACGTGAAGCTTTCTTCCAATAAAACGCTCCAACTAATGCAGGCAGGAAACCGGCAGCACAAATTCCGAACCAAAACGCGGTAGCCTGAGCGATGACTCCTCCCGGTAAAAGGTAAGCCAGAATGACTGATAGTAGGACCCCGACGATAACACCAAGGCGCGCGGGGCTGATGACATTTCCTAACACCGACCGGACCCCTAACGTTTTCAGGATGTCTTCACCAAACGCACTTGCCTGCACGTGGATGAGAGAGCTTACGGTGGAAATTGTCGCTGACAGGAGAGTAAGCGTAAATACATAGATGAACCATCCAGGCATCAATGTGTTGATGAACTTTGGAATAACAAGGTCAGGGTTTCCGCCAGCAACACTGATCGAAAGTTCTCCGGCCGTTTCCATAAAATAAACATTGCTGAGCGGTCCGATCATGTAAGCTGCTCCTGTCATGAAAAAGATAAAGATTCCGCCGACAAGCACAGAACGATACAGAGCACGGTCGTTGTTTACGGTCATACAGCGCATGGCTAATTGCGGCTGTGCAAGAACCCCGATACCGACACCCATGATGATCGTGCTGACGAGTGTCCACCACATAGGAGAACCTAATTCAGGCATGCTTGTCCATCCTTGGTGCCCCTGGGAAGCGAGGGAGTCTGGAACCATCGATTTAAGTGAGGCTAACGCATGGTGTCCATCCACGATGCCCCCTACCGCTTGATAGCTGGCAAATAAGAAAATAGCCATTCCTATGAGCATGATCACCGCTGCGAACGCATCGGTATACATAACGGCCTTGATTCCTCCACCAATAACATAAAGCGCAATAATTACGGCAAGAATCAGTAAAGCTGCGTTAAAGTTCAACGACAGCGTTTCCTGCAGGAACCGACCCCCACCTATTAACACGATACTTGTGTAAGCAGGCATAAAGATAAAAATGACAATACCTGAGAAGACCGTGATGAACTTCGAATCATAATGTTTCCCTAATAAAGAAGGAAAAGTCGTAGCATCTAGTTTCAGAGAGAGCCTCCGAATCTTTTTTCCAAAAACAGCGAAAGCAACAAAAATACCTAGGACAATGTTTAAAAAAGCGAGCCACAATAGACTTAATCCATAGATAGAAGCAACTCCGCCAAAACCGACCATAGCTGATGTACTGATAAAGGTGGCACCATAGGATAATGCCATGACAATTGGATTAATGTTTCGTCCGCCTACTAGATAATCAGCTTCAGACGTTGTCTTTTTATAGCCGTAATACGCAAGCAGCGACATGACAGCAATATAAGCAAGGCATAAAGGAATTAATACAGAAAGATTCACTCTTCCTCACCTTCCCCTCGATTCCACATCACTGCCCCATAAAAGACACAGCCAACCGCAGACAGAACTGTAGCTACCCAGATAAATGCAATAGAAGCATCATCAATCCCTAACATGTTCGCCCTCCTTTAAGTATTATGATTCTATTAACCTAACCAATTGAAGAAAACGCTTACAAAGAACAATTAAAAGAAGAAGGCCTTTGTTCCGGCCCTCTACCCCTTTTATTTAAACCGGCTATGGATGTTGTTGTGTTTGTAGGTTTTATGTTGGAATTCTACTATCTCAAGCGATAAAGCTAAGTATTTTTCTTCAAAGATGGAAGCGAAATGCTCTTTCATTACTTGAAATAGTTCTTCACAAGTCGCTTCTTTCGTTTCTTCACTTCTGCCTTTGCCTATTTTTAACGTCGTATGGACGAACGCATCGTCTTCTTTTCCATCAGAAATGTGATAATCGGTGACTTTATGGGCTCTTACACGGATTCCGCCAATCGGATAGATGTCACCACGTTTTACTAACACCTGACTGATCTTTTTAAGCAGACTTTGAATATTTGTATGAGGCGTTAAGTTATCGGTGTATTCTACAATTACATGTGGCACAACGATTCCTCCTAAAAGTTAGCTTTTTTCATCAGTAATCGTATTAATAAGCCGGCCTAAGCCTTCTATCTCAGTAATAACCTCATCTCCTACTTTTGTATCGACGGTCCCTTTTGGTGTTCCTGTCAAAATAAGGTCTCCTGGATTTAGTGTCATAAAGCTGCTCAAATATTCAATGAGGACGGGAATATCAAAAGTCATATCCTTGGTAGAGCCTTCCTGAACAAGCTCCCCATTCACATACGTACGTAAAGCAAGATTCATAGGATCTTTAACATCTACGGCATTGACCAGCCAAGGTCCGATCGGGGTGCAATGATCCCGATTTTTCACTCGCAAATTCGGTCGATAATAATTCTCTAAGTAATCACGAATCGCGTAATCATTGGCAATCGTATAGCCGGAGATATAGCTGTACGCGTCTTCTTTTTTGATGTTCTTTGCCTGTCGTCCAATGACGACAGCCAGTTCACACTCATAATGCATGTTTGTCACATCAGATGGTCGATAGGTTTTGCCGCGGTGACCGACGAAAGTATTCGGTCCTTTCAAAAAGACAAGCGGCTCTTCCGGTGCATTGAAAGAAAGCTCACTCGCATGATCGAAATAATTCAATCCAAGCGCAAAACTCGTCTGCGGCTCCACAGGTGGCAGCCAAACAACTTCTTCTTCCGACAGTCGCTGGCCATTATCCAGTTGAACCCCTTCAGAAACTTCCGTTGCCTGATAAATTCCGCCTTGAAAGGCTACCCGTGCCGTCTTCATGACTTAACCCCTCCTACACGTACTTCTTTTTCCACTCTGTTTTCCAGAACTCCCACTTGGTCAATCTCGATTCGGATTAGATCCCCATCTTTTACACGAGGAGGTTTTTCTGGAATACCGACAAGAAGCGTATCGCCTTTTTCAAGCGTCATAAATTCAGTAACATCGACAAGCAGCTGCGGAACCGAGCGAACTAGATTCCCTGTATGATTTTCTTGCTTGCATTCTCCATTCACATAGACACGAATAGTGAGGTTATCAGGGGTCGGAACGGCATCACGTTCGATGATCCATGGACCTGCAGGACAGAACCCATCGCGTGCTTTGTGCTTCACCGCTGGCCTAAATACGCTTTTATGAGGAACACTAATATCATTAACAATGGTATAACCCTCAATATAGCTCATCGCTTCTTCCTCGCTTAACCGCGAAGCTTTTTCTCCTATTACTAGTGCAAGACAGGCTCCAACTTCAAGCTCTGATACATCTGCTGGCATAGGAATAGAAGTTTGATGACCAGTAATGGTGTTTTTAGGTTTGATATAGAGAATCGGAGCTTTGGGAGGAGATTTGTAGGGCTCTTGATGTAAGGCATCTCCCATTTGATCTAGAGCACCTTGATAGTTTAATAATGTTCCGTAAACCGTTCCTGAAATGGGGGCCTCCCAGGAATGATCGGATAGGTCGACATTTTTTCCATTCCATTGGATTGAATTTTTATTTGGATGAACTTCTATTTCCTGCATCTGCAATCTACCGTTAAATTTAGCTTTTGCTTTGGGCATTTGTTTCACTCCTTCAAGTGATGACAGCGTTATTCTGCAAAATATTCGCAATTATCATGTAATTACAAAGTAACACTCGATCTTTCATATATAAAATATTGATTATGTTCGTTTTGCATACGAAAAAAATATAATCCTGATTTATCAGGTAAGAACCCTACCATAGATAAGATTGTAATTAACTATTCCATTCATTAGTTAGAGAAAGGTTGGCCGGAAAACGACTCTATTTCCGGAGGCGATATGGGAAGCCTCCTCAGATTTATAGCCTTCCGGGATCTCACTGCCCCACAATTAACCAGCAAAAAAAGGAGCCGAATTCGGCTCCTTTTTCATCTTTGAAATTTTATTAAGTGGTCAAAGAGTATCTTTGTCGCGTCCAACTGGAGAACTACCTTTCCGGTTAAAGAAGAGGCTTGAGACAACGGCCCTCCTGGCCACGTGTGTCCTCCGCCTTCAATTGAATAAAACTCGACTTTTTCTTCTTCTTTCTGAAGGTAAGCATCTTTCCTAATGAGGAATTCTTCGTCTTCGCTGACCCGCTCCTGATGTTTTGTTACATCAGCCCCGCAGGATTTTGCAAAAAACTCTACTGTTTCATCTGCTGAGAGGAGCTGATCAATCATATAGGAAGAGTCATAGTGACCGTCATAGGGAACGAGCTTATCATCGGTGCCCATTATGAAGACCATGGGCATAGGTTTGTTCCATTGAAAATTCTCAGCCAAATCTTTTACCAATGGCCCGGAAACTCCCCCCACCCCGGCAAAAACATCTTGGCATTCAAGACCAAGTCTCAAGCTGAAGGCTGAACCGTTGGAAAACCCCGTGGCATAAATTCTACTTTCGTCCACTGGATACCTTTGTTTCAACCAATCAATCAGTTCCAATACGAAGCCAACATCATTGACCTTATGCTGATAGGCAGCATTTTTTTCTCTGCCTTCATTCCATTGCTTTGTCATTCGGTCTGAAGGATCAAAATGAATCGCTTCTGGAAAGACAGTTATTACCTGATGCTCTTCCGAAAGCTTGTGGAAGTTTGTTATTTTCATATGATGCCTGGCGCTGCTGCCGGCACCGTGGAAACAAAAAACAACGGGGAGTGACTGCTTAATGTTTTCAGGTGCACTGTAATAAAAGGATCGCTCTCTTTTTTCAAATGGTATGGTTTGTGGTCCAAAAACTTCCACGATGATCTTCCTTTTCTTTTTGTATTAATGACTCCCTGTTCCTGATGAGGCCCTTTGCTCTTCAAAATCCACTACATCTTCTGTGGCTAACGGAGTTAACGTAAAGCCGGTATATCCATAAATGATCGCGATGATGGGAGAAATGAAACAGATAAATGAAAATGGAATATAACCGATTCCGACGTTTAACGTTGTCATAATAAATGCCCCTGTCACTCCCCATGGAATTAAAGGGTGAATAAGTGTTCCCGCATCTTCAAGCGTTCGGGACATATTTTTTGGATGAAGGTTCGTCTGTTGATAACTCTCCTCCAGCATTTGGCCAGGAAGGATGATGGACAGATACTGTTCACCTACAACGACATTGATGCCTAAACAAGACAACACGGTTGAGGTAATGACGTTGCCCCGGCTTCGTAAAAATCTCTTCAATCCTGCAATAATGGCGTGCGCTAAGCCGATTTCTCGTATAATTCCGCCGAATGAAAGCGCTATCAAAATTAACGATACACCAAATAGCATACTATCTAAACCGCCGAGTGACAATAAGTTATCAATTGCTTCTACGCCTGTATCTGCGGTATAACCGAAGTGCGCGGTGTTCATAATTGTACCCAGGGACACACCTGGAACTGTATAATAGGTAGTCAAAACCGCAGCCACTAACCCGATAATTAAAGACGGAATCGGACTGACCTTTCTAAAGGCCAAAATAATGATGAGTAGAGGGGATATAAGTGTGACAGGTGTCAGCATAAATTCATTATTCAGAGTCGTCATCATTGTTTCTACTTTTCCAACATCAGCCGCTTCCCGATTGGAAAAAAAGCCAATCGCTGCAAAGATTCCAAGAGTAATAAGTAAGCTTGGGATCGTTGTCCAAAGCATATGACGGATATGCTGAAAAATATCAACTTTAGCTGTAGCTGCAGCCAGGTTTGTTGTATCCGATAGAGGGGACAATTTATCTCCAAACATCGCTCCGCTCACAATGGCCCCGGCCGTAATCGCTGGAGAAACCGACATTCCATAGGCGACGCCCATCAATGCAATTCCAATTGTACTCATGGCACTCCAGGAGCTTCCTGTCATCGTTGCTACTACGGCTGTAATAATCACCGCACTGACTAAAAAGATGGATGGCGATAATACCTGCAGACCGTAATATGTAATCGTTTGGACGGTTCCATTCAACACCCACACGCCTACGGTAATTCCGATCAGGCTTAAAATAATGATTGCAGGAACACCGTAAGAGACTCCTCTTGTCATAGCTTTTTCTAGCTCTTTCCACTTGTATCCTAATTTAAGTCCATACAAGGTAACGATAATTGCAGCTATGACAATGGGTATATGAGGCGCGGTTCCATAGACTAAGATGCTGACTCCAAGGATGGCAATAATAAAAAGAATAATGAGACTCGACATGAGAAACGAAGGCTTTCTTTTTTCCATGTAATTCCCCTCTCTAGGATTATTGAAAAAATTCTACCGTTTTCTTTCCTTTTTCGACCAACATCATTTCTGAAACCAGGTGGAGCGTGAGAATTCCCCCTGCACGCTCGCAGTGATTGGCTTTTTCTAGATCAACTCTACTAACATCACATAAGGGTTTTCAATATAGTCGATGAACCGGTTCGTGAAGGCAACTGACTGGGAACCATCTGCCACTCGATGATCAAAAGTCAGCGTTACATTCATCATCTGTCTAATGACGATTTCATCATCAATGACGACAGGTGTTTTCTTCGTTTTATGAAAAGCCATCAAGCCCGTTTCCGGATAGTTTAAAATCGGTGTCGCCCCGGTACTGCCCATCGGCCCGACGTTACTAATCGTAAAGGTGCCTCCTCGTAAGTCTTGTCCAGAAAGCTGATTGTCTACAGCCTTCTTCGTTAGTGCTTTCATGTGTTTATGGATATCTACTAATGATAGATTCTCCACATTTTTCAGGACAGGAACAATTAAGCCTTCCTCTGTCCCTGTAGCCAGTCCAATATTGTAAGACGACTCTAGAAGAATTTCTCCCTTTTCTTCATCTAATTTAGAGTTGAATATCGGGAATTCTTTCAAAGAAAGCTGGAGAGCCTTAATAAAAAAGGCGGCCACAGAAACCTGAGTTCCAGGACGTCGATCCGTGCCCCGCTTCAGCTGCTCTTTCAGCTTTATTACTTCCGTCATATCCACTTCATCAAAATGAGTGACATGCGGAGCAGTATAAAGCGATTGGGTCATTTTCTTGGCGATTTGTTTTCGGCGGCCATTAAATGGGATGGTTTGCTGTTGTCTTGCTGGTCCAAGTTTCGGCTCATTTTTAACCACCGCTTCCCGCTCAGGAGCAGGCTGGGATTTTGCTTCGACATACTCATAGATGTCCTTATCCAGGATACGCCCACCCTTTCCTGTACCTCTCACATCCTCGATTTTGATGCCCTGTTCCCTTGCGATTCTCCTGGTATGGGGGGAAGCCTTCACACGAGTAGGCGGAAGTTCCAAGTTAAACGTTCTTGGCCCGGAGCTTTGGGCCGGCTCTGGATGAGCACTAGAAGATTGGCCGGCAGGGACTCGCTTCTCAGATGGCTGCTTTTGTTCTGTCCTCATCGTTAAAATGGTCGTGCCTACTTCAATTACATCGCCAATATCAAACTTAATCTCATCAATGACTCCGTCCGCTGGGGCAGTCAGTTCGGCTGTCATTTTATCAGTCTGAACCTCAACAAGAGGAGCGTCATTTTTGACGAACTCCCCTTTTTTTACAAAATAATAAAGGATCTCCGCTTCATGCATTCCTTCACCAATATCATGCAATTTCACATCCATATTCAAGACCTCCTAGTAGGATAATGCCGTATTGATGGCATGAATGATTTTTTCACTGCTTGGCAAGTACTCTTTTTCAAGAGAATATACAGGCACTGGGGTGTCAAAGCCGGTGACTTTTTGGATTGGAGCTTTCAAGAAGAAAAAGGCCGTGTCATTAATGACGGAAATAATTTCTGCATTCACTCCACCCGTCGCTGGTGCTTCATGCACAATGACGACACGACCTGTTTTCTCTACAGATTCCTGGATCGTCTCTTTATCTAATGGGTAAAGCGTTCTTAAGTCAATCACATCACACGTAGTTTTCTGATTCTTTTCGAATTGTTCGACGGCTTTCACCGTATCTGGCACCATAGCTCCCCACGTCAGCACTGTCACGTCATTTCCTTTCTTTACATAGGAAGCTTTGCCCAGCTCGATGGAATATCTTTCTTCAGGAACTTCCGTACGGGACGAACGATAGCTCCTCATCGGTTCTAGAAAAAGTACAGGATCAGGATCCTCGATACTTGCAATCAGCAGACCTTTCGCATCATAAGCATTGGATGGAATCACAACCTTCAAACCGGGGATTTGTGTAAATAAAGCCTCTACACTATCCGAATGGATTTCTGGTGCTTTTACTCCAGCACCATAAGGCGCTCTAATTACCATTGGCACGGTGTAACGTCCCATCGAACGCTGCCGCATCCTTGTTGCATGAGTCATTAGCTGATTGAACGCTGGATAGATAAAGCCTAAAAACTGCATCTCAGTGATTGGACGAAAGCCATTCACCGCTAGACCGATCGATGTTCCGATAATTCCTGATTCGGCAAGTGGTGTATCGATGACACGCTCTTCTCCAAATTGTTCAAACAGTCCTTCCGTTGCACGGAATACGCCTCCGTTTTTCCCGACATCTTCCCCAAGAACGAGGACGGATTCATCTTCTTCTAGCATCGTTCTCATCGCATCTGTAACAGCCTGAACCATCGTTAATTTTTTCACTTGAACAGCAGTCGTCATGACATTTGCCCCCTCTTTATTAACCTATGTTGTTCACGCTGCTCTTCCAGCGTCCAAGTCGGTTTTTCAAAAACGTTGTCAAACACATCATCAATGTTTGCTTCAGGGTAATCTTTCATTTCTTCTAAGGCGGTATTGATTTCATTCGTGATGTTCTTTTCAGTTGTCATTAACCACTCTTCATCCCAGATCTCTTCATTTTTCATATACTTCTTGAGCCTTAACAGCGGATCAGTAGTTGACCTTCTGTGATCGCTCTCGGATTGATTACGGTATTTCGAAGGATCATCCGCTGTCGTATGTGCACCGTATCTCCACGTGACCGCTTCAATCAGTGTCGGCCCTTCACCGTTACGTGCTCGATCGACCGCCATTTTCGTCTCCATATAGACGGCCACAATATCATTACCATCGATTCGGATACTCGGAATCTCGTACGCCAATCCTTTTTGAGCAATCGTTTTTGAGTTCATCTGCTTCTCCATTGGAACGCTGATAGCATAGCCATTATTCTGGTTAAAGAAGACGACAGGCGTTTTGAAAACGCTTGCAAAATTAAGCCCTTCATGGAAGTCCCCCTCTGATGTAGCCCCATCTCCGAAGTACACGAGGGAAACCCGGTCTGTATTTTTCTTTTTCTCTGCCCATGCCACCCCGGTAGCGTGGAGCAGTTGGGAGGCGATCGGAACCGCTGGCGGGAAGATATTTTTTCCTTCTGGCGGGATGCCGCCTTCAATACGGCCGACCCAATATAATAGTAGGTTGCGAAGTGAATGGCCAAACGTCATCGTTGCTGCATGATCACGATAGGTTGGGAACATCCAGTCGCCATCTTCAACCGCTAAAGCACTGCCTACTTGCGCTGCTTCTTGTCCTTCATACGGCACATAAGTCCCGATTCTGCCCTGCCGCTGAAGGTTTACACACTTTTTATCCATCATGCGCGCTCTCAACATTTTTTCATAAAAAAGTTTGAGCACATCCAGCGTCAGCATTTCTTTTACCTCAGGATTTACAAGCTCTCCGTCTTCACTGATGTATTGCGTTAATGGAAATTTCTCAAGCATGTTCATCGCTTCAACACCCCTTTTTCACTCTTTCGGTACTCTTTCAAATAGGCTTCTAAGCAATCAATAAAGTATTGGTTATCTTTTTGCTCACCGATCGTCACACGAATCATTGTTGGATACCCCATCAAGTGACCTGGCCTGATAATCACTCCAAGATTTAATAGATATTCATAAACCTCTTTAGCAGGAGCACCGACATCCACCATAATGAAGTTGGTTTGTGTAGGGAAGTAAGATAGATTCATAGCTTCAAATTGTTTGGTTAAAAACTCGCGCCCCTCTTTGTTTAAGCGGATGCTTTCATAGAGAAACTCATCATCATCCAAAGATGCAGAAGCGGCGGCTTGCGCTAGACGGTTCACATTGAATGGCTCTTTCACTTTATGTAAATCGTTCACCATTTCTGGGGCCATAAGTCCGTAACCCACTCTTAAAGCGGCAAGACCGTAGACTTTTGAAAAAGTCCTTAAAATCACCATATTCGTGTATTGATCGAGTAAGGGGAGGGTTTCTAAGTATTGGGAGGAATCCGCGTATTCATAATAAGCTTCATCCATGACAAGGATGACGTGGGATGGGACTTTTTCGATAAAAGCCTTTAAGCGTTCTTTCTCTACGATCGTTCCAGTCGGGTTATTAGGGTTGCAGACAAATACCATTTTCGTTTTCTCATTAATGGCCTCTGCCATTTTATCTAAATCGTGGATACCGCCTTCCTGCATCTCAACCTCAACAGGACTACCGCCTTCGATGATGACGTTTGTTTTGTAGCGAGGAAATGTCACCCCTGCCATCACAACCTCATCGGCTTCGTTTATGTACGTTCTCGTTAGCAATCGAATAATTTCATCTGAACCATTTCCAAATACTACTTGATTAGACGCTACCCCAAGTTTATTCGCTAATTTTTCAGCAAGAAGTGGTGAAGTAACCTCTGGATATAACGGAATTTCTTTCATTTCCGTACGTATAGCTTCTGCTGCGAGCGGAGAATAACCAAAAGGATTCTCGTTGGAAGCCATTTTTACGATTTTTGATAGTCCTTTTTCACGTTTCAGTTCTTCCACCGGTTTCCCCGGAGAATACATCGCAATCTGATCGATTTGCGGACGTGGTTTAACCATTAGTTGTTCCTCCTTCTACCATCCATTTATAGGAAATCTCATGTCACCACTATTCATTTTAGAATTATCTAAATTTTCCCTCAAGAATATCATTTAAAGTTCAAACACGTTATCGCACTAAAATTTTTCTATCAATTAAGGGCCAAATCTTATCATCATAGGCTTTTGCATTACTTGATATATGCGAGATTTGTCTAAACCCCTCGAAAATTTATTAATCGTTTTGAATAAAGAACCAAAAAATACCACCTCAGGTCATCCATAATCTGGATGACCTGAGGTGGTAATCATTTCCTTCTATTCAATTAACCGAAATATATACTGGATAAGTAATAAATTCCGTAAACGGTACTTATGATGCCAGCAATCTGAGTCATGGCTTTGTTCATACTCAATTTCTTTGTAGTCATTACAAACGGAAGTCCGATAAGCGTTGTGAATAGAAGCATTCCAATAATTGTCCCTACTCCAAATGTAAGGATAAACATCGCCCCTTCCGCGAGACTATTCACTGAGCTTAATGTCAACAAAATCAAAGCTGCGCTTCCCGCTAAACCATGAATGAACCCCATAAATATCGAAGTTCCATAAGAGCGAGACTTCTTCGTTGACGAATGAGTAGTCCTGCTGGTTCTAAACTTTTTAAATGAAATCATAGTAGTTATACCAAAATAGATTAACATGACTCCAACGACCGCCTCTAAAGATACAGCCCACGATTCTGGTATTTCTTCTTTCATTAGTATCACGATCATTCCAAGCAAGAACAACGTTAATGTATGTCCGATTCCCCAAAAAACCCCTGTCATTGTTGATTGCCATAGACGTTTAGTTCTTGTCGCAATTGTAGACACAGCAATAACATGATCAGGCTCTATGGCATGTTTGATGCCAAGTAAGAGTCCAAATCCTAATACAGAGAGCAGACCAATTTCATCCATTCTGATAATCCTCCTAAAAAACCAAGACAACTACTCACTTTCTCCATAATATCTTCTTTTTTCCTAACAGTTCTTCTCTTACAAGACTATGTATGTCATGAATCATTTTCTCAATGGTTTGAGTGCGATCTGACAAAATACGAACAACGACTCCACCACCGTCGATTTGAGAGATTCCAAAACGAATTTGCGAATACTCACTTTCGATCTTCCCATACATCTGATCGATCCATTCACGGTTTACATTTGGATGAAACAATACAAAGGACCCTATATGCGTGTAGCCTTCCATCTGAAGCACTCCGCCCAGGTCTTCATCCGGGTTCAAATAAAGATGGTCGTAAAGAACGAGTTTCCCACCCTGGTACACTTTCAACTTATTTCTAAGCCAATCATACCGAAAATCCTGCCCATCCTTTGACCAACCTGGCGTTATGACTTCGCTAAAAATCAGACTAGACTTCTCGTCCATTTCCACAACGGTTTCTTGTATAAAACGCGCTCCATCATACATGATTAAGGGGTCGAGACAATACTCCAGGACACTGCCAGGCGCCAACCGAATCATCGTATATTGTTCTACTGGTTTAATAGGAGTTTTGTAGACTTTCGTTGATGCTTGACTCGTGACTACAAGTTCAGCCCCTTCCTCTACTTGGATATCAGTAAAGTAAGTATCTCCATCTACATACCCACCCCCGACGTGTATGAGATAAACAGAAATAGATTGCTCATCAAGCTTAACGGGACGAGTGTATTTGAAGGCTCCTTCGTAATATCCATGAACTACGGTCCTCGGTTTGCGATTCTTCGCCGCCAGGCTTAGAAGGCCTGTGTATTTCATGCTTTCAATCCTGATAGGAAAGCGTTCGATTTTATCCAATCAATTACCTCATTCAAACCATCTTTTGTTTTTAAGTTTGTGAAAACAAAAGGTTTTTCTCCACGCGTTTTGATGGTGTCTTGCCTCATAATATCAAGGTCAGCCCCAACATGAGGAGCTAGATCCGTTTTATTAATCACAAATAGATCTGACTTAATCATCCCTTGACCGCTTTTCCTCGGAATCTTCTCTCCTTGCGCAACATCTATAATATAGATCGAAAAATCGACAAGTTCTGGGCTGAAGGTTGCAGCAAGGTTGTCTCCTCCACTCTCTACGAAAATCAAATCTAAATCGGTATGCCGTTCCTTCAAATCATCTATAGCTGAAAAATTCATCGATGCATCTTCTCTTATTGCTGTATGAGGGCATCCGCCAGTTTCCACTCCAATGACACGATCTTCTTCCAGCACTCCATTTTTCAAAAGAAATTGCGCATCTTCTTTTGTGTAGATATCATTCGTTATGACAGCCATACTTAGCTCTTCTTGAAGCTCACGTGTCAAGCGTTCGACAAGCATCGTTTTTCCAGCTCCAACAGGACCGCCAATCCCTATACAAATCGGTTCCATATTTCCACTTCCTTTACTAGTTTTTATGACATGAACAGACGTACGTGCAGCCGTTCATGGTGCATCTGTGCAATCTCCAGACCTGGACTTCCAGCGCCTAAATCATCCGATGACAAGCTCAGAATCGATTCAACTGATTTTTTTAATAAAGGCTGGATATCCATTACGATCTTTTGACCAGCCGTTTGTCCAATCGGTATGCCCCGAACCGCATTTTGGACAAGGGAAGAAATCGTCGTGAACAAAAATGTCTCAATCGACTCTTTCTTCGATATATTCAAAGAATGATAGACAGTAGCTAGTACAATGGCGGGATGACCGTACGCGTTTTTCTTCTTAACCCATCCGAGATAATACTCCAACTGAGATGAAGGGTACAATTCCATACAAAGCTTTGCCATCCTCTCTCCCATTTTTTGATTTCCTTCTCTCGTCTCTCTTGCCATGCAAGTGGTGTACAGGACATGATCGAGTTCAAGAAGCATCTCCGTGAACCCTTTTTCTAAATTCTCATAAGCAATTTTGTTAGCAAGTCCATCATTGAAAATTAGTTGTTTCCTCAAAAACACTTTCAAGGCATTATAAAAGCTCGCTGCATCTGTCACTACATCCTCTTGTATATACGTTTCAAACCCAAAAGAATGAGAAAAAGCTCCAGATGGAAAGTTTGAATCACTGAGCTGCAGTAATGGCATTAGTCGATTATTCATGATGATGGCCAATATACCGAAAAGGCTCTGCAACCTTCCTTTTCTCACGTGTATGCGGTACGGTGAGTTCCTCTAATAGTTCTTCTATTAAGTAGTCATATTGAACGTACATTTCCTCACCTTCAAACTGAGCAGGAATATGGCGATTGCCTAGTTGATGAGCAACTTCTCCCATCTGCTGGATGTTAACAGGGGATATCACTAATACGTCGTCTTTCTTGACTGAGATTACAACCATATTCTTTTCATCCATGTATAAAACATCGCCATCAGCCAACTCTTCATTTTTTCCAAGTCTTATTCCTACTTCATTGCCATGATCTGTTTTCATGCGTTGGATTCTTTTGACAAGCTGATCACTTTCTAAATAGATGTACTCCGCATGAGGAGGACGATTTTCTAATGTAGCTATATTGCCAACTATTTTTTCAACAAGCATTCTATTCACCTCAAAATAAGAAATAACGCTGCGCCATCGGCACCGTTTCAGCCGGGTCACATTCGACGACTCTGCCATCCACTTTGACTTGGTAAGTTTGCGGATCCACTTCAATCTTTGGGGTTTCCCCATTGTGAATCATCGATTTCTTCGTCAACTTACGGACTCCGTGAATGGGCATGACGTGTTTTTTCAAACCTAGATTTCCATGGACATTTTCATCGTAAGCCGTTTGGGAAACGAACGTAAGAGATGTTTTTTCCTTTGCCTGCCCATGAGAGCCGAACATCTCTCTATAAAACACGGGCTGTGGAGTAGGTATGCTAGCGTTTGGATCTCCCATCAAGCTATGTGCGATCATCCCCCCTTTTATAACAAGCTCTGGTTTCACGCCAAAAAATGCAGGATGCCATAAAACGAGATCAGCAAACTTACCTTTTTCCACACTTCCTACGTAATCTGATATCCCATGGGTGATGGCTGGATTAATCGTGTACTTCGCCACATATCGCTTTGCCCTGAAGTTATCTTTTCCTTTATGGTCTCCCTCGAGGGGTCCTCGCTGTTTTTTCATTTTGTCGGCCGTTTGCCACGTCCGAATGATGACCTCTCCCACTCTTCCCATTGCCTGTGAATCAGATGAGATCATACTGAAAACTCCTAAATCATGAAGAATATCTTCCGCTGCAATCGTTTCTTTTCTGATACGAGAATCTGCAAAAGCTATATCTTCCGGCACACTAGGGTCCAGATGGTGGCATACCATCAGCATATCCAAGTGCTCTTCCAGCGTATTGACCGTGTAAGGTCGTGTGGGGTTCGTAGAGGAAGGCAAAATATTCATATGGCTGGCAACCTCAATAATATCTGGGGCATGGCCTCCTCCCGCCCCTTCTGTATGATAAGTATGGATCACCCTGTCACCTATCGCTTCAAGCGTGTGTTCCACAAACCCTCCTTCATTCAGCGTATCGGTATGAATAGCGACTTGGACATCGTATTCATCAGCAACCTTCAGACACGTATCAATGGAAGATGCTGTTGTCCCCCAATCCTCATGAAGTTTTAATCCGATCGCTCCTGCTTTAATTTGCTCTTGGATAGCTTCTTCACTAGAAGTGTTTCCTTTTCCTAAAAAACCTAAGTTCATTGGATATTCTTCTGCCGCTTCAAGCATTTTATGGATATTCCATGGCCCTGGAGTACATGTGGTTGCTTTCGTACCTGTAGCAGGACCCGTGCCACCTCCTAACATCGTCGTAACCCCTGAGGAGAGAGCCGTTTCAATCTGCTGAGGAGCAACAAAATGAATATGTGCATCAATACCGCCCGCTGTAACAATCATCCCTTCTGCAGCGATGATTTCCGTTGATGCACCGATAATGATATCGATGTCATCCATTAAAAGCGGATTTCCTGCTTTTCCGATCTGTGAAATCCGGCCATCCTTCACCCCGATATCCGCTTTATAAATCCCTGAATGGTCCAGGATTACTGCATTAGTGACCACTAAATCTACAGCTTCTTCACGTGTAGCTAAAGGATGCTGCCCCATTCCGTCCCGAATTACTTTTCCCCCACCGAATTTTACTTCATCGCCATATGTAGTATAATCCCTTTCAATTTCTATAAATAAGTCTGTATCCGCTAAACGGATAGCATCTCCTGTAGTAGGACCGAACATCTCTGAATACTGTCTTCGCGTCATCTCAAAACTCATACATCGGCACTCCCATTTACGCGATTATTTAGCCCGTAAATTTTCCTTTCTCCTGAAAAGGACACGAGCTCTACCTCTTTTTTATCCCCCGGTTCAAACCGAACTGCTGTGCCTGCCGGGATATTCAAATGTTTCCCGAAAGACTGCTCTCTATCAAATTCCAGATAGGGATTGACTTCAAAAAAGTGAAAATGCGATCCGATTTGCACAGGACGATCGCCTCGGTTCAAAACGTCGACTCTATTCGTTGTCATTCCTTCATTACAAAGAATGGGTTCTTTTTTTAATAAAAATTCACCTGGTATCATCTTCTTCCTCCTTCTACCGGATAGGTTCATGGATGGTCACGAGCTTAACGCCATCAGGAAAAGTTGCTTCCACTTGAATATCTGGAATCATCTCAGGAATGCCATCCATGACATCTTCTCTCTCTAGAATTGTTGCTCCATACTGCATCAGCTCAGCAACTGATTTGCCATCTCTTGCACCCTCTACCACTTCATATGTAATGATGGCGACCGCTTCAGGATAGTTCAGTTTCAACCCTCTATCCTGTCGCCTTCTGGCAAGGTCAGCAGCCAATACCACCATCAGCTTATCCATTTCTCTAGAGGTTAATTTCATGCACTCACCTCCTTTCTTTCTAGGCGAACAGGACAATTACAGCTGATCGTTTGAACCCTTCATAAATTCAACCACTGGTCGAAATGCGATAAAAAATCCCGCTATAATTAACCAGCCAAAGGACAAATACGTCCATCCTTTAAAAAATGACAGGCTGTAGTTGTACCCTGTAATAAACATAACTCCCGGAAAAATGACGATGAATATTAGGGTCAACCCAAATGCCCACCTAGTACAGATCTTGGCATCCCTATTTAGCTGTTGCTCGTTTTTGTTCATAAGCCACATCCTCCTCCGTTGTTTGATCTTCATCAAAGCTGCGGAACTTATCTTTCAGAGATTCAAAATCAAATTCCTGGCTCGACATCAAAGCGTGGCCGATGGATATAGTCCCACTTACAAGAAAGACTGTAATATTTCCGAAAAACATCGGCTGCAACTCACCTAAAGTACTGACACTTATTTCCCCAAAAAGCAGCTGAGCAGAAGTAATCCATACAGTCACCCCCAAAACCAACCCTGAGAATGCACCGTAGAACGTCCCTGTATTCGTCGCCTTCTTCCACAGCAAACCTAATGTAACAGGGATAACGGCTCCGCTGACGAAGATGCCCATTGCCATATAAACGAAGCTTAGGCTGATGCCAACTTTAAACAATAATATGGAGAGAATCCCCATCATCAATCCAAAACCTAAAGTAACGCGACGAGACACATTCAATAGCTTTTCACTGGTTGCTTGTGGATTCATTGATTTCCTATAGATGTCAGTTACGATAATGTTTGTGATGGCTGTGAGTTCGGCAGCCCCTGTCGACATTACAGCCATAAACAGCATGGCTAAGAACAATATTGATCCGACGCTCCCAAGAAGGTGCGCAGCCATTTCGGGTGCTACAGAATCTGGGGTGGCAACAGAGATGCCAAGCCCAGCTGCACTTACGCCTAGGAATGTCGCAATCGCAAAAGGAATCGAAAACCATGCAATTCCTCCGTATATGTAAGCTCTAGAAGCGGCACTATCTTTACTGGCAATGGCTCTCTGCCAATACGCCTGGTCTACGAATACGGCACCAAAATTTCCTATGATGTTGATCATTCCGAAGAAAAGACCCGGAACGGATGCCATCGTAAGCATGGAAGTAGATGCAGGCAGATTGCTCAGTCCCTCGTATATGGGGTCAATTCCAAACTTGATATAAATCGTTGTAGCAAAAATAGCGAGAATGGCAAATATCATGACGGTATTGAAGTAATCGGCAACGAAGGAAGCTTTCAGTCCGCCGATCATGGTGTAAATCGTGAAGGTTAGAGGAATTAAAAAGGCAGCAACATAGATGTTCATTCCTGTCAGGGAGTTCAAAGCAATCGCTCCGCCCAGGACAACCATAGCTGTCACTAAGATGTTGGTCATTAAAGCAAAACACATAATTAAGCGGTGATTCTTAACATCAAAGCGCTGGGCGATAAATTCTAAGAAGGTATGAGCGTTTGGCGCCCGTTTTTTTAAATGAATCGCCACAATTGCAAATAGAAGTACTTGAATACACGCACCAGCGGCATACCAATAAGGACCGCTAATTCCATATTGATATCCTGTCGCTGATGACATCATCAAAGTCGCAGCCCATGTCCACGCTGCGATGATTGAAGCACTGGCTAATCCAACACCAACACTTCTCCCCGCTGTACTAAATTGCTCTGCTGTCATCGCTTGTTTTCTTCTCCGTTGCATCACAAAGGTAACTAAAGTAAAGAAAATTCCGAAAACTAACAACAAGCCGTAACCAACGTAAGATGGTAACATAAGAATCCTCCAATATTTTTAATATGCTGAATAATATAACATATTATGACAGATAATCAACATAACATGTAAGGAAACCTAACATAAACACATATTGGTAAGCGTTACCAATTCACTAACAGCACCAGCACCGTATGATTAGAAATTTTTTTAAAAAATTCTCCTCAGGTCATCCAGAATCTGGATGACCTGAGGTGGTAATAGGTAATAAATAGAAATTTTACTCCTACAATCTAAAAAAAGAGCGCTTGGACATTTCTGTCCAAGCGCTCTACTTCTAATTTTATTTTGATTCCTCTGGCAGTTTATAGACACCATCTTCGTCGTGGATTTCATCGCCAACGAGAGCCGGATTGAATACACATACGACGCGGAAATCTGTTTTCGCACGCAGGTAGTGCTTTTCATGGCCGTCCAGGCAGTACATCGTCCCTGGTTTGATTTCGTACTTCTTACCATCATCAACCGTTTCGATTTCTGCTTCTCCCTCGATGCAATAAACGGCCTCGATATGGTTTTTATACCAAATGTACGTCTCTGTCCCAGCATAAAGGACAGTGTCGTGAAGACTGAACCCTACATGATCATCTTTTAATAGAAATCTTCTGCTTTTCCAATTGTCATCTTTTACTTCACGTTCTGTGTTAATGAGATCTTCCAATTTAATTACCTTCATACTTTTGCTTCCTCCTTACCTAATACAGCTTTAATGCTTTCTTCAATGATATCCAGACCTTTTACGATTGCTTCTTCTTCAATAATTAGCGGCGGAAGCATCTTCAGAACTTCATCATCTGGACCAGAAGTTTCGATAATCAATCCTCTCTCAAAAGCTGCTTCTGCAATTTGGCCGGCTAATCCTTCTTTCTTACTTGCGATTCCGAGCATCAACCCGCGGCCGCGCACTTCTGCTTCAAGTTCAGGATATTCTTCGACAAACTGATTTAAACGCTTTAGGAAAAGCTCACTTTTCTGCTCAATAGCTTCGCTGAACTCATCCGTCTTCCAATGATTCAAAGCTTCTGCTGCTGTAGCGAATGCCAGGTTGTTTCCACGGAACGTACCATTGTGTTCACCTGGTCCCCATTGATCGTATTCCGGCTTGATCAACGTGACCGCCATTGGCAGACCGCTTCCACTGATGGATTTGGACATACAAATCACATCAGGTGAAATACCGGCTTTCTCAAAGCTGAAGAACGTACCTGTACGTCCGCAGCCCGCCTGCACATCGTCAACAATCAGCATAATGTCAAGACGGCGGCACAACTCTTCCACTCTTTTCAGCCAATCAAAACTTGCCGCATTGATTCCACCTTCTCCCTGGACAGTCTCAAGGATGACAGCTGCCGGCAAATCAATTCCGCTTCCGCCATCCTGAATCATTTTCTCAAGATAATCCAGGGAATCATAACCGTCCATATAGTCATCAAAAGGCATCGCAATGCTATAAGTAAGTGGAATACCTGCACCATGTCGCTTAAACGAATTACCCGTTACAGAAAGTGCCCCGATAGTCATTCCGTGAAAAGCGTTCGTAAACGTAATCACTTTTTCGCGGCCTGTTACTTTCCTTGCGATTTTAAGCGCACTCTCAACGGTATTCGTACCAGTAGGACCTGGAAACATCACTTTATAATCCATGTTTCTCGGTTTTAATATCACATCATTGAACTTTTGTAAAAACTCTGCACGTGCAGGGGTGGCCATATCGAGGCTGTGTAAGAGTCCGTCACTTTTTATATAATCAATCAATTTCTCTTGCATGGCATCATTGTTATGGCCATAGTTTAATGCTCCTGCTCCTGCAAAGAAATCGATATATGTGTTTCCTTCTCCATCCCACAATTGAGAACCTTTCGCTTTTTCAAAAATGGTTGGAAAGCTTCGGCTGTAACTGCGTACAGCTGATTCAAGATTTTCAAATACGCTCATGTCCATTTGGTTAGTCATTTAGATTAGGTCCTCCTATTATTTTAGTGGTCCGATTCTGAATGTATTTTCTTGTTCATGATCGTTCTCATCACCCGGAAAATCATCTTCGCTGAAACACACACTAATGTCACAAGGGACGTCTTTACTGTTTGCGTACCCTTTAAAAAGCTTTTGCGAAGGAATATTGGAAGGTGAAACAGTAGCTTCAATATACTTCACGTCACGACAGAAGCGACGCTCCAATATATGATCGATCATTTTAGTCGCCAGACCTTGGCCTCTCTCTGATTTAGCGACAGCTACCTGCCAGATGAATAAAGTATCCGGTGAAGATGGGTTTATAAAACCGGATATAAATCCAACTGTATCTTCTCCATCTTTCACTACTACTGAGGTTTCATTGAAATATTCACACCACAGCAAGTAGCTGTAGGAGGAATTCAAGTCGAGGATAGGGATATCCTCAATCAGCTCATAAGCCGATGCCCCATCCGATTTTTCTGGTTTGGAAAATTGATAGTTTACATTTTTGGCCGTTGTTTGGATAAAATCACCTCAAGTTTTTTCTGAAATTTCTGGCAAGTGCACATTTAGACATTAATAAAGCTACTCAATTTAGTCAAAGCCGCTTAACAGCGGTTTATGAAGCAAAGTCTTGAAAAACAGAAGTGAATGGTAATTTTTAGGGTGATTGCTTTAGTAAAGGCTGTTATAAGCGCATATTCTCTACTTTTTATAAATGTCCCTATTAAAACTCCTATTACATGAAGGGTTTAGAACATTTGAACTATTTTGTAAAAAGTTTATGAATTAATAAAAACGGCCTATATGCGCTCGGGGCAATATTTCACCGGATTTCATGGTAAGACTTTTCACACACAAAAGAGACTGTCTTTCGCCAGAGACTCTCTTTTTTTGGAGCTCTTTCCGAACGCTTTTGTTTAGGCACCCATCCTATGGGTATAGGAATAGATGTAGAACAACAGTGAATTTTGTCTTTTGGATGGAATTCGCGGGAAGGAGAGTGGAATGAAAAAGATCACTTCTGTATTTTGGATTACGTTAGCCATTACACTAGCTGCATCGTTTTGGGGTGCCCTTGCTCCAAAAAGTTTCGAGAGCATTTCTGCTAATGTGAAGGGCTACATATCCGTTCATTTCGGCTGGTATTATCTATTAATTGTCACGTTGTTTGTCATTGTTTGTTTGTATTTAATCTTTAGCCCTTACGGAAAGATTAAACTTGGTAAACCTGATGATAAACCTGATTACAGTTATTCTACATGGTTTGCGATGCTCTTTAGCGCAGGCATGGGAATTGGACTTGTGTTTTATGGGGCCGCCTCACCTATATCCCACTATATAAAAACCCCTCCCCTTGCTGAACCAGGAACAACAGAAGCCATCCGTGATTCAATGCGCATCACTTTTTTCCATTACGGGGTTCACGCATGGGCCATTTACGCAATTGTTGCTTTAGTGCTTGCCTATTTTAAATTCAGGCACGGGAAACCTGGTTTAATCAGCGCCACCTTAGAACCGGTTTTTGGTGACAAAATGAAAGGTGGCTGGGGAAAAGCTATTGACGTCATCGCCGTCTTCGCAACCATAGTCGGTGTTGCGACAACACTAGGGTTTGGTGCGGCTCAGATCAATGGAGGATTTACGTACTTACTAGGGATTGAGAAGCAGTTCTGGATCCAGCTTGTTATTATCGCTGTGGTAACAGTCCTATTTATGCTGTCCGCCTACACAGGACTTAGTAAAGGGATTAAATACTTAAGTAACGCAAATATGGCATTGGCAGCCATTCTTTTTTTCACTATGCTGGCTATCGGTCCTACTGTCTATATCGCTAACACATTCACAGATACGTTGGGATCGTACATCCAGACGCTGCCTACGGAAAGTTTACGTCTGAATCCTAATGATGCCGAAGAAAAGCAATGGATCATGGACTGGACGGTATTTTTCTGGGCATGGTGGATCGCCTGGGCTCCCTTTGTAGGAATCTTCATCGCCCGCGTGTCAAAAGGCCGCTCCATTAGAGAATTTTTATCCGGTGTTCTTCTTGTCCCTTCTGTTGTCAGCTTCCTATGGATGACAGCATTCGGAGCAACAGGGATTAAAACTCAGCAAAATGGTGCGGACATCGCAAGCCTTCCAGATGAACAAGCTTTATTTGGTGTTTTCGATCAGTTCCCTATGAGTGTCTTTTTGTCAATCGTAGCGATGATGCTTGTTGGAACATTCTTTATTACATCAGCTGACTCAGCGACTTTCGTACTTGGAATGCAGACGACAAACGGATCGCTGAACCCTCCTAAAACCGTGAAGTTTGCCTGGGGTGTTGCCCAATCCACAATTGCTGCTGTACTGCTATACACCGGCGGATTGACAGCCTTACAGAATGCGTTAATTTCTGCCGCCTTTCCGTTCTCGTTTATTATGCTGCTAATGGTGTTCTCCTTATTTAAGGCGCTGAACGCGGATAAACGTGCACTTGAGAAAGGTTATGATAAAACAGAGAATAAGTCTGCTTAATATTAAAAGAACTCCCACTCTCAACTGGTAATTGAGAGCGGGAGTTTTATTGTATCTAGTATTTATTTTAGAAAAACACATTAAAGGGTACTATTATAAAAGTACTACTTTAAGGAAGTGATCCTATTGACTATAGGTTGTCTGTTCATTCATGGATTTGGCGGAGCACCTTACGAGCTGGACCCCCTTTATGAAGAAATAAAAAAACATACCGACTGGATGTTGAAAATTCCTGTCCACCCGGGTCATGACGAAGGCGAGTCATTAAAAGAACGAGAATACACAAAATGGGTGAACAGGACTGAAGAAGATTTAAAGGAATTAAAAGAGAGTTGTGACACCATTTATTTGATCGGTTATTCTATGGGTGGTGTAATGGCTGCTTATCTTTCAACACGACACAAAGTAGATAAACTTATTCTTTTAAGTACATCGGCTCATTATATCGATGTTTCCCAAATTGCCGAAGACATTTGGAATATGGTTAAGGATGGATTACGAGGAAATTTAATGGAAAATGACCTATTCCAGAGGTATATCAGACGCATGGGATCTGCTCCTATGAGTGCTTCGATTAAGTTCCAAAATCTGGCAGACGAGTTTCGTCCTTATTTTGAAAAAGTCCAAACATATGGTCTGCCACGGGACCTGAACAAAGCGACCTCCTAAAGCTCTGTGGTGAATTTTTGGTGATGGAGAAGCTTACTGAACAATGATTATAGAGTAGGTAAGAAGCGGAAGCTATGTATTAGCCATCGCTTCTTCATATTAGGATTTTCTAGTTATCTAGGAAAATGATGTAAAATACCAATAATTTGTGTTTAATTATGGAAACCTTTAAATTATACTGAATGAAAGCGCTACTTGAAAGGATTGTGATGAATAAAATGTTATACATATGGAATATAGAGAGAATCATAGATAGTATATTGAAAGAGAACAATTTAGATATTAACTATGAAATTAATAACAATTTGAAAGCTCCGATGAGTTTTAACGTATCGACAAATACGATCAGTTTTAATTATCTTCAAGTGAATGGTTATATGAGTAAAATAAGAATTAAAGAAACCGAAGAAAACTTGGTCAAAATCATTACTTATCATGAAATCGGCTATTATTTAACGTTTAAGAAACATAGACACGATTTAAGGACGCTTATGTATGGAGAGGATGACGAAGTAACAGCACTGCAATCTGAGATCGAGACAAATGCGTGGGAATACGGCAGAAAATTGGTTCCGGAAGATTTACTTGACTCCTATGATCAAGTACGTGAAAGAGATAGCATGCTGTTGCAGGGGTTATAGGACATAAAAAAGAGAGCTGATCGTTTAATGTTTGATCAGCTCTCTTGCTTATTGGGATCTAAAGCCGAATAGAGTCTATTTTGTGACTTTTCCATCCCATGCCTGCATGCCACCTTCCATTGTCTTCGCCTGATAACCTCGATCGTTTAACAAATCAGCTGCTTTATCCGCGCGCTTCCCAGAACCACACACTGTGATATACTCTGTATCTTTGTCGAGCTGATCTATCTTTTCTTCTACTTGGTCTAAAGGGATATGATGAGCGTTTGGAATCATTCCCTCTTCTACTTCATCCTGTGTTCTTACATCAATTATTTCTGTTTCAGCTTGATCTCTTCGTTCTTTCACTTCATTAGGGGCCACTTTTGATGCCATACTTAAAACCTCCTCATTTTAATATCATATATTCACTATTACCCGATAAGGTATATCGAAAACATTGATTCTTATAGTAATAGGGGTTTTTAAACTCAGGTATTCAATGTAAGGAGGATGCAACCAATCCTTAGTGAAAACAAGTTATTTAAACCCAACGGGTAGTTAGAACTTTTTTCCGAGTATAAAACTCGAGCCCATCTTTCCCGTTGGCATGAAGATCCCCATAAAACGAATCTTTCCATCCTGAAAATGGGAAGAAGGCCATCGGGGCCGGCACTCCAATATTAACACCAAGCATTCCCGCATCAATGGTTTCACGGAATTGTCTTACATTTCCTCCGTCTTTCGTAAATAGACAGGCCCCATTAGCAAACCTGGATTGGTTCGTTAGTTCAATCGCTTCATTTAAATTCTTTACTCGACTGATCGATAAAACTGGTGCAAAAATTTCATCCTGCCAAATCTTCATTTCTTTTGTTACGTTATCAAAAATTGTCGGGCCCACAAAATACCCTTCTCTTTGCGCTTCCTTATCATTACGGCCATCCCGAACAAGAGTTGCACCTTCCTTTTCACCTAATTCTATATATTCGAGTGTACGTTCTTTATGGTTTTCACGAATAACAGGACCCAGGAAAACTCCTTCATCCAATCCGTTTCCTATTTTGATCTCGTTTGCTTTTTGAACAAGCTGCTCGATAAATGAATCAGCTACGGATTCTTCCACGGCCACCACAGAAGCAGCCATGCATCGCTCTCCGGCTGAACCGAATGCGGCATTAAGAATTTGAGTCGCAGCATTACCCAAGTTCGCATCTTCTAATACAATGGAGTGATTTTTCGCTCCTGCTAAGGCCTGGACTCGCTTTAAATTCTCCGTTCCACGTTGGTACACATATTTCGCTACCGGTTGAGATCCTACAAATGAAATAGCAGCTACATCTTTATGATCCAATAACCCGTTGACGACCTCATGAGCTCCATGAACGATGTTAAACACACCTTTAGGTAAACCAGCTTCTTCAAAAAGTTCTGCCAGACGGTTAGCAAGTAACGGTGTTCGTTCAGATGGTTTTAATACAAAGGTATTGCCCGTCACGATTGCCATCGGGAACATCCAGGCTGGGACCATCATTGGAAAATTGAAAGGAGTTATTCCACCGACCACTCCAATGGGGTAACGATACACGCCGGACTCTAACCCATCTGCTATCGACGGAAGCTGGTCTCCCATCATCAAGGTTGGCGCCCCGGCAGCAAATTCTACATTTTCAATCCCCCGCTGGACTTCCCCTTGTGCCTCTTTAAAGCTTTTCCCATTCTCAATCGTAACGATTTCTGCCAGCTCATCCCAATGATCAACGAGCAGCTGTTGATACTTGAATAAAATGCGTGCGCGTTTCGGTACAGGGACTTCTTTCCAAGTCTCGAAGGCTTCACTGGCAGCTTTTACCGCACGATCGACATCCTCCTCTGTGGATATCGGCACATTTGCAATCACATCACCTGAGGCAGGATTGTAAACGGCTTCGGTTTTATCTGTCTCAGCATCTACCCATTCACCATCAATATAATTTAGAATCGTTTTTACAGTTGTTTGTGTCATTGTATTCCTCCTCATTTTTTCAAAAAATTGTATCGTGTTATCTCACTTTCCGTTCTAATGAAAAATCATAGTTATAGCAATCTCTATAGAGAGATTCAATTTCTAATTGAGTAGGCACTCTTGGGTTGTTGGTAGGGCTACCACTTTCTAAAGCATCACCTGCCATTTTACTGATAGCGCTTTCAAACACTTGTTTATCAATTCCCCATCTACTTAAATTAGGAATCTCTAATTTCAAGCACAATTTTTTAACAGAAGTTACGGCTAAGTCAGCTGCTTCTTCATCCGAACACTCTTTCGCTTCTTCAGAAAAAATCCTTCCTAAGTCCGCTAATCGTTCTATCGATGATTCTTTACTAAACTCAAGTACAGCAGGTAATAGCATTGCATTTGAATAACCATGAGGAACGTGAAATAGCGCGCCAATCGGCCGTGACATCCCGTGGACTAAACACACAGAAGAGTTGGAAAAAGCAATTCCACCTTGTAAGGCTCCAAGTGCCATCGCCTCTCTCGCTTTGACATTTTCCCCGTCTTCATAAGCTTTCTCAATGTTGTTTACGATCAACTCCATAGAAGATAAAGCAATTAAATCCGTCATAGGATGAGCCTGATTGGAAATATAAGCCTCTATGGCATGACTAAGCGCATCAATACCCGTAGCAGCGGTGACATGCTGAGGTGACGTCAAACTCAAAATTGGATCGACAATAGCCGTTTCAGGCAAGAAGGCGGGTTGCTTAATCATCATTTTCACCTCATTTGAGGTATTGGTGATGATCGTGACATCTGTTGCTTCAGAACCTGTTCCCGCTGTGGTTGGAATCGCAATGTGCGGGATTGATAATTGATCAGCCACTTTTCTTCCACCCATATAATCTCCAATATATCCTCTATTGGTTGCCAAAACGGTCACCGCTTTTCCCGTATCAATGCAGCTTCCCCCTCCAAGCGAAATAACTACGTCACAATTTTTGAGCATGAATAATTCTAACGCTTCTTCTACATAAACATCTGTCGGCTCTGACTGTACTCCCAGGTAAACTTCGCACTCAACCTCTGCATTTTTTAGATACTCAACACCTTCTTCTACATAACCCAGACTTTCCATCACCTTATCGCTTATGATAAGAGCTTTCTTCCCCTTACTTGCGGCTTCTTCACCAACTTTTGTAAAGGCATGCCGTCCATAATTGAGCGTCTTAGGCATACGAAAAACAGAGTATGGGATCATCTTCCATGACCTCTCCTTTCTTTTTCTACTCAAATCCTTAACCAACTCTTCCCATTACAAAAATTACCTTCTTTAATTAAGTTCCCTTCGACTAAAGAAGACAGATTCCTTCATAAGATCCAATTGAATAATCAAAATGAGAATTTTTTACCGTTTTATATAGAATTTTGTCCCTTACACAAAATATAACTATTAAAAGGTTTTGTAGGGTTATGATCAAAGTCGCCCAGTTACTTGTAAAGTGTTTAGAAGACGAAGGAGTCTCATCTATTTCAGGTATGCCGGAAGAAGAGAACATCGACCTTTTAGAATTTTTATTGCGTTCCTTAAAGGTAAGCTTGGATTATCATAAAAGCTACGTGGATAAAGCTCCCAATTAGCCTTCATAACGAACATCAATGATTGAAAAATACGGAAAATGAACAGATGTAAAATAAGCTATTGAAATGATTACGGCTAAATAAAGCAGAAAGATGACATCAAACTTAGAAAACCCTATCTTGTAGAAGAACGTCCGCTTGTTATGATTAGAAAAACGTTTGGCTTCCATAGCCACCGCAATCCGATAAGCTCGTCTTATACTCTGGGAAAGAAGAGGAATCGAATAAGATTTTAGTTTATGATAAAAACCTCTAATCCCTTTTTTATTCTGAACTCCCCGAACCTCCAAAGCATAATGTAGGGTCTGCATCTCTTCAATCATCAATGGAATCAGCCTGATCGCTGCCATAAAGCTATAAGCATACTTCGGTTTCATCTTTACCTGCTGCATCAAGGAATAAAATAAATACACCGGTCTAGTAGTCAGCGCAAACACCACTCCTAAAATCGCAAAAATAATGCCTCGAAAACCTAAATGTAACCCTCTGAAGAAACTTTCTTCGGTAATGTGCACCAACCCCCATTTGATCCAGGTGATCTCTCCTTTTCCAAAGAAAATCATCGAGGTGGATGAAGTAAGAAAGATCAAGAGGAATGGGATGGATATATAGAATAGCCGCTTCCATGGCTGGCCAGTAAAAAATAGATAAAGAATGAGAATTCCGACCAAATAATTGAGCAGAAAGTTTGGGTTATGAACCATTAATAGATGAAGGAATAGCAAGATAATGATAAGTAATTTAACACTTGGATTGATTTTGTGAAGCCACGTTTCTTTATAATATATGTCCATAGCGTAAGTTGGCCTCCCTTATGGAATTACCAGGTTGTGCGCTATTTATATATTCAGATGAGGACATTTCCTTAGTGAGTTCACCATTCTCAACTAGCCAGACTTTATTCGCGAAGTGTTCCACAATATTTAAGTCATGCGTTACCATAATGATTGTATTTCCTTGAGCTCTTAACTCTTCTAGGTGCTCTAAAATTGCAAATGTGTTTTTCGCATCCTGGCCAAATGTAGGTTCATCCAACAGGATAATCGGCTGTTCTCTAACAATTGACGCAGCTACGCTCAACCTTCTCTTCTGTCCCATAGATAACTGATAAGGATGGGTTTGTTTGTGTTTGTCCAAATGATAAACTCCCAGGAGCTCGTCCACTCGTTCTGAAATTTTCTCCTTCTCCCATTTCTCTAATTGAAGGCTGAAAGCTGCCTCCTCATATACTGAATTTGTTACGAATTGTAATTCTGGGTTTTGAAATACGAAGGCAGCATAGTCAGTAAAATTATTAATCTTTTTGTGATTAAGCCCAAGGACACGGTAGGTACCCTTTGTTTTAATCAATTTCATCAAGGCGAGTAATAGGGTGCTTTTTCCTGCCCCGTTCTCACCAAGAACGGTGATCCATTCCCCTTGCTTGGCATTTGCCTCTTTCACCCTGAGTGTTTCGGCTTTTCCTCGATAAGCAGAAAATCCAGATAAATGGATGACAGCTGTCTCGTCATTTATTTTATCTTGATGGAAAGCTCGAGGCTTTTGTTGAACATAATCCTCCCACACACCGGGATACCATATTCCTTGTTCCTTAAGTAAGCCCTTATGGTGGTTAAAAATCTCCTTTGATCCATCAGCTATAACTTCTCCGTTCTCATCCAGGAGAATGACCCGATCAACAAAGTCAGCAACCTTTTCAATTTTATGTTCAACAATTACGAGCGTTTTGTTTTGACCTACGTTTTTGATGGTCTCCCATACTTGCTTGGTTCCATCTGGGTCGAGCATCGCTGTCGGTTCATCTAAAAATAATACTTCCGGCTCTAAAGCAAGTACTGATGCGATAGCTAATCGCTGCTTCATGCCGCCGGATAACGCTTGAATTCTTGTATGAATGTCTTCAAATTCTAAGCCAACTTGACTCAAATAAAGTCTAATATAATCTTCCATTTTTTCTCGCGGAATCTGAAGATTTTCAAGGACAAACGCTATTTCCTCATCTACATAAGGCATACAAAATTGTGAATCAGGGTCTTGGAATAAGAATCCCCAGGAATAGGGACATATTAGATGATCTGCTTTCATCGGTACATCCACTGCCTTAGGAATGAGCCCTGATAAGACTTGTAAAAGCGTTGACTTTCCTGAACCAGATGGTCCTATGATCAATACCTTTTCTCCCTTGTTAATAGAAAGGGAGAAATCCTTGAACAACAAGGACTCCACTCCTGGGAATTTCAAACGCACATTGTTCATACTAGTTATCGTTGTCATAAGAATTCCTCCTGCTAGCCTAACGCTTTGTAATCTTCTTTAGAAGCTGGACGTACAAGACTCGTGACGCCAGTTCTTTCTAACGCTTGAACAATGAGGTAAGCAAAGATGCCGGATATTAAAACGGCTCCTATTAATCTAGCTCCAAACATGATAAGCAGATTCCAAATTGCCAAATCAGCAATGTATCCATAAAAATAGTCAATTCCAATAGAAGCTAACGCAGAAGCTACCCCTGCTAAAGACGCAGCGAGCATATCAAATCGTTTATACCTGAAAGCAGCAAAAATGAGTTCAGCAGCAAGACCCTGTCCTAAACCAAAAATCAGTGTGGCTACTCCCCATTCACCGCCGAAAATAAATTCACCCTGGGCAGCAGCAACTTCTGCCAATAAAGCTACTCCTGGCTTTCTGATAATAAGGTAAGCGACAATTGCTGCAATGAACCACATGCCATAAATCAGCTGCTCCACGTGTAGCCCTAATGTAGAAATCACACCATACAATGGACCCCAAAGTTTATAAATCACTCCAAATATCAATGCGATGATGATCGTTACTAAAATATCTGTTAATTTCAATCCTTTTTCCATTGCTTCTAGTCTCCTTTTCCTATAGATAGTTTCAACCGTCTAATAGATTAGATTTGTTCAGCCACATCTTCTTCTGATCGGCCATCTCCCAAAAAAGATATTCCAGTTTACTCGTATGAATAAATATTTCTTCCAGGTATGCTTTCTCATGTTCCGGCTTATCAACTGCAAGACGGTCCATCAGGTTTTTCATATTTTCAGCAAGCTTTGTGAACTCATCGGATGCGTACATAGTAATCCAATCCCCGTATCTTTCATGTTCACTTGCTCCCTCTTTTTGATTCAAATCCAGTCCTATGAAATTGTAGCTCCATGTACAGGCAAGCACGCAGGCAACAACTTCTGCATCTGAACCTTGATGAGCCTTGTTTAGCATATAGCTTGTATAGGCTAGTGTTGTGGCGGAAGGGTCTGTGTTTTCTAACTGTGCTCGGCTGATTCCTAGTTTCTTCGCATAAGTTCGATGAAGTTCCATTTCCTCATTTAAAGTAGAGTGCAGTAAATCAGCAAATTGGGTCATCGTTTCTAGTGTGGTTGCTTTCACACTTCCTAGAGCAAATACACGTGCGTAGTCAATTAAATATAAATAGTCTTGTTCTATGAAAAACTTGAATTTATCTAGCTCCAAACTGCCTTCGCCTATCCCTTTAACAAAAGGATGTTCAAGGTAAGCCTCCCAAATAGGTTTGGCCTTTTCATAGAGTCGATCTGTAAACATGGCGCTTCATCCTTTCTTGTTAATCAACATAAAATATATACCTGCATGAATTCATCCCACTATATAGCAGTATTCTGGAAGATTCGATTCCGAGATGTCATGGGTTTGATTTGTAATAGTGTTAGGGATGGCTGGAAAATAACTCGCTTTCCTGTGGGGGAACTGCCGAGCCTCGGTCCATCTCCCACGGGAGTCTCGTCATTTTCCAGCCATCCCAGCTATAATTAATCTCTCAAACCCACCTAGTTTTAGTATTAGAGTGAGGCTAATTGAATTTCTATGAAGAAAGATCTTGAAATCCATTTCAGTCCTATTCTGGCAGGATAAACGAATATATTTCCATAGTGAATCATCTGTATTCAGTGGACTGTTTCTACTTTTGCATACGTTTCCGTTCCGCCAAAAAATAGCAAGGTGAGAGGGGAAATGGTGAGACTCCTGCGGGAATGGTATGGCTGGCAAGACCCCACAGATTGGCAAACCGAGGAGACTTGCCGTCATCCCCGCGGAAAGCGAGCCATTTCCCCTCTCACTTTTCCTGGTACTAGAAAACGGAAACAATCTCACCAAAGTAAATAGTCATCTTGAAACTGAGTCTTAAGGATTAGGAGGCTTTATTGGAAGAACGGTATTTTCTTGTTTAACTAAATGTGACCTAATCACCACGATGATAGGTAACAGAGAATCCAACTAAAAAAGCCCGCTCCTTAAGGAAGGAGCGAGCTTGAAGTTTGAAAATCTATGATTATACGAAACTATAACCGATAACTCGCTTCACTTCCCTACGCTAGTATGAGCTAGATCAGGTTATAAGGGTCAAAGCTCTGCGCTTCTCTCAGTCAAGTCATGACTCCCCTAGTGAAGTTCTCATATATAATTGTTAATCAAGCCTTTTATGGTAAATCATTCCCTGCCGCACGATATAGCTCATACCATTCTTGTCTAGATAGCTCGATGTCAGACGCTTTTACAATATCTTGCAAACGTCCCTTGTTCATAGTGCCGACTACTGGCTGAATATGCGCAGGATGACGTAATATCCATGCAGTAGCAATCGCTGAATCCGTCACACCTTTTTTCTCTGCTAGTTCTTGCAGTTTGGCATTCACTTCAGGGAACGCTTCATTTCCAATGAACGGACCTTCGATCATGCCATGCTGGAACGGAGACCAGGCCTGGATGGAAATATCATTCAAGCGGCAATATTCAATCACGTTACTGTCTCGCACAATGGCAGGATCATTTTGCATATTTACATTGAACCCAGCATCAATCATCGGCGTATGTACGAGACTCAATTGCAGCTGATTAATGATCAAATCATCTTTAAGATATTTGCTTAACAATTCCATTTGCATCGGGTTCTGGTTACTTACACCAAAATAACGAACCTTCCCGCTTTCTTTTAACTCCGTAAATGCTTCTGCTACTTCTTCCGGCTCCATGAGGGCATCTGGTCGGTGCAGCAGAAGTGTATCTACGTAATCCGTTTTCAATCGGCGCAGGCTGCCTTCGACGGACTCTAAAATATGATCTTTGGAGAAATCAAAAAAGCCTTTACGAATTCCGCATTTGGTCTGCAGTTTCATTTTCTCTCGAACGTCATCGTTCATCCCGATCGCATCAGCGAATACTTCTTCTGACTCACCGCCGCCATATATGTCAGCGTGGTCGAACAAATCAACACCGCAATCCAACGCATTTTCGATAACTTCAGCTGCGTCTTTTTTACTGAGTTCGTTCATCCGCATACAACCTAATGAAATTTCGCCAACTTCTAATTCACTGTTTCCTAACTTAATCTTTTTCAAGATAGCCACCTCTTTTCTGTTAATGATTTTATCCTATCATTTTGAGGTGAGAATAGTAATTGATACAGCTTCTGGAAAATTGTTAAGCTCCTACATAACGTTCATAAAGTTTTTTAGCCTCACCAGCATCATTAATTCCATGAATCAAGGTTCTTCCATCTTTGAAAACGACAAACCTGATTCCTTCAATTTCAAAGATAAGCAGCTCCTGATTCTCTTTCACTTTGCTTGTTACAGAAACAATCCGCCTGCGCAATTGTGAAAGGGAACTTATCCCTCCCTCTGGTCTGACTTGCACAGTGTCCCTTCCACAAAGTACAGCCGTCTTCATGCCTTTTTCTTTTTGCAAATAAGGGAATGTGGCATTTACAGAGCATGAAGGACATTCTGGATTTAACAGCTTCGTTACGTTGATGGAAGAGTGGTCCCCTTTCCAGACGTCAAAATAAACCAGCTCTGCTGACATTTCATGCCCTGTCAGGTGCTTTAAGCACTCTGTCGTTTGGTATGAGGCAGCAAGCTGCACTGCAGGACCAATGATTCCAACCGTATCGCATGTTTCACCTTCATGAGGCAGATGTTCTATCAGACACTCTAAACAGGGAGTCTTTCCAGGTCTTATAGGGAGGGCCACCCCATGGCTCTGAACGCAGCCTCCATACACCCAGGGGACCCCCGTTTTGGCGGCAGCATCGTTGATGATGAACCGAGTAGAAAAGTTATCTGTCCCATCCACAACGATGTCTGCAGATTTGACTAATGCCACAGCATTTTCAGGGATGAATTCCTCTGCGATTCCGTTAACATCAATCTCAGAATTGATCTTTTTTAAACGATATTCCGCCGCTTTAGCTTTTGAAAGGACTTCCATAGCATCTTCCTCTGTATAGAGGTGCTGGCGGCTCAAGTTACTCCATTCGATATAGTCGCGGTCAATGATGGTGATTTTTCCAATACCTGCTCTAGCCAGCATTTCTGCATTTGCACTTCCCAAAGCTCCAGCACCAACGATAAGCACATGTTTGGTAGAAAGAAGCGCTTGACCCTCTTTTCCAATTGGAGTAAAAAGTTCTTGGCGTGAATAACGGTCTGGCATTAGTCGACCATTCCGCTCTCAGGACTACTTTTCACAGCATATTCCTTCATCGGTATTCTTCCTGCTTCGAAGCCAAGACGTCCGGCTTGAACGGCAAGCTTCATCGCTTCGGCCATTTTCACGGGATCCTTAGCCCCTGCTACTGCAGTATTAAGCAGAACACCGTCTGCTCCAAGTTCCATAGCCAAAACCGAATCCTTTGGGGATCCTATTCCAGCGTCAACTATGACGGGGATGTCTGATTGTTCAATGATCAGCTTTAAATTAGAGGGGTTAATGATTCCCTGCCCAGACCCTATAGGGGAAGCTCCTGGCATGACTGCGTGAACACCTTTCTCCTCCAATCGTTTTGCTAACACGACATCATCCGACGTATAAGCTAAAACAGTGAATCCTTCTTCTAAAAGTTGTTCGCAGGCTTTCATTGTTTCGAATGGATCTGGCAGCAAGGTTTGATCGCACCCAATGACTTCAACCTTAATCATGTCACAAATACCGGATGCTTGAGCTAGTCTTGCTATTCGCACTGCCTCATCTGCTGTTTTCGCTCCTGCCGTATTAGGAAGCAAGGAATAGTTCTCAAAATCAAGATTCTCCAGCATACTTGGCTCATCAGCATTTGAAAGATCCATTCGTCTTACAGCAAACGTCAAAATCTCTGTTTCAGATGCTTTCACTGCATCCCTTTGGATATCGAAGCTTGGGTATTTTCCCGTCCCTAACATCAAACGTGAATGAAATTCTTTATCTCCAATTTTTAACATGGATTATCCTCCTCCTACAAAATGAACAATTTCTACCTTATCTCCATCTGCAAGCCTGGTGTTCTCATAGCTGTCTTTTTTTAAGATCTCCCGGTTGTGCTCGACAACGGAAAACCTTTTTCTAACGTTAAAACACTCAAGCAAATCGGCGACTGACGTTTCATTCTCTGACAAATCTATCGTTCTTCCATTTACAATAACGTTCATAACGTGACCCTCCTTTCATGAGTTGCAAGTCGCCCGGGGGATAGCATTTCTTTTTCAGGATAGGGAACTTCATTTTCTACTATAAAATCTCTGATCATCTGTCCAGTTACTGGAGCAAGCAAGATTCCATTGCGGTAATGCCCTGTAGCAAAATAGAGACCTGAAAGATTCGGATGTTCACCGATAATCGGCAAGTCATCTACGGAACCTGGTCTAATTCCTGACCAGCATGCCTGAAAAGGTTCATCCGCCAATCCTGGGAGAACAGCAAATACGTCATTCATTAACCTTGCTAATCCGCCGCCGGTTGTTGTGGTGCTCCTGTCTCTCGGAATCGAAGTGGCTCCTATGACGTAACGACCATCCAGTTTAGGCACAAGGTAAAAATTACGGAAGAACAATGTTTCTTTGAAATACTGCCTGGCAGGAAACAAAGAAAAACATTCTCCTTTCGTAGGGACTATCGGATTTTCAAGCCCAGTCGCTTCAAACCAGCGCCCACTGTCAGCTCCTGAAGACACAACTACTGTCTCAGCTATAAGAGTTCCTGTTTCAAGCTGTACCTGATACCCTTCATTCACCTTTTCGATCCCAAGTACAGTATTGTTTTCTATTAGTCTACCTCCATAAAAAAGTGCAGCTCTCTTGAACGCCTCACACGTATTAGCAGGCTCAACATGACCATCTTCTTTCATAAACAGTGCCCCGCCTGTTTTCTTAATATAGGGGTAGCGATGATTCATTTCCTCTGCCGTAATCCAATCTAAGTCAGGAAATTCTTCCTTTTTGGCAGCCAGTTCTCTTTCATGTTCTGAGTCCACAGAAATTTCAATCATTCCATATTCAGAAAGACCAATATCAATTGATGTGAGGTTTCGCAGCTCTTTCGATAATTCCTTATATAAGTTCCGACTTGTCTCGCAAAGCTTATGAAATACACTCGCCTGTTTATTTTCCGTATGAACACCGAGCATACCAGCCGCTGCTCTTGTGGCTTTACTTCCACTGGATGACTTTTCAACGACTACTGTTGAAACGCCACTTTTATTCAGGTAGTAGGATATCGAATGACCAATAATCCCTCCCCCGATGATGAGAGTTTCAACGCGATCGGTCATAAACCAAAGCCTCCTTTTTATATTTTTTCACAGCTTGAAGTGGATTCTTTTCACCGAAGACACCTGACATCACCGCTACACCTGTTGCGCCAGCTTTTGCTACCTCTTTCATATGGTGACTATGAATGCCCCCAATCGCTAGGACAGGAATGCTAAGTGAAGAAGTCATCTTTTGAAGCAGTTCCAATCCTCGTGGAGCCACACCTTTTTTACTATTGGTGGAATAGATATGTCCAAATATCACATAATCAGCCCCATCCTTCTCAACTTGATGAGCAGACTCCAGAGAATGAACAGAAACCCCGAGAGTTATATGTGGAAAAGTACGTCTAACTTCTCTGAGAGAATAGCCTTTTTCCGGCAAGTGAAGGTTTCGAATCCCTGTGTCTTTTACAAGAGAATAATGCCTATGAACATACAGCTTTTCTTTTGGAAGCCCACATTCTATCAAACGATTCACGAGAGAGAGGTAGTCCGGAAGCGCTTTTTGTTTTTCTCTCAGAATGACACCATCAACATAAGGCGAGATCAGAAGAATCTTAGGTACCAGCTTATCTTCTTCCTTTTTTCCATCGGTTACAGCAATTAGTTTCAACCCAAACACTTCCTTTATTTTTGAGCACAAAAAATGCCACTCTCCCGGAGGAAAGTGGCATGACTTATAGAATACACGTCACGTGTCTAAAGCTTATTTCGTCACTTTCCTCCGCTGGTTTAAACCAGTTCAGGTTCAAAGAGTCTCAAAGTTAAACTTTGATCTCAGCCCTTAACAAGGGCACCCCTAGTGAATGAACTATTCAATTGGCATTTGACTTCACTCTACAATAGATTTAGTTTTTCGTCTACACAATTTCTGGAAATGTTTAGGATTAGGACCAATAGACCACAACTTATCCATTATCTCGATGATAAAGGGACTAGTATATATTCCAATTTATGGATGACCTGAGGTGGTAATTAATGGATCTATTCTGTTTATTTATTTGGTAAAAATCGCGTTGGAGAACAGGCGGAATAAGTAATCGGTATGGTCTCGGAACCCTGCTTCAAGTCCGATTAATGTTACGTCTTGATCTTTTTCATTTACGATTACAGGCTGTCCCTGTGCTCCTTCACGGTTTTCCCAGTGTCCAGCAACAAAGAAAACATCCGTGTTGTCTAAGGAGGCGTGGACGTTTACCGATTCAACGTTTGTGTACCATACGGGTTGATAGACAAAACCATAATCAGTGGACTCATATCCAGAAGTTAGTGGTGATGGACTATAGTCAACTCTTACGATTCCATTGCTGTTAGAACCGGCTGTATTAACGGTCACCTCTGTTAAGCCAAGCTGTTTCGTTGCTTCAGATCCACCAGTTCCTACAGCAATATATTTGCCGCCATCTTCTACAAAGGATTGGATATTTTGTTTAAATGCTTTATATTGGCTCTCATCTTCAAGCCCGAATTCCTCATTCGCAGTAGAATTGTTATAAGAAATCATGCGGGACGTTCCGCTGAAGAAGAAAACATCTGTATCCCGGAGCCCTTCTGCTGCAAGCTGCCGTGGTGTTATCTCTTCAACATCAAACCCTAATCGTTGCAGAGCAGCCAATGTGCCTGCATGCGATTGTGATTTGTAGATGCCGCCATCTTTGAGGACGGTCACTTTTTGAGCATCCAGTGTTTCACCCTTCACCACGTCTTCAGTCTTCACAGTAATGCCCGACTTCTCAACCAGTTTTCTCAATTCAGGGGTTTCCTTCGCATTCACGTAGAAATGATCTTTCCCTTTTTTTACATCAAACCCTTGATCTATCAGTGTATTGACGAGATTGACTGCTTTCACAGAAGAATTGGGAATTACATACGGGCCATCACCGACCAAGTCACCGTCCGTAGTTACCTTCTTAACATCATGCACTTTCACGTTAAACGAGCTATCGGCATCGACTTCGATCGCTTCAAATCCCCATAATTCAGGTAAATTCCAAGCCGAAATATCATACATAGCCGGTGTAATATCGGTAATATCTTCACCATCCCATAACATCGTGTTTGCAAGTCCTGCTTTTGCCTGGCTCATATCCACGATGTAAGTTCCAGCAGGATAGTTCACCCCATCATAAGTGAAATCTTTTTTAGAGGAAGAGACTTGAATATCGTTGAACTCAAGATGTTCTACCGCTTTTTCTGTTGCTGTCGGATCCTCTTTATCTACAGGTAAAATATAGGCTTTTGGAAAGAAGCCTTCTGTATGATACGGATGGTCAAATTGAATGCCTCGTTTAAATACCTCAATCTGATCTTTGATCATTTCTTCTTTGTTTTGGTTAGAAAATTCAAGTGCTCCCATGACGGCATCATAATGCCATTTCACGCCATCCCAATCATTGGTTGGCGCTTCAAGCGTATAGCCGTATGCACCGTGGTACATCGCATACATCGGAGTAAAAATTGGCGGGTAATCATCCCAGCCAGCTGTATCATCACGCTGAGGGATATAGGTGCCTTTCATGGATTGATAGTCAACATTTGACGTATTGTCGTACTCACTGCGGTGATCCACAATATTTCCTTCCATGGCCTTTGCCTGGTCCATTGCCCAATTCGAGAATAGATCATATTCATAGTTAGGGTTATGCGGTGGTGTACATGGTTCAATTAAGCCAGGGTTGTCAGGTCCCCCGTAGCCTTTCACATAACCATGTAAGTCAAGGAAGACCATTGGATTCCATTCTTTAATTAGATCTACTGTATGTCTTGTTTCAACTTGGGATTGTGTAATAAAATCACGGTTTAAATCAAAACCATTGCTGTTAAATCGAGTCGCATCAATGCGACCGTCAGGGTTGGCAACTACATTGAAAATTAAGATGTGATTTTCAAGCAGTTCTTTTGTTTTCTCATCTTCCGCTGTCACGAATCTCTCAATCAATTGTAACGCAGCGTCAGAACCTACGAATTCTGTACCGTGAATGGATGCGTTAATCATTACAGGCACTTTAAAATCCGGATGTTTCTCGATAAATTTATCAGCCTTTTCAGGGTTCTTAAACATTTTCTTTCTTAATGATTTTTGATAGCCATACTTCCCTTTCTCCGTGGGATCAGAAATCGTTACTACATAAAGATCATTTCCTGCAGAAGATTTTGCAGGTGTTTCTACTGTGATTCGATTACTTCTTTCATCAATCTCTCTAAGCTTGTCATCCACTTTCGAATACTTCACAAAATCATAGTTTTCACTATTAAATAGACTCCCATCTTCTTCGTCCAACGTTTCATTTACGTTGACGTTATGCCATTTCGGCGAATCTGCTGAAGCCGTTATCGGCACAGCAAACAACCCGAGGGCCGCTATTCCAGCAATAAGTTGCTTCTTCATTATGTACCTCCTATGTGCTATTAGACTTAATTACTAGTTTATACCAATTGTTACAATAGTTGTATACTTAGATCATCCTGATTTCCGCTAGTTCTTCTGCACCAGGAGTTCCAGCCTTCCCTTTAGATTAAATAGACTTTAATAAAAGTAAAAAGAGCAAAACATTAAGCCTGTCAGTACAATCTAAATTGAATAAGAAAGCGCGATTGCCAATTCAGGTAATCGCGCTTTCTTATTCAATATAATACACTCTCAATTTCTGCTTTCAATCTACTATAGTTTACTGGATGACAAAATTTATTAATAGTTGAAAGAGAAATAGTCTTCTGTTCTGTAAAATGTTCATTGAGATAAGAAGTTGAAACAACATAAAAATCCCAGCGTTTCACATCAAGAACATCGTAATTCGATTTGTCTTGATCTGTGTAAACGCAAAAGATATAACAATCCGAATTTCGTTTCGATTCAGAGCTCATTAAACCTGTGGCAGTATCCCATGCTCTTGCTTTAGGTATGTTAAAAACAATTTTAGACGGTTGCCTTTGCTTCCAAGATTGAATATAAGCAGAAGACTTAACCTCTATAAGGTTTTCAATATATACAAAGTCAGCCTTATCCCATTCAATCCGGGGGTCACTTGTTAACCCTAAAGCATACCCAACCAAAAACTCTGCTAAAATTCCTCGATTTGTATTACTTAATAAATCTGAATATGCCCAACGCCAAAATTCCTCCACTGTAGTTTCCGTGCCCTTTATTTGTATTCCTTTAGATATCTTTGAGTTCAAACTATTACTCCCATAATTTTAATTGGTTGCTTCTAATTACTACTGACTTAAACTATTCTTTTAATATGTAGATAACCTTTTTCAGAAGTTCAAAACAGGGGGACTGCTAGTAAGCAGTCCCCCTGTTTTAGACTTAAAACTTCTTCCATTTCACTTGTTTCGCTCCTTTGTAACGGTCCTCAACACACTCCAGTTGACCACATTCCACCAGTTATCCACGTATTTCTCTCTATTATTTTCATACTGCAAATAGTACGCATGCTCCCAAACATCGAGCGGCAGCAATGGAATCACGTCTCATTGACTTAAGTTTTGATGTTTCTCTGCCTGTAAAATTTCCAGACGATGAGATGAGGTACACCTTCTTGTAATATAAAAAAGATCTCCGCTTGAAAGGAGATCAGTTGTAATTCTATTATTTAGAAGTACTCGTTTTGTTCATGAACTTCAGCAAATCCGTGAGCAATGTACTAAACGTCGATAAGTGCTCCTGAACCCGGTCAGGATACTCTTCCTCAATAAACTCTAGCGTATCATTTTCCGTATGCCATATACCTCCATGTTCTACTGTTTGTTGATAGCCATCCAGATCGCCAATTTCCCAATTTGTTGCTTCCAAATATCCATAAGGAATGCCTTTCGATTTAAACGGAGCATGATCACTCCAATCCCCTGTTGTACCCGCTGGATAATGAGGGTTGAGACCTGGATTGGTTTCTACATCTAACTTCTTCTTATCGGCAATAGCTAACGCCTGGTCGCGAATGAATCCATCTTCTCCGGCATTTCCATACACATACATTTGATCTCCTACAGCCAGGCTGTCTAAGTTAATCATGCCTATGGTGTTTTCAATCTCTTCTTCTGACATATGATTTGTATAGTATTTAGAACCTTGTAACCCTACTTCTTCTGCTCCGAATGCAATAAATACAATAGAATATGGAGTCTTAATATTCTTTAAAACTTCTGCCGTTTCTAGTAGGACCCCTACACCTGAAGCATTATCATCTACTCCGAGTCCGGCAGAAACGGAATCATAGTGAGCCCCTACAATAATCTGTTTGGTAGATTTGCCTTCTTTATAAGCAACTACATTGGATGAAGATTTTGTAGAGGAATAATCAAACTCCTGAACTTCTGTGTCCAAACCGACTCGGTCAAACTGTCCCTCGATATACTCGGCTGCTTTTCTTTCATTTTCTGACCCTGCGATTCTTGAACCAATGTCATAAGCTAAATACTCCATATGCTTATAAGCCATGGCTCCATCTTTATGAGCGAGTGATGGGTCATATGTAACAGGATTCGCAGAAGCATTGCCGACGATTGTAAGCATTCCAAAGATTAGTGTAAATAGCATAACTGAAATTTTTTTCATTCCATTTTCCCCTTTCATAATTTGGTTTTATTTGTAATATTTTAATAGATTATGTAAGTAAAATGAACGGATTCGACAAAATGAACAAAAATAAGCGAAAAATAGAGAGAGAATTAGCTTCTATTTGACTTCAAAGGAATTTAATCTTTAATAAAAGATGTTAGAAAAAATGTTTCACTCATACATTAAATGGAAATATGTACCGTGAAATTCATTTTAGGAGGGAGTACCATATGGACATTCGAGAATTGCTAGACGAGAAAAGGGCCGTATTTGAACTGGAAAATGACATTCAGCATAACACCCAGGAAGTATTTGACCTCATCAAAGATTTCACCAACCAACTGTGTGCTGGCCAGCAAGACGCCATCCTCAACATGGAAGGGAACACCATCTCAGTCGCTGCCTACAACAGTATGTTAGGAGTAACCAAATTAGAGGACGTTTCAATTCTGCGCGATCCTGATCTGATCTCGGAATCAGGAGTAGAAGCTTTGAAGGAAACGACAAACTGGAAAAAAGTTGCTCTTCAAGAAGGAAGAAGTGAGTATATCACAGGCCTGATTGTCTTCCAATCTAAACATGAGTCACTTGGAATTGAACAAGAAATCGGTCGTCTTTACGTGAACAAGGACAAAACAGTGACCTTTAAAGGACTAGTCGGCGGCAATCGGATCGAAGTTATCGAGTCGAATGAGATCGATTCCCGCTTACCGGAGATTCTACAATCTACTTTGGAAGATGCATTCTTTGAAGGGTGCACGTACTGGGAATAAACCCTTCTAATCAGCAAATGATCGACTCAGTAGGTACAATTGTTTTAAAAGGAATAAGGCCCCTCTTCCAATCGGATTAGGGGCTTTTTTTAATGATTATTGCTATTTTCTTTTTCCAAAACCTTAGATAATTTTCACCTCCATGGTTACATTCCTATAACCTGAGGGTAAAAATCCTCTATACACGTGTTCAATTACGGAAGAAGGAGATGGATCATGATGTCCCACAATAATAAGTTAGAAGGAAAAGTAGCTTTAGTGACTGGAGGCGGCTCAGGAATGGGGAAAGCATCAGCCATTCAGCTTGCTAAAGAAGGAGCAAAGGTTGCGGTTATAGACATTAAAGAAGAAGACGCACAGGAAACGAAGAAAGAAATCAAGTCTATTGGTGGAGAGGCATTTATTATTGAAGCTGATGTTTCTAAAGAGGAAGAAATTCAACAATGTTACAAGCAGCTCATCGACCACTTCGGAAGATTAGATATTATTTTTGCCAATGCGGGCATTAATGGGAAAATCACCCCGATTGAAGATATGGCTGTAGAAGATTGGGACAACACTTTGGAAACCAATTTAAGAAGCACTTTCTTAACTGTGAAACATTCGATTCCCTATATGAAAAAAGAAGGTGGCAGCATTATTATTACAAGCTCCGTAAACGGAAATCGCGTCTTCTCCAACTTCGGGTTTTCTGCCTACAGCTCATCGAAGGCCGGACAGATGGCTTTTGGTAAAATGGCTGCTCTGGAATTAGCGCGGTATCAAATTAGGGTTAACATTATCTGCCCTGGTGCCATTCAAACAAGTATCGATGAAAATACACACCCTGAGGAGGGGGCACTTGAAAAAATTAAAATTCCTGTAGAGTATCCCGAGGGAAATCAGCCTTTGCAAAACCGGCCAGGACGTCCTGAAGAGGTGGCTGATCTTATTGTATTCCTGGCTTCTGATTCTTCAAGGCACATTACAGGAACAGAATTGTATATTGATGGAGCCGGCTCCTTGCTTTAAACAAATCTAAAGCCCCTTTCCAAATGAATGGAAAAGGGCTTCATTATCTTCTTTGCTTAAACGCAAAGATCACAGTTATGACCAGGAGAATCGCTGCTAAGATGTAAGCAGAGTACACCACAAGCGGTACATCAGCATCCTGATTTTTTACCCCTATTCCAATGAAAGCCCAGACAAACACTAATGGGTACACCCAGTCCTTTTGAGTGTTCATAAATATAAGAGCCAGAAAGGTTGCTACGATTAACAGCAAGAACGTCCAAATTGAGGCAGAAATCCCAAAGCCATCCCAGCCAATGTAGGTCAGATAGTAACTTATGTTGGCAATCGTAGCGACGCTGATCCACCCTAGATAAACGGAAAATGGCAGGATATCGAAAAAAGAAGCATTTGCGGCCTTCAATTTTACATATAGACGAATAAGAGTGATGAGTAAGAGAAGCATTACAATAACTGAAAGACCAAAGAATTCATAGTGCCACATGAAAATCCAAAGGGTGTTTAAGATAGAACTTAAAACAAATAGACCGCTGGTGGTTTGGTAAACAGGCAGGTTCCTGCGACTTGCAGGGAATTGACGAATGACCCAAACACCTAAGAGGATATAAATTAATCCCCAAATACTGAAGACATACCCAGCTGGTGTGAATAGCACATTCAGCTTGTTTGAAATCTCACCGGTGGTCTGACCATTTAAGGGTAACACATTAGCGAGTCCATTCACGGTTATCACGAGAAGATAAGCGATCAGGTTCATGATGAATTTGCCCATTTAAACCCTTCCCTCCGAAAAATGACTATGATACATAGTATTCCTTCTTCCCCTTGAATAAAACGTCATTCTTTACCTTTGAGCATATAAAAACCTCTCCATGGTAAGTATCAAAGGAGAGGTTTTAAAGCGTTTTTTACCAGCTTAATCTATTTAATTCTATACTACACAGAGAGAAGGGAGTCCATTAAGTACTTTTGTCACTTCTTTTGCTACTAAAACTGAGGTCCTTACCTGCGATTCTTCTGTAAGCCCTGCAATGTGTGGAGTAATAACCACATTCGAATGAGAGAGTAAAGGGTGATCTTTATCTAATGGTTCCACTTCAAATACATCAAGATAGGCACCCGCTATGCGACCTTTACTTATAGCTTTTTCCAAATCTGATTCATTGACGATTCCTCCTCGTGATGTATTAATTACATATGCCTTTGATTTCATCACTTGGAAAGCTTCAGAATCAATTAAAGAAACTGTCGATGGAGTCAATGGCACATGGACGGATATGAAATCAGACATGGCCAACACTTCATCCAGTGACGATTTTGTCTTAACTCCTGTTTCTGCAACCACGTGGTCATACTCAGTAATAAATGGATCAAATCCGACTACATCCATTCCGAATGCATGCGCTCGTTTAGCTACTCGGTGAGCGATCTCCCCGAGTCCAACTAGGCCTAATGTTTTTCCGTACACCTCTCCTCCTGTATGCATTTTTCTGTCCCATCTTCCTTTACGTACATCTTCATTCGCATCGTCCAGAGATCGATTTGAGCTGAGGACAGCGCTCATCACATATTCAGCGACCGAAGTGGCATTAGCATTTTTGGCATATACAACTTGTATACCTTTTTTCTTCGCAGCTTCTACCTCAATATTGTCGAGACCCACACCAAGACGACCAATGACTTTTAGTTTGGAACCGGCTTGTAAAAGTTCTTCGTCAACCTGGGTTAGATTACGTATAATCAAAGCGTCCACTTCTTTTACCTTTGCCAATAATTTGGGTCTATCTTGTACAAGCTGATCGTCATATTCGATTTCATATCCTTGCCGTTCTAGTACGTCCAATCCTTCTTGCCAAATAACTTCACTAATTAATATTTTCATTTGTGCCTCCCCTTTAGATTATTTAAACTTCTTTACCTATTTTCAATTTCTTATATTAAAACACCTTTCTGTAAAATTTAAAATGAAGAGATAGAATTACTGTGACTATACATGTATGTACAAAGGCGCTTCTTTAGGAAATAAGCACCTTTAACTGACTTTAATTGTTATGAATTATGCTGGCCTCTACAGCCTTCTCAGCATCCAAATAACCTGCTCCTTGAATATTTGCCGGCAGCCCCATATCCACCGCTCCATTGATTAACTTCTGCTTAACTTGATCGGGGGTATATTCTGGGTGTGCATGAAGAATGAGAGCTGCGACACCAGCACAGATCGGAGTAGACATCGACGTACCCGATAAACTGAAATAATTCGTTTCAATTCGATTTGCTTTTGTTGTCTTGTCGAGGAAAGATCCGGGGGACCTTAAAGAAATTACATTCACTCCTGGAGCAACTAAATCCGGTTTGATCACACCTCCACAAGCTGGACCTCGACTTGAGAATGAGGCGATCTCTTTATCGCCTTGACCTGCCGTAGCACCATCATCCAGTGCACCAACAGTCACAACCTTTGGACTGATCCCAGGGGTGGCAATCGTTCGTTCATCAGGACCTGAATTACCAGCTGCTACACAAACGAAGATCCCACTACTCCATGCTCGCTCAACAATTTGCACTAGAGGATCATTGCAGTCTGAGTCATCAGGCGCAGCACCTAATGACAAAGAAATCACGTCAATGTGATGTTCTTCTTTATGGTCGATACACCATTGAATTCCTGCCATAACCGTAGAGAGTGAACCCGATCCAGCTTGGTTCAACACTTTAACCCCAATCACACCTGCTTCTGAAGCCGGGCCGCGATATTGAAAGTCGGAGGAAAATCCGTTTCCAGCAGCGTCGCCAGCACAGTGGGTTCCATGTCCATTATCGTCATAAGGATCTTCACGGTTATGAACGATATCCTTAAAAGCAACGATTCGGTTATTCGGCTGGGTAAGATCTTCATGCGGATACAAGCCTGTATCGACAACAGCAATATTTACTCCTTTTCCAGTCAGGTCGAGCTCATTTAATTTATGAGAACGTTCGGATGGAGAAGAAACATCTACCAATGCTCTCACTTCACGGTCATAATAAATCTTTCGTATGTGACATTCATTTGTTAAAAGCTTTTCGATTCCAGATGCCGTTAGGGTTCCAGAGCAACACCCTGCCCCAGGAAGTTGTTGATTAATCTTGCATTTTCTTTCCTTATCAATTAGAGACTCAATTTTATTCATGCCGGAATAGATCTCGTCGCCTTTAAATTCAATGATAACTGGGAACGTTTTATATTTCACCAAGTACTTTTCCAGTAAACTGTGCAAAAAACAAGGGATCCGACGCATTGGTTTGTATAAATGGACCAGCCTTGTCCGCAGTTCTTTATCCAACCGATCACTATGATCTTTAGTTAGCTGGATTATAGAGAATCCTAGCATTCTACCACCTCTTTATTTGTAATAATCTATTTTATGAATAGAGAATAAAGAGATGTCGGCGCTTGTACGGCAGCCTCAAAGAATAGGCTTCATAGAGAGTACAGCATGTCGATTACTAGGTAAAAGCAAATAAAAGCAAAAAACCTCTCACTGCCTACCAGGCAAATGAGAGGTTGTAAGAGGCTATTTGGTTAGTCGCTTCCCGTAATTTGCAGATCATCCCTCACAATCGTTAACGCTGAAAACGGTGTAACAGACTGACCTGGAGCCACTTCCATAGAAACGATGTCTCCGCTGATTCCAACCGATACTTCAATCTGTTTTTTATCTTGGGTCTCAATTAATAGCAGCGTCTCCCATTCATACACATAAGCCGAGGGTTCTACGAACACTTCTTTAATGCTCCCGTAACAAGGACTGTAAATGGTTTGGAAAACTTCCTTCATCCTTATTTCTCCTCCTTGATTATGGTTACAACATAACAACTATTTACTGGATCTAAAGAGCTCTCTTCTCAAAGTAAACTCCAATAGCTCCATGCTTGTTTATTAGTTTTATGCTGCCTCATATTTTAATAGACCTGCTTTTCCCAATCTTTACACTCAACCTGATAAAAACGCTGGAACCTATGCTGGCTTCACATTTGATAATACATTCGATATCTTCTCGATCGCCCATTCAAGATCTTCTTCACTGATCACTAGTGGAGGGGCAAAACGGATGACAGTTTCGTGCGTTTCCTTGCAAAGCAGCCCCTCTTCTTTCAGCTTTTCACAATAAGGACGAGCTGGTTCACTTAGTTCAACGCCGACAAACAATCCTTTTCCTCGCACTTCCTTAATAGCCGGATTATCAATTTCTTTTAAACGATCTTGGAAATACTGGCCGAGTTTTAATGATCGCTCTGCTAATTTCTCCTCTTCAATAACTTCTAATGAAGCAATAGAAACAGCACAGGCTAATGGATTTCCGCCAAATGTCGATCCGTGAGAGCCTGGGGTGAATACACCCAGCACTCCTTGATCGGCAGCAACACAGGAGATCGGCATCACACCTCCACCTAATGCTTTACCAAGGATATACATATCAGGCTTCACATCTTCCCAATCGCAAGCAAACATTTTTCCAGAACGTCCAAGACCCGACTGAATTTCATCGGCTACAAAAAGAACATTCTCTTTCTTACACACATCGTAAGCTTCCTTTAAGAATCCTTCCGGCGGAATAACGATCCCTGCTTCTCCCTGGATCGGCTCAAGCAAGAATCCTGCGGTATTTGGTGTAATGGCTTGTTTTAAAGCTTCCAGATCTCCATAAGGAATCAATTTAATCCCAGGCAACCCCGGCCCGAAGTTGCGTTTGTTCTCTTCATCCGATGAGAGGGACACCGCGGTCATCGTTCTTCCGTGAAAATTCCCTTCACAGGCGATGATTTCCGCTTTTCCTTCCGGGATACCCTTTTTGTCATACGCCCAGCGTCGGATGGTCTTAATTGCCGTTTCTACCGCTTCCGCTCCAGTATTCATGGGAAGCACCATATCTTTTCCGGTCAATTCAGAAACCTTTTTATAAAAAGGAGCCAGCTGATCATTGTGGAAAGCACGGGAGGTTAACGTCACGCGATCCGCCTGTTTTTTTAAAGCTTCAATAAGCTTCGGGTGTCTATGCCCCTGATTGACTGCCGAGTAGGCACTCAGCATATCCATATATCGATTGCCCTCAGGATCTTTGACCCAGACGCCTTCTGCCTCTGAGATGACAATCGGGAGCGGATGGTAATTTTTCGCTCCATAACGTTCGGTCTGATCCATAATGCTTTTGGAATGCACAGTTGTGGTGTTCATCTATATTCCTCCTAGTCATAGAGCGGGGCTGCTAAACCCGCTCCTGTTCTTCACCTTTCTATACCGCAAATTCCATGCCAACTTTTTAAACATTGATATGGAGGGATTCTCATTTTTAACAGGGCAGGGAAATGCAAAATAAATTGTCACCCTCACCACAAATATGCCAAATAATTTTGCATCATTCATTTTTCTTCTATAGAATATAGATACTTACGTTGAACGGAGTGGATGTTGTGAGGAAAACTACGGATGTTTCTTCAATCATAAAACGGAATGAACTCTATGAAAAAATCTTGAATGAATTAGACCTTGGCATTCATGTGATTGATGAGAACGGAAAAACGATCGTCTATAACAAAAAAATGATGGAAATCGAGTCGATGACAGGCGAAGAAGTGCTCGACAAAGACTTGCTGGAGGTCTTTCAATTCGAAGAAAACCAACGGAGCACCCTTGTCCAGGCTTTAAGGAGGGGGCAAACGTCTAAGAATATCAAACAAACCTACTTCAATAATAAAGGAAAAGAAATTACGACCATTAATGACTCCTATCCAATCTTGGAAAATGGAAAAGTAACAGGTGCTATTGAAATTACAAAAGATGTCACAAGGCTTGAGCAAGTCATTAAAGAGAACGTGTTGAAAAAGAAAAACACGAAGTTTACGTTTGATCAGATCATTGGAAAGAGTTCACTGATCCAAGACGTAATTGAAGAGGCAAAAAAAGCGACACGCACCTCCTCTTCTGTGCTGATCGTTGGTGAAACCGGAACAGGAAAAGAATTATTTGCCCAGAGCATACATAATGGGAGCTCACGGTCATCGGCCCCATTTATTTCTCAAAACTGTGCTGCAATTCCAGACAGCTTAATGGAAAGCTTATTATTTGGAACAAAGAAAGGGGCTTTCACAGGGGCTGTCGACAGACCAGGATTATTTGAACAGGCCGAGGGCGGTACCTTATTGCTCGATGAAATCAACTCGTTAGACACTAAGCTTCAAGCGAAACTTCTTCGAGCCATTCAGGAACGAAACATCCGCAGGGTTGGTGATACGAAGGATAAGAAGGTTGATGTGAGAATCATTGCGACGATTAACGAGGACCCCGTAGACGCGGTTGCGGAGCAGCGTTTAAGAAAAGATTTGTATTACCGTCTTAGCGTTGTGACGTTATTTATTCCACCCCTCCGCGAGCGTATGGAAGATCTCTTTTCTCTAGCTCACAGCTTTATCGCTAAGTATAATGATTTATTTCAGATGAATGTAAAAGCCATCCATGAGGACGCCATGCACCTGCTTCATCAACATACGTGGCCCGGTAACGTAAGGGAGTTGGAACATACGATTGAGGGAACGATGAATCTGATCACCAATAAAGAAGCGATTACGATCGATAGCCTCCCTGCTCGACTCCGAAAGATGTATCCAGATCATCAGCCATTGCAAAATAAGAAGCCGGTCGAAAATCGTGCAGCACGAACATTAAAAGAAAAAATGAGCGAAACAGAAAAACTATATATTCAGCAAACACTACAGGAGAACAATCACAACGTTTCCCGTACTGCAAAAATTCTTGGCATCAGCCGGCAGAGTCTTCAGTATCGATTACGAAAATATGATATGTAAAAAAACAACGGTCCCGTTCTTCATTTAATGAACGGGACTTATCTATGTATCCTTATTTTGTAGCGTTTTCTTTCTTCATGAATTTTATAATACTGCGCCCAATATCAGTGATCGCTCTTCTTCCAGCTTCCTCATCATTTAACTCACTTAGTAAAACGGCCGCATATACCGTTTCATTCCTATATTTAAAAATCCCCACATCATGTTGTATTCCTGGCAGCATACCAGGTTTATTGGCGGTTAATATATCTTCATTTTTATTGTAAGCAGGGAGACCTGATGTAAACTGCTGCTCCCTCAGTATGTTATAGATGGTCTTACGGGATCTTTCATTCACAAAGTTTCCACCCTCAATTTCTGAAAGGAATGCCACCATATCACGTGCAGAGGTCATATTGTCTACCCCTGCACCCCGTGCTCGGAAATCCATAAAGTAGAGATTCAATCGAGTATTCGTGCATCCCAGCTGCTCACAAAGATGATTGATATTGGAGAAACCAAGTCTAGTGATCAATAGGTTTGAAGCCGTATTATCGGAAACGACGATCATCAGTTTCATCAGATCCAAAATGGATAAAGATAGCTCGTTCTCAAGGAGCTTAAGAACTCCATCTCCCCCAGTCTTTAAATCAGGTGTAACCTGGACCTTCTCTTTCAAATCCAAATCTCCATTTTCCGCTTGTCTAAATGCCTCCATAATAATCGGAATCTTGATCGTGCTGGCTGCTGTCGTTCGTTCAGAACCGTTAATGGCTATAGCAGCTTTCTTATTCTCGATTACAACGCTCACTCTCCCTTTTACACTTGCCACTATGTGTTCGACTTCCCTCTGTAAAGCGTCCATCCCATCCGCTCCTTTTCTTTTCTTGTATCCATTATAAAGACTTCAGGGACACTGGAGTCTGCTTTTTGTTTATGATTCGAGTAATTCAATTCCCTAATGCGCATAATACAAAGAACGCATAAAGGGTGTGAGTGATATGAAAGAAACCAACTATCCCCTTGTTGATAACCTGGTAAAAATGATTGAGGGGAACGACAAGGTAACCGTTAAATCTGTCACCGTACAAAACAAGCCCATTTACATCATTTATATCAAAACCATTGCAGACGTGGATCACATTCGAGAATTCATTTTAAAGCCGCTACTCGATATGAAAGCGAAGTCCAAACCATCGATCGTGGAAAACCTTCCATTGAACGATTTGGCGAAGATTGAGCAATCCGATCAAATCTTGAAGAAAATTTTTAATGGATTCACCTTAATCATAGAAGATGCTGATATTTACGCGGTGAACACGTCTAAGTTCTCCCTCCGTTCTGTGCAAGAGCCTGTCACGGAGGTTACTTTGCGTGGGGCACGAGATGGTTTCATTGAGTCTTTGGAAAAGAACATCTCTCTGCTTCGTATGCATTTGCGTACGAATGACCTCACCTTTCAGGAATTTACCATTGGGCAAAAAGCATTCACTAATGTATCCGTTGCCTATTTAGAGGGTGCCGCGAACCCTGAGCTTATTAAAGAAGTGGTTAAACGCGTCGATAACATTGATACAGATTACATACCCGATGGTGGCATCATTGAACAACTGATCGAAAAGAACAGCAACTCACTTTTTCCTGAAGTGCATGAAACAGAACGCCCGACGAAGGTAGCTAATGCACTGATCGAAGGTCGTGTCGCCATTTTTATAGATGGGTCCCCTTCCGTCCTAATTGCACCCGCGACCTTGAATTCGTTGTTCCACTCTACTGATGACTATAACTTCAAATGGATTCCAGCTTCTTTCATTCGGCTGCTCCGTTACTTTGCTGCCTTTATCTCAGTCATGCTACCAGCGATGTATATATCTTTGATTTCATTCCACCAGGGATTGATTCCGACCGACCTGGCTTTTTCTATCTCTAAGACAAGGGAAGGTGTGCCAATTCCGTCATTCATGGAGGCATTATTGATGGAAATTACAATCGAAGTTTTGCGTGAAGCGGGGGTTCGTTTACCAAAACCAATCGGTCCAGCAGTCAGTATTGTCGGTGCGATTGTTCTTGGAGAAGCAGCTGTAACGGCAGGGATCGTTAGTCCATTAATGGTCATTGTCGTCGCTTTCGCAGCGATTTGTTCCTTTACAGTCGCAGATTATGGGTTGAGCCTGGCATTAAGAACGTTACGTTTTTTTATGTTACTCTCTGCTGCCTTTTTAGGCATTTACGGACTTCTCTTGGCATCATTCATCGTCAGCATACACTTAATTCGTCTGAAGAGCTTTTCAACTCCCTATTTAGAACCTTTTGCACCTTACTTCCACAAACGCTGGAAGGATTCACTCATCCGATACAAGTTTAATAAGAGAGGTGGTCAGAGTGAGTGATCTCAAACAATTATCAGGATTACAACTTATCGTCGTCTTCATATCTGCAATGATCGGTGTAGGTATCATCATTATGCCCCGCTCCCTTGCAGATGCAGTGGATGCTCCAGATTTGTGGTTAAGTATCATTTGGGGCTTTCTTTTGATTGGACTTTTTTCAATGATTATCGTCCAATTGGTTAGTCGTTACCCTGGGCAAACATTCTTTGAGATATCAACGATCATTACAGGTAAATATATAGGATTTTTATTAAACGTGTGTTATATCCTCTATACGCTAATCGTTTCTGCTTACATTCTTAGAGTCACTAGCGGGATTATTAAAAATCATTTATTGGATACCACCCCTCTTTCTGTAGTCATCGGTGGTTTCTTGATAGTCAGCACATATTTGATTACGAACGGAGCAGGTGATATCGTACGTTTTTTTCAGCTTTATTTCCCAGTCATGATGTTCATGTTTATCGCTTTGTGTCTGTTAAGTCTGAAGGATGTTGATATCAATAACTTACGGCCGGTGTTTGGCGAAGGTATCATGCCAACTTTCCAAGGCATAAAGATTACCTTTTTCTCCTTTCTTGGATTTGAATTTCTGTTGATTTTCTCGAAAGTGTTAGGCAAAAGGAGCCCCAATAAACTCAGGGCAGGTATGTGGATAAGCCTTGGACTCACTGCCATAATATACATTGTCTTCCACGCCCTCTCGTTAGGGATTCTTGGACTGGAAGAATTGAAGCAGATCACTTTTCCGACCGTCGAGATGGCGAAAAGCATTGAATTCCAGGGCTTCTTTTTCGAGAGATTTGAAATCCTTTTTTTAGTCGGGTGGCTCATAACTGCCTTTACGTCATTCTCTGCGTACTACTATGCAATGTGGACTGGCGTTAGACAAACGTTTCGCACCAAATCCAAGCTGTTCGTTTGGATGGTAGCCGCCTTTATATTTGGGGCGGCCCTATATCCCACTGGAATGACAGAGGTCTTTCAGTATTCGAGGTTGATCAATTATGCTTCGGCCATTGCAATCATCCTTTTCCCTGCTCTTCTTTTGTTGATTTCTTTAATCAGGAGACAGTCCTATGCCAAATAAAGTCATTATAAGTGTTTTTTCATTACTATTATTGACAGGATGCTGGGACAGCAAGGAAATTGAGGATATCGGAGTTATTTTAGCTATTGGTTTAGACACTGGTGAGAAAGAAAACGAGGTAACCATGACAAATCAATACGTCGACCCAGGAAAAATCCCTAGTTTACAAGGAGGAGAACCTGGAGGAAAACCATTCCAGAATCTCACTGTATCAGGGACCACTTTTTTAGAAATCATTCGAGATAACTCTTTTGAAAGCAACCGGCCTCCAAATTATACTCATTTGAAATCAATCGTCTTATCTTCAAGCCTTCTTAAACGTGAAAGGGCAGATGAAGTTATTGACCTTTTTGTAAGAGACCATGAATTCAGAAGAACGACACCGGTATTCATTACTAAAGAGAGAGTGAGAGATGTCCTGGATATCGAACCAACGAAGGAACTTTTTCCAGCGATTCAAATTAAAGATCTCAATGAAAATTCTTTTAAGAATCTTTACATTCCAGAGCAATTACAGATTGGGGACATGTCTAAATACATTTCTCAAGAACAAAGTTTCCTTATACCGGGAATGAAAATTGAAGAATATCTCATCAAATCGGATGGTGCGGGAATTATATCCAAGGAGAACTTTCAATTTGTCGGCTGGCTAGAAAAAGAGGACATAGCTGGGGTCCGATTCATTTTAAATGATCTGGATGGAGGCTATATCAACTTGACCAAAAAGGAAATTTCCGATGGTCCCGTTTCCCTCGAAGTCAAAGGAGGATCTACAACCTACAATCCGACTATCACAGGTGAGAGCATAATGATGGAGTTCAATGTCAGAGTGAATGTTTCTTTAGCTGAAGACTGGGGAAATAAAAGGGATCATTTCAAAAAAGGCTGGAAAAAAGAAGTGGAAAAAGCTTCGAATGACCAAATCGAACAAGCGGTACAAACCGTCCTTACTAAAGCCCAGCAAGAATACAAAACAGACTTCCTCAACCTATCCAACTGGGTAAGGATCCACCAGCCGGATTACTGGAAAAAGAACGAAAAACGCTGGGACAACATTTTTCCTGAGATGCAGACAAAAATCAATGTCAAAACCAAAATCACAGACTTTGGTACTCAAAACTTAAAATAATATTACGGAAAATAATTTTAAAGACTACTCTCTTTTTTAAAAAGAAAGTAGTCTTTTCCATTTGATGACCTAAAGATGAGCTTTGTTTATCCGGCTATCATACGTTTATGATCATTTACAAAATATGTAGGGTAAGGACTTTATCTTAGCTATTATCCAATATCGTTATTTTCCTGTTACCACTAATTACGCTTCTCAAGCGTCGATCTTCTTTTCTTGCTCTCCATATAATATGTGAAAAGTTTTCAGGGGTAAAGTGGTACTGATCGATCAAGTATTGTTCAAATTCTTCGTGATCCACCTGGTTATTATGTTCCTTCGCATAGTTAATCAGGATCCTAGTCAGTTCTTTATAACTCATCCTTTTTGACTTATCAGCTGAAAATGCTTCTGGATCGGTTGGAAGCACATATTCATTTCTTAATGCTTCCGACGATTGGTTAGCCGTTTCCTCTATGACAATGTCTGTGGGAATTTCAGGGTTCAGTTCTTCTGTCTCCGATAATGTTGTGATGATGGTGGAGGGATCAATGTTCTCTCTTTTCCCTTCTATACGCTCCAGGCGGCTTATTAGTTCATGCTGTTCCTCTGTAAGCTGCTTAATCATTTCACGAAGATGCTTTTTCTCCTCTTGTATATCCTCTAATCTCATACCTATCGCGTTTCTTAAAGTGAACATAGAAGGAGAGCCTCCTTTAGTTAGTAATCGTTATAAAATATAATAGCACATAAAAAAGGAGAGGGATTGGAATACGTGCCAGTTATTTAAAATTGATAAAAAAGTTGTTGATATTCTTAGACAAAACCTAGTAAACAGGACTTAATCTTTCTTAAAAATCAGATAGGAAGTTAGGCACTTTTTCATTTGAAAAAAGCGTTCTTAAAAAGAAACGCTTTTTAGATTACTCATAATGATCAGTTTCCCTATCACTTTCTTCAGGGAGCTTCTTGCTGGCATCAGGAATGCTCTGTGGATCATAATTGATCACTTCGGAAGAATATACCATCACACTCATCTGTCCCCCAGTTACTTTTGAGCGAATTAACAATGGCTGATTGTATTGATTTTCAAACGTAAAATCAGGCCCATACCAACTCACTGTCGCATCTCGTCCTGGCGGAACATAAGGCACTTGTTTACTGTGAGAATAGCGTTCCACAATTTTCACGCCGGCCTTATCAACAGAATTAAACAACGTAGAAGAAACCTGACAAATTCCTCCGCCAATTCCCTCCGTCACTTCCCCCTTCACAATCACAGGGGCATTTTTATATCCCTTCTCTTTCGTCCTTTTACCAACGACTTTATTAAAAGAAAAAACTTCCCCAGGGAAAACCACATGACTATCGATGGCTTCTGAAGCAAGTCGGATATTATGGGACCGTTCTTTATTGTTCGAATTAAAGTATGTCACATAATGACCAATCTGCTGAGTGCGGATATTTGCAATCAGTTCACTATCTACTTTAGGAGTAATGGTAAGTTTTGGAACGTCCATGGCACCCTTCTTCTGACCAAAGAGATACCGATAAAATTTTTCTTTGAACTTCTTATGATGTACTTTGTATCCATTTTGTCCAGGTATAATTTCACCTGACTCGCCTATTTTTGCATTTACGGGCTCCTGACTGATTTCTTGATCCAAATGTTCAATGAGTTCCTCTGTTTTAGGCTGATCCATAAAGGGCTTACCGATGAATTCCAACATAAAGTCCTTACGATTAACCTTAATGATTTCCTCACCATCATTGGTTATGGATAATTGTCCTGGTTGGATAAGGGGTTGTGCTAAGAGTAAACCTAAAGATAAAATGATCATTTTCATAACGGACTCCTCCTACAGGTAGTATGAGTAGAAGGCTTTCGAATCATGTGAACAACTTTTAAAGGACTATGTGACATGGCGAAGCCGTAAAGATGAGGAATAACTTAAAAAGATGACCTCATCCTATTCTGAGGTCATCTTTTACCTATTGTCATTATTCTTTGTTTTTTTCTAAATACCGGTCTTCGGTTAATCAAACAATTCACTTACCGAATGTTCGGTTTGCACTCGTAACAACGCATCCGCTAATAGAGGAGCAACAGACAGTGAGGTTATCTTTTCATTTTGCTTTTCTTCTGGTAAGAAAATAGAATTTGTGATCACTAATTCCTTAATCGGTGATTCGTTAATCTTGCTAACTGCAGGATCAGATAAAACCGCATGGGTCCCGCAGGCATAGATATCATTCACTCCATTTTCCAAGAGTGCTTCGGCTGCCTGTGTAACTGTTTCCGCCGTGTCTATCATGTCATCTACAATAATGGCGTTCTTACCTTCAATCGATCCAACAACGTTTTTAACCTCAGCCATATTCGGTTCAGGTCTTCTTTTATCAACAAAAGCAATGGGTGCATCAAGGATATTCGCCATTCTTCTCGCACGTCTTAGTCCACTTGTATCTGGAGCAACCACAACGACGTCTTCGATATCCTTTTTCTTATAATACTCTGCTAAAATAGGCACCCCAAGCAGTTGATCAACAGGAACATTAAAGAACCCTTGAATTTGCGGGGCATGAAGATCTAAGGTGAGGACTCTGGAGATTCCTGCCTTTTCCAGTAAATTTGCGATCAATTTTGCAGTAATCGGTTCACGAGCACGTGCCTTTCGATCCTGACGGGCATATCCATAATAAGGAATCACGACATTGATTGTTTTTGCTGATGCTCTCTTCATCGCATCAATCATAATCAATAGCTCCATCAGGTGCTCATTTACAGGCTGAGAAGTAGATTGAATTAAGTAAACATCATGTCCACGAACACTTTCTTCAATATTAATCTGTACTTCTCCATCGCTAAAACGGATAACCGAGCTTTTTCCTAAAGGTGTCTCTAAGATCTCAGAGATTTCTTGGGCCAGGGGTTCATTTGAATTTAAAGTGAATAACTTCATTTTAGATTTTGAGCTCATATTGATCTCTCCTATATTAAAAAATGTTGTGTATGTAGATTCCCTTCTTCGGTAAATATATTTACATTATTATAACATAAGGTCTGATTATATTTTTAAATGGTACGCCTATAAAAAAAGACAATTTGCCTTAGTGGCAAATTGTCTTTATATAGCATTCCTTAAAGTGACTGGATGGCATCTTGAACAGATTTGTCCCCGGCTACTACCTGAAACTCTTTTCCGATCGTAGTTTGATCCTCTAAGCTGGCCAAGATCACACGAGCTACGTCCTCTCGCGGAATTTCTCCTCTTTCTACTGTAGAGGCTGCTTCTACTTGCCCCGTTCCATCCTCATTATTCAACCGGCCCGGGTGGATAATCGTATAGTCCAGATCCGTATCTCTTAACCAAACATCTGCATAATGCTTTGCCACAACATAAGGGGCGAAAGATTCAGGCGCTGATTGAATCGCTTCACGTGTCGTATCAAATGAACTAATCATAACATAACGATTCACCCCTGCAGCTTTTGATGCCTCAATGGTTTTCACAGCACCATCCAAATCAATCATCACCGTTTTATCAGGGCCGGTGTGAGGTCCAGAGCCTGCGGTGAATACGACCGCATCCACACCCTCGGTAGCTTTGGCGATGGTCTCGATATCGTCTTCCAAATCCACCACTACTGTTTCTGCTCCTAATTCCTTAAAAAAGGAAGCTTGCTCCTCTTTACGGATCATTGCCTTAGCTTCTACATTTTCACTCTCTTGAATAAAGGTTACAAGGTGTTTTCCGATTTGACCGTTTGCTCCAACAACTAGAACTTTCAACTTCTACACCCTTTCTTTTGAGTAAGCTACATATTTCTATTCGCAAAATTACTATACCCTTTTTTGCAGTAACTTTAACAAAGCTCTACCTAAGAGGTGCATCTTAACGACTTTTATACAATTGTTGTTGGAAGTTTTGTATCCTTGATAAATTTTTCATCATCTAACGACCAAATCATTTTTCACTTCCAAAATTGACTCTTCTAATTTAGTGAGCAGTTCATCGATCTGACCCTCATTTATGATTAACGGCGGGGCAAAGCAGATAATGTCGATCCCTTCATAAGTAACTGCTCTACAAATCACTCCACGCTCATGTAAGGCTTCAATAACTCTTGGGGCAACCTTCAAGTCTTGTGGGAATTTTTCATTCGTTTCTGAGTTTTTCACGAGCTCGACTGCACCCAAAAGCCCTACAGCACGTACATCACCTACAATATTGATTTCATCTTTAAGTTTTTTAAATCCTTTTAGGAGTTTCTTGCCCATACGATGAGAGTGATCGACAAGCCCTTCAGATTCAATGATATCGAGGTTTTTTAAGGCTACGGCTGCAGCTGTTGGGTGTCCGCTGTAGGTAAACCCATGAAATAACGTTCCTTTGGATTTCAATTTGAATACCTCATGAATCGCGTCTGATACGAGCACGCCTCCAAGCGGGGCATACCCACTTGTTACGCCTTTCGCAAACGTAATCATGTCGGGAACCGTGTTCCAATTTTCAATGCCAAACATTCTCCCTGTCCTGCCGAATCCTGTGATCACTTCATCCGCTACAAATAAGATTCCGTATTCGTCACACAAGTTTCTTATTTCTTTAAAATAACCCTCAGGCGGTATTAATACCCCTCCAGCCCCTTGAACGGGCTCAGCTATGAAAGCACCTACAGTTTCTGGACCTTCTGCTTCAATTTTTTCACGTAAAGCAGAGATTGCACTTTCCGTATTGCTTCTATAGGTGGACGCCGCATGAGAGAAGCCCTCGATCGTTGTCCCTGCCATATCCCAGAACTCAGGGATACCCGTAGCGCTTGTAGACGCGGCTGCTACCCCATGGTAAGACCGCTTCAAAGCAATGATCTTTCTCCGGTTCGGCCGGTTTTGAATTCGCCAGTAATGATGGACGAGCTTAATCGCTGTATCATTCGATTCAGACCCGCCTGAAGTAAAGAAAACGGCATTTAAATTTTCCGGCGCTAAGGAAGCGATCTTCTCAGCCAGTTTTATCCCGGGTTTGTGACTAAATGTAGAAAAAGCAGAGCTAAAGGCTAATGTTTTCATTTGCTCAGCAGCTGCAATCGCTAATTCCTCTCGGCCATGACCAATGTGGACATTCCATAAGGAGGACATGGCATCCATGTACGTTTTCCCATGTATGTCCTTAAGGTAAATGCCTTCCCCACTCTCCATAATCACCTTTGGCCCCTTCTCTTGCTGTTGCTGAATTGAAGAGGTTGGATGTATAAAGTGTTTTTTATCTAACTCGCACCATTCATTCATTTAATACCCTCCATTCCCTTTCACTTTCTATTCTACTTTCTTTTTCCTGACACTTGCCCTTTATTGTTCCACCCCACACCATAGGATTAATGTTTCCGCAATAATAGCAGCTGTATCAAACATGTGGTTGAGATCAATGTATTCATTTGGATAATGAGCCATGTTCGTCTCCCCTGGGCCAAAGACCACGACTGGAATATCTGCCAGCTGGGTCAGCAGTCCGCCATCTGTTCCCCAGGGAGAGGCTTCGATTTGGGGTGCTTTCCCTTTGTAATTTTCATAAGCCTGACGAATGGTTTTCATAAAATCATGGTCTTCGTCAATTTCCCCAGGAAGCCAGCGTGCACCAAACCACTCCACTTTGACAGGGGCTTTCGCAAACCACTCATCTATTTCACTTAACTTAGCTAAATGATTTTCAAATTCTTTTTTAGCTTTTTCAATTGATTCGCCAGGGGCAATGCCCATCCGCCCTTCAAGAACTACTTGATCAGGCACAGAAGATGGCCAGTTTCCTCCCTCAATCCGTCCAATATTTATAGGGATGGGGATTGGATTGCTTTTATACAAAGGATCCGTTACCCCCTCATTCCGTTCCTTTTCCAAGAAAAGAATTTGTTCATACACCACATTTGATTTTGCAATGGCACTAACCCCTTTATAGCGCGTCCCGCCATGTGCAGACTTTCCATGTATGAAGACTCTAAACCAAATCGAACCTTGCTGTTTAGGAAACATACGCATATTCGTCGGCTCAGGAATTAACGCTGCATCTGCACGGTATCCGCGCTCGATAGCCGCCAATGTGCCAGAACCGCCGCTTTCTTCTTCTACAACACTTTGGTATAGGATGTCCCCTTTTAATTGAATGCCGCTTGCTTTTATAGCCTCAATGGCGACAAGAGAAGCGAGGTTGCCGCCTTTCATATCGGTAGCCCCACGTCCAAACAACTGATCACCCTTTACCGTTCCAGAAAAAGGTTCATCCTCCCATTGCTCCAAATCTCCTTCTGGCACAACATCCACATGACCATTCAGAATAATGGACCTCCCGTTTCCCGAACCCTTTAGTGTTCCTACAACATTTTCACTTCCTTCAAAATCATTACGAGAAGCGCAGAAGGCTTCATGTTTGGATAACATGTCATAATCTAGTTGCCATTTGTCTACTTGAAGTCCTAGCTGCTCTAAACGATCTGCGATCAGGTTTTGGATACCTCGTTCATTTCCAGCAGTGCTTGGCTGCTGCACCATCTCCTGTAACAGTGTCGTATAGTCATTTCGGTGGTTTTCAATGTATTGACGGACTGTTTCTATGTATTCCATCCCAATCCCTCCTTTACTTTAATAGCATTTTAACTTTAAAAAAGAAAATCCGACGTTTTCGATACATTCACACGAAAACGTCAGTTAAAAGTTAGTTTTTCCTCTCTTTATACCTGTGAAGCTCTTAATAAATATCTTGGGCTCACACGCTCACTTATTCTTATTTTCATCAAATTTAGTTACTGACCATCACTCTCTAAACAGTTTTCTTTAATTCCTCAAACATTACATGACTTTCTTGTTTGGTAAGCAGAGTCACCACTAAAAGGGTAATGATTGAAACAGGTAACCCGATAAATACAGGGTGAAGACCAAATGGGTGACCGGCAATTTGCCAAAACACAGAAATGGCTAAACCGGTCCACATAGACGCAATTCCTGCTGTTTTGGTCACTCGATTCCAAAATAGTCCAAACAATACAGGCGCTAACAGCCCTGAAACTAACATCGCACTTCCTGTAATCCAAAGCGTCACCAACTGAGGAATATAAAGAGCTAAAAGTGCTGAAATAATCGATACGATTACAACAGAACCACGACTATAAGTGAGCATTTTCTTGTCACTAACGTCTCCCACTCTTGGTTTAATAATGTCATTGACGATCGAGGAAGCTGCCGCTAAAAAGAAAGAGTCAGCACATGAAATGACCGTCGCTAACAGAGCGATGAGCATCACTATGACCATTGGGAATGGTAAAACGGCCCCAATCACTTCGTAATAAATAAGAGATGGATCAATGTCCGTCATTTGTAAACCAAATCTGCTTAGAACTCCAATGACGATAATAATTGCAGCGGTCAAAAACCCTAGAACAATCGCACTCCAAAAGCCTGTTTTAGCCGTTTTAAGATCTTTCGCAGCCCAGAACCGCTGCCATAGATCCTGTCTCACAAACTGGTAGGCTCCAATAGTGAGCAAATAAACGAAGAATTCACCCGGGCTGATATTAAATACGCTCAGCATGTTTCCGCCACCTGTACCTTGAGCTCGATCCGCGATTGCACCCCAGTCTCCAGACATAGACAGAACAACAACAAACAAGATAAAAATCCCAACTGTCTGGATAGTCCCATGGATTGCATCCTGTAGAAGAACGGATTTGAGACCGCCAAAATACGTTTTCAATGTAAGCAGGGCCCAGCCAATGAGTATGCCGGTAGTGATGCTGATTCCGGCTGTTAGATTGAGGATTGTGGCAATGGCTACAAATTGCATTCCCGTAATTGCACAGTAGGCAACCAGGATACTAATGACAGTCGGAACTCTTGCCCCTTCCCCATATCGCATAGCGGTAAAGTCTCCAAGGGTGACCATGTTATATTTTTCACCCAGTAATCTGATTCGCTTCAGTAAGAATATAGCTATCACAATCGAGGTCAAAGTAAAACCAATGGCCAGCCATTGTTGACCCATACCAAATCGATAACCATTTGTCATATATCCTAGTAAAATGGATCCCCCGATTGCTGTTCCTACGAAGGTTAGAATGAGAGGCATCAGCTTACTTGAACGCCCTGCAACGTTATAATCCTCGTAGGTTTTAACACTTCGGTTCATATATAAGGATAGACCGAACAAAAAGATAAAATAGACTACCACTATGGAAATTAGAATGAGTTGCTGCTGGTCACTAAACATTATTTTTCCCTCCCGTATATTCGTAGAGATGTGAGTCGGATTCACTGTAAATCAATTCTCCATCTAAGAATGTTTGTAAAACTTTCATATCTACTATTTTTTCAACCTCTAGATCAAGAGGGTTATCGGATACAATCATCAAATCTGCTTTTGCACCTGGTTTAATGATTCCGAGTGACTCTTCTTCAAAAGAACTATAAGCCGCATCTGTCGTATAAGCTTTCAACGCTTCCCAAACCGATATCCTCTGATTCTCACCAAGAACTTGTCCACTCGATGTTTTTCTCGTCACCGCACCGTATATGCCCAGCCAAGGATTGGCATCATTAATGGGAAGATCTGAATTTCCAAGAGCGACGACCCCAAACTCCTTGAATGATCGATGAGGAAAACTGTTTGCCATTCGATCTTTTCCTAACTTATCAAAATAATTGTCTCCAATATGGTAAAGAAATCCGACAGAAGAGGCAGCCAACAACTTTAACTCTTTCATGTGTTGGAGATGATCAACCGTCGGCATCACACAATGTTCAATTCGGTTTCTCATCGAAGTCACATCTGTCATTTCATTGATCTTTAAGAAAGCATCGATCGCCGTATCAATTGCTCTGTCTCCAATAGCATGAATCGCAATGCGCAGCCCAGATTGGATTCCTTTTTCCATTAATGGGTAGATCTCATCAACATCGTTATAGAGAATCCCCGTTTCCTCTGTTCCTGCATAAGGTTGTGAAACAGCTGCGGTTCTTCCACCTACACTGCCATCCAGCATGAACTTTAAGCCCTGAATTTTAAGCATGTCGTTACCGAAACCACTTCTGAGTCCTACCGTTAATACTTCGTTATATGTACCTTCAAAACCATTTTGGTCAATCGCCCACATCCATGGCCTAATTCTGACCTTTAATTCTTCCTTTTCTTGCAGCACCTGGTATAGCTGCAAATCATTCGTTTGTGTAGACATATCATGAACCGTGGTAATTCCCCATTTGGCAAACTGCTTTTGGGCAAGTTCCATGCCTTTGACCATGTCCTCTAAGTCATATTTAGGAGTTGCTAGTAACCCTTGAGCTTTTTCCTGCATCAGCCCTGTCAATTTTCCGCTTTTATCCTTTTCAATATTGCCTCCTTTAGGGTTTGGAGTATCCTCGGATATCCCACTCAACTCTAAAGCTTTTGAATTCGCAACAGCCATATGCGCACAGGTGCGCTTCAAAACGACAGGGTGATGAGGAGCCATTTCGTCTAGTTCCCACCGTGTAGGATTACGCTTCTCCGCTAGTTTGCTGTCATCCCATCCCCAACCAATAATCCATTGTCCTTCAGGAGTGTGGGATACTTGCTCTCTTACCTTTTCTAACAGCACCTTGATCGACGGTGTCGTATCAGGCTTGCAATCTACTTCCAGTAACGATAATCCATAAATAGAAGGATGGATATGACTTTCAATAAAACTAGGCATGAGCGTTTTTCTATCTAAGTCAATTACTTTGGTAGAGCTCCCTTCCCAAGTTAAGGCTTTGTCTTCCTCTCCTACGTACAAAACCGTCCTATCTTTCACAACTACGGCTCTTGCTTTGGGAAAGTGATCATCCATCGTCAGGACAATACCATTGATAAAGATCAAATCTGCCCCTGTCACACCTATCTCCTCCTTCATCTGTTCATGTAGCCCTTTCGGATGTGCATCTTTTATGTAAGTTCCGCTACTGCGTAAGCTGAAAAAATATTTGAATGTACGCTTCGTATTGGCGGAAGTATTAATAGAAGTGATTTAACCCTCTTTTGTGTCTACTGGTAATAAAAAAACCAGAAATATGCACAGCACAAGCTGCAAAAGCATACTCGTCCTGTTCATATAACTGGTTTCCTATCTAGCGAATTGCTCTACCTTTTCACAGTAGAGTCAAGTAGATTTGACAGTTATTTGACAAATTTTTAATTGTTGCAATTATTCTACCAATAATCAGAACAGCGGTCAATTAATATTCGGAAAATTCTAATTATACACGCTGATTGGCTGTACTTTTTGTTTATTTCACATATTTTCAACTAATATGGTTGACTTTTTATGGCTTAATCTATATATTTTGCATTAAGGAAACTTTTTCGGTGATCAACAATTTGTCAACTTTTTCGGTTAAGGCCCATATAGTGAAACAGGAAATTTTTTTACCCTGAAAGTTGGTTTAAGGAAAATTATATGTTCTTTTCAAATTTTCATGTAATCAAGCCAAATACATGAATAAGACCTAATTAGATGATTGAGGTTTCTATAAAGGAGGATGAATCATGAATCATAACGCTATCTCCATTAAAGATCTGCATGTTTCCTACTATGGAAACGAAGCAGTGAAAGGTGTGAGTTTATCTGTCGAACCCGGCAACCTGGTTGGAATCATCGGGCCCAACGGTGCTGGAAAATCAACGTTTTTAAAAGCAATGCTGAATCTTATTCCGAGGGATAAAGGTGATGTCAAAGTACTAGGTAAAACCGTTAAAGAAGTACGAAAAAAGATTGCCTATGTGCCCCAGCGAAATGATATTGACTGGGATTTTCCTATTACAGTATTGGATGCTGTTCTTCTAGGTACTTATCCTAGCCTAAAACTGTTCAGACGACCTAAGAAAAGTGACAAAGAATGGGCAATGGAATGTCTTAAGCGCGTTGGTATGGAGGACTTCAGCAAAAGACAAATCGGTCAACTGTCAGGCGGCCAACAGCAGCGTGTCTTTCTCGCCCGTGCCCTGGCACAGAACGCTGAATTATTTTTCCTTGATGAACCTTTTGTCGGGGTGGATGTTTCTAGTGAAGAAACGATTGTCAAAATCTTAAAAGAACTGTGCTGGCAAGGAAAGACGGTCATTGTTGTACACCACGACTTAAGTAAAGCAAATGATTACTTTAATCAGCTTATCTTGTTGAACAAAGAGCTGATCAGCTACGGAGCGGTCAGTGAAGTATTCCAAACCGATATCATCGAAAGAGCTTATAAAGGACAGTTTGCTTTTATGAAAGAGATGGGAGTGTAGATTATGGCTTTTATTGAAGCAGTTATGCAGTATGGATTTTTACAGAAAGCGTTATTAACCTCCGTTATGGTAGGGATCATCTGTGGAGTCATCGGCTGTTTTATTATCCTCAGAGGAATGGCACTTATGGGAGATGCGATTTCTCATGCGGTATTACCCGGAGTCGCTATTTCGTATATGCTCGGCATTAACTTTTTCTTCGGTGCTGTTTTCAGTGGTGTCCTGACAGCTATTGCGATAGGATTTGTCAGTCAAAACAGTCGGATCAAACACGATACATCCATAGGGATTATGTTCACAGCAGCCTTCGCGGCGGGGATCATTATCATAACGATGCTGAAAAGCAGTACGGATTTATACCATATTCTTTTTGGTAACGTTCTGGCGGTTCGATCATCGGATATGTGGATTACTCTAGGAATCGGTCTATTTGTTCTAGCAGCTGTCTACCTCTTTTATAAAGAACTACTGGTTACATCATTTGATGAAACGATGGGCGCTGCTTACGGTTTGCCTGTCCGTTTGATCCACTATTTCCTAATGACTTTGTTGACAATGGTGACGGTCGCTTCCCTGCAAACCGTTGGAATTGTATTGGTTGTAGCAATGCTCATCACTCCAGCTGCTGCTGCCTACCTTTTAACTGATCGTTTGTGGATCATGATCTTTCTTGCAGCAGGAATCGGAGTCATTTCCTCCGTTGTCGGCCTATACTTTAGTTTTACTTACAATCTGGCTTCTGGAGCAACGATCGTTATTTCAGCTACGGCCATATTCGTTCTCATTTTCCTATTCTCTCCGAAGCACGGATTGCTATGGAAAATGTTAAAAGTCAGAAAGAAAAGAGCTTCACTTATTTAATTTTAAATTGATCATATATTTTAGGAGGACAATCGAATGAAGAAATTTTTACTTTTAGCAACAACTCTTTTTACCCTTATGATGTTAGCCGCTTGCGGTGGGCAAGAAGCTAACGGAAATTCCCAAGAGGATGATGGAAAAGTTCAAGTCGTTACCACCTACTCCATTGTTTACGACATCGTAAAAAATGTGGGCGGAGATTTAGTCAATATCCATAGCTTGGCGCCAATCGGATCGAACCCGCACGAATATGATCCACTACCGGAAGATGTACAAAAAACAACCGATGCGGACGCTGTTTTCTATAACGGCTTAAATCTTGAGGCAGGTAATTCATGGTTTAACAAACTAATGGAAACGGCCGGAAAAGATGGTGAGGATGCTCCTGTTTTCCTAATGAGTGAAGGAGTCGAAGCAATGTATTTAACTTCAAAAGGTAATGAAGGAGAAGAGGACCCTCACGCCTGGCTAGATATCCGTAACGGCATTAAATATGCGGAAAACGCTAGAGATGGACTGATCAAAGTAGATCCTGAAAACAAAGAAGTGTATGAAGAAAATGCCGAGAAGTATATTGAGAAACTACAAAAATTGCATGACAAAGCTGTAAAGCAATTCAAAGAAATTCCTGAAGAAAAACGTGTACTTGTGACAAGTGAAGGAGCTTTCAAATACTTCAGTGACGCCTATGGATTCCAGGCCGAATACATCTGGGAAATTAACCAGGAAAATCAGGGAACTCCAAATCAAATCACGAGAATTGTTGATATCATTAATGAAAAAGAACTGACAGGTCTATTTTTAGAAACGAGTATTGATGCACGAAGCATGGAAGCTGTCTCTGCAGAAACGGATGTCCCTATTAGAGGGAAAGTGTTTACAGATTCTCTAGCCGAGCCAGGGGAAGACGGAGATACGTACATTGACATGATGGAATGGAATATTAAGACGATTAAAGATGGATTAAGCAAGTAAACGCAAAAAGCTGCCAAAATCAGATTAAACTGGTCTTGGCAGCTCTTTTTGTCTCCTAGCTTAAGAATCGCTTTAATTTTGTCATTGTCTGTTCAGGTTCTGAAGACATGGCATGAAAGGCTACGTGACCATCAGGACGAATGAGGAGAGTACTCCCTTTTTCCATGCCCAGCTTCTTCTCCAGATGTCTGTGCACATCGTAAATAATTGGAAGTTCTTTTCCTTTGGTCAGAACCGTCCCTCCTTTTGCGACAAGGAAGATCTTCAGAAGATCAGGGTAGTTCTCCCGGGCCATTCTTGAAAAAGTATAGGCATGATTAATAAGAGCATCGTCCTGGGCATCGATATAGATAAAGCAAATGTACCCATGCCTGCGAATCAATGGATACACACTTTTGTCGTTGGTTCCATCAAAGAATAAGAGATGGTCAGGGACACGCTTTCCTGATTGAATTGCTTCTTTCGATAGAGAAGAATCTAGTAACTCCTTATTACGGGACGTATCTTCATATTCGTTATAAATATGAGATAGGTGGTGAGCAATCTTTTTTTGAACCCAATCTTGGGTTAACGCCGCCTTCCCTGTCCAGTTCCGTACTTTCCCTTGTGCGCCTTGTAAATCAATGATCTTAAGCATCCGGGCGGTTTCTTTGAGTACATCCATTCCGATTGGAGATCGCTCAAAATGATAACTGTCCAAAAAGGAGTCATTCGCATGACCCTTAAGCACCGCATCCAGCTTCCATCCAAGGTTTGCCGCATCCTCGAGTCCAAGGTTCATCCCCTGTCCACCAATAGGATTGTGGATGTGAGCTGCATCCCCAATGAAAAACACGCGGCCTTTTCGGTAATTGGGCACCTGTCTATGAGCTGTGCCAAAGTACGAAAGCCATTTAGGGTTTTTAACTTGATAAGGTTCGGACAAAATCGTGTTCAGACTTTCTTGTAATTCATCAAGAGTCAGTTCATCTTTGTGAGGGAGGCCCTGTTTGGCACGATCCAGCCCCACGACACGGTAACTGCCGTCTTTGTATGGGAAAAAGGCAACGGCCCCCCGATCGTTCAGATGCATGTTAATATAAATCTCGTTTAATGATGGAACGTCGACATCTCCTAAGAAAAATGTATACCCTTCATCCTCTCCTTCAAAGGTAACGTCCAAATCCTGGCGAACCTTACTATGTGCCCCATCGCACGCTAACAAGTACTTGGCAAAATACTTCTTAAGCTCCCCGTCATGCATAGCATTGACATACACACCTCTGTCCGCTTCTATCACTTCCACAACTTCATGCTTCCGGCTGACCTCTCCCCCTAAAGCAGATAAATGCTCCTCTAATATCTTCTCCGTTTCACTTTGAGGAATGATGAGGAGATATGGATATCTGCTTTCAATATGATACAGCTCTACCAAAGATGGATTTTCTCCACCTAAATGCAGTTTGGAACCGGGACCCGGATAGCCTCGTCTCAAAAACGATTGATGAACACCTAAGAGTTCAAACATTTCAAGTGTTCTTGCCTGGATTCCAAGTGCTTTCGAAAGCTCAGAAGGTCCCGTTCTTTTCTCTAAACAGAGATAATCCACGTCTCTTTTCTGTAACTCATTGGCTGCCATAAGCCCTGCTGGTCCTGCTCCAATGATCAGTACATCGGTTTCAATTACGGAAGTCAAATAAATGTGCCCCTTTCATCCGCTAATGATCGCCTCATTTAATTTAGCGGTTACGTACCGATTGCCATTCCTGAAATTCTTCCCGATTAGAAACCACTGACCGCTTGCAGGAACCAGGTCAGTAGGTTGAGTCTTGTTTAATTTAACCGTAAGAGTTGTTCCATGCTCTTCATTTAGAAAGTATCATAATACGATACCCGTTATTGCCCTTATCATGTCCCCGTGAACATATTCAAAAATAGATTTATATAGAGTTCGTCTGCCTTAAACTAAACCTTTACTCTATCTTAAAAAAACTCATTCTTCTAGATGACAGGGTTCAACAATAATTTTACAGAATTTTCAAAATTCATTGTTGACGGTAATCTTCATTTACCTATATATTTAAATTGGAAAAGTATTCTAGTGATTAGCCCTCTTGAAATGGCTTCTCCTATTAAGTAGACTCCTCAGATCTCCACATAAATCACACATCAAGGTTTTACTACTAAGATCCATTTTTTGTCCTGTTGAAAGCTTTGTAGAGAAAAAGTAAATCGATCATCTTCAAGGAGGAATTGGAATGACGGTAAGAAAACCTACGATTGAACAGTTATTGGAAATCGCTGAGAGTTTTAACATGAACATGACGACAGAGGATCTAAAGACCTACCAACAGTTAATGGACGGACCCATCCAGTCTTACAATCGATTAAGTCAATTAGTTGAACCAACACTCCCTGTCAAGTACCCTAGAACACCTGGATATCGCCCATCCCCTGAAGAAAATGAATACAATGCCTGGTACTGGAAAACATCGATCAAGGGAAATGCTTCTGGAAAGTTAGCAGGCAAAAAAATCGTCTTAAAAGATAATATCAGTCTTTCAGGAGTTCCAATGATGAACGGATCATCCATGCTGGAAGGATTTGTGCCAGATGAAGACGCGACCATTGTAACAAGGATTCTGGATGAGGGTGGTGAAATTGTTGGAAAAGCAGTCTGTGAGGACTTTTGTCTTTCAGGTGGGAGTCACACTTCAGCCACTGGACCGGTTTTAAACCCACATGATCCCAGACGTTCAACAGGCGGATCCTCTAGCGGAAGTGCTGCACTCGTTGCTGCGGGAGAAGTAGATATGGCCATTGGAGGGGATCAAGGAGGCTCGATTCGAATGCCGAGCTCATGGTGCGGAGTATATGGATTAAAACCTACGTTTGGACTGGTTCCTTACACGGGAATTTTTCCAATCGAACAAACCATTGATCATACAGGTCCCATCGCTAGAAGTGTTGAAGATGTCGCCTTATTACTTGAAGTTATCGCAGGACCGGACAACCTTGATCCAAGACAATCAGGGTTAGAACCAAAACCATACTCTGAAGCACTGAAAGGGAATGCTCAAGGTCTTAAGATTGGTGTTTTAACCGAAGGATTTAACTGGGAAGGACTTTCTGAAGAAGATGTAGATCTCTTCGTTAACCAAGCCGCTCAATCCTTAACAGATGCCGGGGCAACGGTTGAAGAAGTTTCTATCCCTATGCATCGTGACGGAATTCATATTTGGAATGTTGTAGGCACAGAAGGATTAACGTCCAGCATGGTCAAAGAAAACGGAATGGGCACCAATTGGAAGGGGCATTATAGCACAAGGCTTCTAGATGCATATGGAAAAGCGAAAAAGACAAAGGCCGATGAATTTTCCGAAACTGTAAAAATGACGGTTTTACTCGGTGAGTATATGCAAAATCACTATAATGGGAAGTATTACGCGATCGCCCAAAACCTTGTTAGAAAATTAAAAGCTGCTTATGATGAGGCACTGGAAACGTATGATATTCTTGTCCTGCCAACTACTCCAATGAAACCGACAAAAATTCCTTCACCTGATGCGCAAAAGGATGAAGTTATTATGCGTGCCCTCGAGAAGATTCCAAACACTGCACCATTTAATTTAACAGGACACCCGGCGATGAACGTCCCTTGTGGAAAATCGGAAGGGCTGCCTGTCGGAATGATGCTCGTCGGCCGAATAGGAGAAGATGAGACTGTATTGCAAGCCGCTCACGCCTATCAAGCGACTCATGAACGGGTTTCAGTCACTTCATAGCTAGCCATTGGAAAGGGGTTGGAGCTATATTTTTTCATTTAGCTCCAACCCCTTTTAAAAATGGAATATATCTTTTTCTTTTCCTTCAACTCTTTATGATGACAATCTTCCGGACAAATAATACATTCTTTCATCGATCCGAGGCTCTTGCGAGAAGATCTCATCGAAGTCAAAGTTCACAGGCTGATTATTTTTAATCCCTACTAATTTTCCTGTTTCATTATTCATCAGTAAGTCTATCGCATACGCCCCTAATCGACTAGCTAAAACTCGATCCCTTGCTGTAGGCGCTCCCCCTCGCTGCGTATGCCCTAGCACAGTCACTCGTGATTCGATTCCTGCCTCTTCTTTCAATTTGGCGTTGAGATCGATTCCAGACACACTTCCTTCTGCTACGACAATAATGCTGTATCTATTTCCGCTCCCCCTTTTTATCTGTTCAACAATACTCTCTACATCCTCTTTCTTTTCAGGAATGACTATACTTTCAGCCCCACCAGCTAGTCCAGAGTATAGAGCTAAATTCCCTGTATCCTTCCCAGCAACTTCAACGATCGATGTTTTTTCATGCGATGAAGCTGTATCACGAATGCGATCAATGTAATCAATGACCGTGTTTAAAGCTGTGTCAAAACCTATTGTTTCCTCTATACCTGGGATATCATTGTCAATCGTGGCAGGAATGCCGATACACGGAAAGCCTCTACTGGCTAAAGATTGGGTTACATGTAACGCATCTCTTCCCCCAATGACAATAAGAGCGTCTATTTTTAACTTTTTCAGGTTTTCAATGGCTTTTTTTTGGCCTGCCTCTTTAGAGATTTCTTCAGTTATGTAAGATTGCAGTACGGTCCCTCCTCGCTGCAGGATAGAACCTACAGACGCCGCATCCAACTTCTCAGCAGATTCGTTTAACAATCCCTGGAATCCATATTTAACCCCAACCATCTCTATATCATGATATAAGCCTGATCTTACAACAGCACGTATAGCTGCATTCATTCCTGGAGCGTCTTCTCCGCTTGTTAAGACACCAATTCTATTCATTGCATTCACTCTCTTTCCTTTACCACATCGTTGATAGCTATTCTATACTTTATTCGCTCCTCCAACAAGAGTAGCCCTGATAGAAAAAGGGCTAATTAACCTCTCCCGTTAGTGAAGTCGAAAGAAAAAAATCCATGACCATATTCTACTAATCAGATGAAGAACAACTTAAAAGACTACCTCCTTACTAGTAGGAAGTAGGATGTCTCTCACGTTCTTTACAGTTACTATACGAACTCCAATTCACGTACTTATTTCATTGGCCAAGCTCAGTTATCGGCAAAACAAATGGCTTTTAGCTATCCCCACCTCTTTTGCAATTGTTGAATTTCTTTTTCATGGGAGACTTTTTCTTTTGGAGTTTCTAAAATAAATGGGATATTTTCTATTAGGCTTGATTCCATTACCTGAGAAAATTGTTCTTCCTTTATATAGCCAGCATTAAAAATATTCGCATGCCTGTCTTTTCCACTGCCTGTGTCGTATTTAGAATTGTTGAGATGGAAAACGACTAAATGCTCAAAGTAACCTAGTTCTACGCCTTTATGTAATAATTGCTTCCAATTATCCCCGTTCCATAGCCCGCTTGCAAATGCATGGCACGTATCAAGGCAGTAACCGATCTTTTCTGGATAGTCACATAATTTCCGGAGTTGCACGAGTTCTTCCAAAGTTGTCCCCATCGTTCCCGGCTTTCCCGCCATATTTTCCAGTAGGATCTTACAGTTCCCCTCCCACTGACTGAGCACGTAATTCAGTATCTCTAACATTAATCGATAACTGGCAAGTGGATCATCCCTGAATATATTTTTCCCAAAATGGACTACTACCCCAAGGGAACCGCAGGCTTCAGCAATTTCTAGATCGCTCAAAAGAGAATCGATGACTTGCTCTTTTTTCTTATCATCAGCGGGAGTTAACGTTGTAGGGTACGGCGTATGGGCTACAGATACGATCCCCTTTTCCGTACAGTATTCCTTGCACATATTCGCATCCTCTTTATCAAACGATTTGACCGATAAACTCCTTGGATTCTTCGGAAAGTATTGAAACGCACCAGCGTTAAGAGAGGCTGCTTGTTTTGCCGCTCCTAAATAACCGTCTTTAATCGACACATGGCTGCCAAAAATCATTTAGACCCTCCTGTCCTCGTACTTTGAAGGTAATATTTTGTTAGTTTATCCATAATGTATATAGTCATTAGTTATAAATATGGAAGCAAAGTGGTGTTGGAGGATATTATGGAAGCATTTTTGCTGGCTTTTTTCATACAATCTCTTTAGAGGTGATGATCAGTGCCAAGAGTAAAATATACGGAAAAAGATGTTGCTTTAATGGCAAGAATGATGAGGGCTGAAGCAGAAGGCGAAGGAAAATTAGGGATGCTTATGGTCGGCAATGTTATTGTAAATCGGCGAAAAGCGGATTGTTTAGATTTTAAAGGTTTAACATCAATACGAGATGTTATTTTTCAAGTTCAAGGAGGGAACTTTTCTTTTGAGGCCGTACAAAAAGGGAACGTCTTTTATAACCGTGCAAGAAGTGCGGAAAAAAGATTAGCCAGACAAAATTTAAACTACTGGAGACAACATCCGTCCAAGTATGCGCTTTGGTATTTTAACCCGTATGGTCAATGTCCATCTACATGGTACGGTCAGCCATTTACCGGACAATTTAAAGAGCATTGTTATTACGAACCACAGGGTGGCACGTGCCCTGGGGCTTATCGATGGTAAAGAAAAGGGAACGGAGCATTTGGAGTAGAAAAAACAGATCCAAGACATAAAGAAGATCGCCCATTCTTATGTCATGAGATCTGTTTTTTTATATGATGATATTTTCTCGATCCACTGTCTTATCCTCTATATTTAATCGTTAATCCTTTTAAGAAATTTCTAGCGTATTGATCCCCAAACTGTTTGTAATTTTTGTGCCCTTCTTTTCTTAATAACGCACTTACTTCCCCTTTCGTTATCTTAACGCCTGCTTCACCTAGAATATCGATAATATCCTCACTGGTTAACTTTAATGCGATTTTCACTTTTTTTAACATGACGTTATTCACACTGGATTGATTCTTAATTGAACGGTCCGGTTTATTCGGCTGACCAGGTTTTGGTTCTTGGGGGCCTCGTTCAAACGTGATGAAGCCATTTAAAAAGGACTCTAACGTGCTGTTTGTGCATTTCAAATGCTCTTCACTGTCCTCATCTTCAAAGTCATCTGATCGGGTAAGCAGCTTTGACAATTCTTCTCTTGTTAGATCTACGCCGCCGAGTTTAAAAATTTCGATCATATCTTGATCTTTGATATCCAGGGCGTATCTTAATCTAATTAATATATCATTATTATCCATATATGAACCTCCAATAATAGTACATTACAGTGAAAAAAACGAGACTGAGTCTTTCCGTCGATTTTATAGCTTTTCCACTTTCTACTGCGCTTCATTCTTGTATGCTTGTAATTTTAAATATAAATGTAAAGCTGGAGAGTGAAAGTGCCTCTTTTTTCAAAGTTTCTTTTCAAAATCGATTTTGATTTTATTATCTTAAACCAGAGAGTTCGTGACCTTCACGTTGTGATTTTCACCAAACCAATGACAGTTATTTTATCCTTTATTAGTCATAACAGCAAGAGCACAGTTCTTTCTTCTCCTATTACTAACGAACAACGAGCATAAAACGTTTGAATCCTTACGTTTCCTTAGAGGAAAAAAGTAGGATTTGAATATGAAAAGTATAGGATTTGAATATGAAAAGTATAGGATTTATCCTTAGGGTGAAACCATTTACCTAGACAGGTAACACCTAGGAGGACTTTTTGCTTTGAATCGAACGTTCTTACGGTTCGTAGTTATAGCTTCAGTCGTACTTTTAGTTGCTGGATGTTCAGATTCGTCTTCTGACACCTCTGATGGCGGTGGAGAAGAATCCTCTTCCGTTACTTCCGAAGAGGATGAAGGTGCTGTTTCGAAAGACAAAGAAACCATCCTCACTTATTTGGAAAATGAATTCACAGGGCCGACGAAAGAGTTAAGCCAAGCTTACGAGAAATTTTATGCAGATGGATCCAACCGTGACCGTTCAGTATTAAAGTCGTATATTGACGACCGTTATAAACCTCTTGTTGCTAAAGGGGATTACCCGGAATTTGTAAATGTAGGTCATGCTCTTGAATGGCTAGGAATGGCACAGCGATATGGGTATGAACTGAAACCAGCAGATATCCAAATTGCAAAAGATCAGATTGAAAAGAACGATGCTTCCACTTACACCTTCCACGTTAGAGTGGAATACAGCAAAGAAGGAAAAACTGACAGCGCTATGGTTACAGGAAACATTCACTTGAATAAGAATAACCGAATTTCTTTAATTGGAAATGTCAATGATAGCGATTTAAGGTCAGGTATGCTGGCATCTGTTGAAAACTAATAGGAGTTAAATGCTCAGGCGAACCTTAAGCCCTACTTTTTAGAGGAGAGGTCAATCCATTGGCGAGGGTTGACCTCTTTTGTTTATTAGGAAAGGGTGTGGACTCAGTTACAAAAATGGACGCAGAGGAAAAAGGAAACTATACCTTTCAAGTTTTCTTATTAAAATCAAATTTAATCTTATAATCTTGATCGAGCATTAACGCCGTACTAAACGTTTTCTTTCCCTTAAATCCTTTTAACACCTTCGTACGCTTCTTCTCGCATAACGTTTTAATCATGTTCTTCGACAGCGTTTTTCCGGCTAATCGCTTCGGAAAACTCACTTTACATCCTTCTGTATAAGCCGAGCACCCATAAAATTTGTACCGATCCATAATCACGCCCGTCGGACAGGCGGGACACTTGGCGATCGGGTCGTTCCAGCTTTTTTTCTCACCAGTACTGCGAACTTGAACGTTTTGAATCGATTCAGGCATTTCTTTAATGAGCTTATCAATAAACTGATGGGTCTGTTTGATAAACATTTGCTTAGACCCTTCTCCATTGCCGATTTTCTTTAGATACGATTCCCATTTGGCCGTCATGGACGGGCTTGATAAAAGCGTACCTTCAATCGCTTCACAGAGCATAATCCCTTTGTCTGTAATCGACACAATATTTTTCTTCACTTCTATATAGTTTTGCGTTTTAATGGTTTCAATAATACTCGAACGGGTGGCTTCTGTGCCAAGTCCCTCTACTTCTTTTAGGATTTCCACATCTTCTTCATCATCCACGAGCTTCCCGCACGTTTTCATCATGGTGATCAGCTGCCCTTCCGTATACGGCTTCGGCGGCTGCGTCATGCTTTCCTTAATATGAAGCTTTGCGCCAACCTCTTCGCCATTTTGGACTTCTGGCAGGAAGGCTTCTTTTTCCTGCTTAGCTTTAGACGGCTTTGGAAACAGCTCTTTCCAGCCTCGGTCAACTTCTCGTTTCCCCGTGGACTTAAACGGTAAGTCGTGAACATGTGTGTAAATCGTTGTTTCTTCATACACGTAGTCTCTGTGGAACATGGCAAGCGTCGTAGCGAGTACTTCTCTATAAATATTTTGTTCATCCCGGCTCAGCCCATTCAGCTTCTTCTCACTTGGCACCGATTTTGTTGGAATAATTGCGTAGTGTTCCTGGACTTTACTGTTGTTCACATACCGCTTATTCGGTTTTAAGGATACCGGTGTAAAAGAAACGTTCATCGATTGCTGGTACTGATTTAAATTTTTTACTAAGTAGGCGAACTCATTTTCTGTTATAAAATTACAGTCTGTCCTCGGATAGGAAACCAAACGCTTTTCATAGAGTTTTTGCATTGTCTTCAAAACTTGTGAAGGCGTGTATTTCCAACGTCTGTTCGCCACGCTCTGCAAGGTGGACAGTGAATGCAGCTTCGGTGACTTCATGTGCTTTGTCTTTTTATCAACTTTTTGAACAATTCCACGTAAGGGTTCATTTTCCTTCAATCCATGTTGATCCATCAATGCTTGTACTTTCGCTTTATCTTTATCCTTAATCTTCGCAAGTCCTTTATAGGAACCCTTTTCCGCTTGGAACAAGCCTTCAATCTGATAAAAAGGCTCTGAGACGAAGTTTTCAATTTCTTTGTGACGCTGGTAGATTAAATACACAGTCGGAGACTGCACCCGTCCAATTGACAAGTGATTGTTGAACCCTTTTTTCTGCAAATGGAGCGTAAACAAACGGCTCGCATTGATCCCTACCATCCAATCACTGATTTGACGAGCTTTCGCTTCATCAAACATCTTGAGGTCCTTGTCGTTGCTTTGTAAATGATTAAATCCTTTACGCACTTCATCTTTCTCGAGAGAATTGATCCACAACCGTTGAACAGGTTTTCCTTTTACACCCGTTAAACGGAGAATACTATAGAAAATATTCGAGCCTTCGCGATCGACATCAGCCGCATTCACGATTACGTCCGCTTGCTGAAACAGCTTCTTCACCGCCTGAAACTGCTCCCACTTCCCTTTTGAAACTTTCTCAAGGAACCGATCCGGCACAATCGGAAGCTGTTCAAGCTTCCACCGCTTCCACTCGGGTTTATAGTCATGAGGTTCTTTTAATTCAACCAGATGGCCGACTCCCCATGTAATTGTCGCTCCATCCGGAAAAGTTTCATCTGGCTTTAGTTGAATATACGTTTTTGTTTTTTCCTGAATCGTAAAAGCCTCTGCATAAGCTTTTGCCTGAGAGGGTTTTTCGGCTAAGATGACCACCCTTGTCATGGTCTCTCCACTCCCTTCAATAGACCCCAAGAGTACTATGAGATGAATAGGAAAGCAAGAGTAGAAGGAGAACTAGACTGGGATTCTTCTATTCATTAGAAAAACACCTCCAATTGTCATCCGCAGGATAACAATGAAGGTGCTTATAAAGTATTTCTCTATCCAACTCATGGCTTTTACATATTCGACCTTATCTGTACTGTTTTCTCCGCACCCACATCGTCGCTGCCCACTTTTCTCCAGCAGTAACCGGGGAACCGCCGTGAAGCGTCCGTTCATTTATCGCAGGATCCGAATAAAAATATTCAAAATACACGCCCATACCTTTATGAGGTGAGACAGATAGATTCATATGAGGAAAATAGGTTTCCCCTCCCTCTTCGACATCGTTCAAGTAAAGAACAAGAGTGCTGATCCTTGGGTTGTTCGTTGCTTTGACTTTTGATTTAAAATAATCGTAATGGGCTTTATATTCCTGGCCTTGTTTATAATTCAGGATGTGAATTCCTTCTCCATGCTCTACGGGTACATTCATGATTTGCGCAAGTCGCTTTTCAATCCTCGTCGTAATATCGTCCTCTGGCAGGAATGTACTGCTGCTTGTCCGAATATCGCTCACTTCATGCCGTGATCCGATTTTCGACCGGTTCAAACGGTCTTTGGAAAGACAAATCAGCTCCTCACATTCTGCATCACTTACGACATTTCCTAAAATAGCAATCTTAGGATCTTCCATTTTAGCGATAATCGCGATCTCACGGTCTTCCGCCATAATCTTGTTTCCCGTGTGATCGAAAATTGAACCTTCTTTCACTTGCATGGTCACTTTTTCATCAACCTCTTCTTATTTGATAAAACGCTTTTAAAAACAACATTCTAGTTTTATAGGTTATGATAGCATCATACCATCTTCTTACAATTTATTCTTTAATTTTCATAAAAATACCAAAAGTGTTCACAAATAAAGATAGAATCTCTTAATGGTTAGGTTGATAGTTTTACATTTCAGCAATAAAAACCTGCCCCTTCCACATTCAGAGGGGCAGGCTTTAAACTTCATCTATAGGAAACTTCTTTTAAAAAACTACAAATGCTTGCTCACTCGATTAGCGAAAGCAGCTCCGTCAATCAAATTTTTGCCGCCCCCCTGAACAAAGTTAGGTTTGCCTCCTCCTTTTCCTTCGATCAGTGGCATCGTTTGTTTAGCAACCTCATTCATATTTCGGTCCACATCTGCTCCACGGGCAAGCACAAATTGCAGTTGACCTTCCTGTTCGCTGACTAGGATAAGATAAGCATTGGGCGCATGTTCGATGATTGCTTTTCCCAATGACTGAAGCGTCTTGATTGGACGACCCTTAAAGACGCGCTGAATCACTTTGTCCCCTTCTGTGCTAGAAATGATCTCACGAGCTTCATACTGCAGTAATTCTTCTTCAAGCTCAGCAATTTTCTTATCTTTTTCCTTGCTGGCTTTGATCAATTGATCCACTTCTTCTACAAGCTGCTCTTCCGGCCTTGGAACAAGCTGCTTCATTTCGGTCAGAATTTGGTGTTTCTGTCCGAGCTTATCCAGAACCCGGTAACCACAGGCAAACTCCAGACGTACTTGTTTCTTGCTTTTCGTCCAACCTAGAAGCTTTGCAGCCATGACCTCGCCAGTGGACGGAGGGTGTGTTCCTCCGCATCCGTTGTAATCAACCTCTGGAATCATGACAAGGCGGACATCCCCTTCAACAGCAAGTGGTTTTCGAAGAGGATACTCGTTCGCTTCTTCAACGGTCATCCACTTTGTCTTTACAGGATAATTGGCTCGAATAATTTCATTGACCCGTTCCTCAGCCTTTCGCAAAAGATCTTCAGAAAGTTGTTCCGTATCTAAATCAATCGTCACTACTTCTTTACCTAAGTGGAAGCTCGTCGTAGGAATGTCGTATTGGTCATCAAAAACAGCTGAAATGATGTGCTGGCCACAATGCTGCTGCATATGATCAACGCGTCGGTCTTGATCAATGAATCCGTGTAATTCTCCCGTACCTTCTGGAAGTTCCTCCTTTGTATAATGGCGCACTTCGTCTTCGACTTCTTCGACATCGACCACTTCGATGTCATTTAATTTGCCGGTGTCATGAGGCTGCCCGCCACCCGTCGGATAAAATGCAGTCTCTTCCAACACCACATAAGGCCCGCGTTCATCTTGATCTATTTTTATAACTTTAGAATTGAATTCTATTCTATAAGGGTCTTCGTAAAATAGCTTTCTCGTCATAGTACGTTCCTCCTCTGTTTTCCTAAGGGTATCGTAACATGTTTCTTTTCATGCAAGGCTATTGAGTGGAGACTGCCTTACCGAATGGGCCGTTTTCAGTAAAAAGATCCTACTTCATAGGAAGCAGTGAACTGACGCTATGACCTCTGCCTCTTGGCTGTGGTAATAGCTTAAAAACATGATAGAGACTAAAAGTGTTCTCCGTTCAATAGGATAAAGGAGGGACTTCATCTGCAAAAAGGAGGAATGCTTATGTTGGAAAAGTTTGTGGATCGACTTCCCATTATGGAGACTATTCTTCCAAAAGCGCATGTACATCGTATCCCTTTTTATGAAGTAACGATGAGGGAAACATACGAGAAACTGCATCGAGATCTCCCTCCAACCAAGATCTGGGGATATAATGGGCACTATCCAGGCCCTACATTCCATGTTCAAAAGAATCAACCGATTCATGTTTTATGGAAAAATCAACTCCCCTCTAAACATTTTCTTCCTATTGATCCCACTGTTCATGGTGCAGGAAAAAACGTTCCCGAAGTTCGAACGGTCGTGCACCTGCACGGAGGTGTCACCCCTTCGGCAAGTGATGGCTATCCTGAAGCATGGTTTACGAGAGATTTTAAGCAAGTGGGTCCTCATTTTACTAACAGAATTTATACTTACCCCAATCAACAAAATGGTACAACGCTGTGGTACCACGATCATGCATTAGGAATCACACGTTTAAATATCTACGCAGGTTTAGCGGGGATGTATATCATTCATGACCCAGAAGAAATCCGCTTGAATCTGCCCCAGTATCCGTATGATATTCCTCTCCTGATTCAAGATCGTTCATTTTATCCGGATGGCAGTCTCCTGTACCCCACTCAACCAGACAAGCCGACTGAGGTGCACCCTTCTATTGTGGGCGAATTTTTCGGTGACACGATTTTAGTAAATGGAAAAGTATGGCCTTATTACAATATAGAACCTAGACGTTACCGCTTTAGAATACTTAACGCATCAAATTCCCGTTTTTATCGATTATCCCTCTCAAATGGATTACCTTTTGTCCAGATTGGAACAGATCAAGGCTTATTAGAGGTACCGATCAAAGTCCCCTCTCTCCTCCTAGCACCTGCAGAAAGGGCGGACGTTATTGTCGATTTTTCCAGATGTTATGGTGAATCAATCGTGCTGAAGAATGATGCAAAGTCCGACTTCCCAGATGGTGAACTTCCAGAACCTGATACAACTGGATCCGTGATGAAGTTCCATGTCGTTTCTCCTCTTACTTGTCGCGATGAGAGTTCCATTCCTGCTAAACTCAATGCCGTTCCAAAGCTGTCCAACTTTCAACACGTGCGAACATTAAAGCTTAGCATGAAACCTGACTCCTACGGCCGAGAGATCCACTTGTTAGACGACAGGCTCTGGTCAGACCCCCTATCCGAAACACCTGAATGGGGCAGTACGGAAATCTGGAATCTTGTTAATGTGTCTCACGTGACGCACCCCATCCACCTTCATTTGGTTCGTTTTCAAATCATCGATCGCCAACCGTTCGATGCAGATTTCTATGAAAATGAAGGAAGAATTGTCCTCACCGGGAAGCGTGTGCTCCCAGAATTAAATGAACGAGGGTGGAAAGATACGGTTCGGGCCAATCCTAATGAAATCACACGTATTATCGTCCATTTTGGTCCTTATACAGGTTTATATGTATGGCATTGCCATATTTTTGAGCATGAAGATTATGAAATGATGCGTCCGTTCCTAATAGTCAAATGAGCAGAGTAGGGCTCAAGGTCTTCTACAGTAAAATAAGAACCTCACAATCATTAAATAAACGAATGTGAGGTTCTTAGCATTGATCTTTCCTGATCTTCCAGGTTACAATTTTCAGGTTTAACTTCTCTATTTAAGATACCGTGTACACTTCATGCGAAGGAAGTTCTAATAGCGTCAGCTTTCCTCCAAACACTGCCCCTGTATCAATATCCACCTGGTCTTTGTAATAGGCAATATCTCTAACCGGTGTATGACCGTGGATCACCGTTTTCCCAAGTCCTATTCTCTCATTGTGCCGGGTCCATAGCATCGTGTCTTCCTCCTGGGCTTTTAATGGCGTATGAGGTTGGAGCCCTGCGTGCACGAAAATATAGTCTTCCGTTTCATAATAAAGACGAAGGTTCTGTTCCAGCCATTGACGATGCTCCTCCATCTCCTCCGATTTTCCTTCATACGACTTTAACGTAGTCGAGGCTCCGTTGATTTCCCAGAGCTCTAAAGCTTTTTCATCAAATTTGGAGCGAATGAACATGTCATCGTGGTTGCCTTTAATGGCAATCGCACCATCATGCTCCACTAGTTCTTTGACCTTTGCTACAACATCTCTTGATTGAGGCCCCCGGTCTATATAATCTCCCAGTAGGATTAATTGATCTTCTTTTGGATTGTACGAAGCTTCTTTCAATACATCTTCAAACTTTTGAATATCTCCATGTATATCTGAAACTACAAGATAGCGCATTTATAATTCCTCCCCATTCACTTGTAGTTAATTGACCCACTAGTACCCTATTTCTTTTTTGTTGGTACGTAAAACCTTATTTGAAAGAAACAAGTGTATGGATGATGCTCACACTTGATAGCTCCACAAAACTTTTTCTTTTTTAAAAAGAATAGTAGGAATATAGCTCTAGATTACAGTAAAAGCTTTAGAAAGCAGGATTTAAGCTAATTTTTGTTCCATATGTTACTATGTTTGAGGTCAAAACTTTGAACCAGGATTGGAGCATCCATAATGGTACAACTCGCAAAACGAGGCTATACCTTATTTATTAGTTTATATGTCCTCATGCATTTTATCGTTTCTTTTACAGGCGGGGAAACGCTATCGACCGCCCTATCCTTACTCGGTCTGGCCGCCTTTTTAATAGGGTATTTCTTCTTGCCTCTCAAACAAGCTGCGATTTCGCTTTTGCTTCTCGTCATTGCTTTAATTGTTCACCTTTCCGCAGGGACATCCCTTATAGAAGGAACGGTGTCTGGGTTTACAGTGATGAGTGGCTTGATCGCGCTCTTACTCATCGTCCCTGCAATTAGCTGGGTGTTAGAAGAGAAGCCATATATTGAATCTGTTATCAACTTTGCGCAAAACCTGCTCAATACGAGTCGAAAATTTTACTTCGGGATGATGGTGATTACTCAAATTATTTCGTACTTCCTTTTATTTGGTTCGATTCCGATGGTCTATGGAATGATCAACGACTTTTTAAGCGATCAAAAAGGGGTAGCGTGGGAGAACTATAAAGGAACAGCTCTACTCCGAGCCTTCTCCTTAACAACGATGTGGGTCGTCAGCATTCCAAGCTTTATCTTCGCTGTTCATGCGCTTGATGCATCGTTAGGTTTATCGATCTTGCAGGGTTTTTTCATCTCCTTCGCCGGTATCTTAATTTCCGTTCTTTTCTCGCGTTATCAAGAAAGACATTACGGAGTAGATCTTACAGCAGGCATTCAGGAGCAGCTGGATAAGATCGCCGAGCAAAAGAAACAGGATACGAGAGGAAATCGCGATGCGCTCGAATTCGGCTTTCTATTTGTCACATTATTTGGTTCCATTTTCCTTCTCAATGCGATTTGGGACGTCCAACTACTGCTCATTATTCCTATCGTGATCGTCGCATGGGTCATCCTCTACTTTATTGTTCGTAAAAGAACCAGCGCGATTTCGGAGAATGGAAAAATCTATTTGGAAAAGAGCATCCCAAACAAAGCCCAACAGTTCTCCATTCTTTTGGCCGCGGGATTCTTAATCAATGCGGTACATCTTTCAGGCTATGGTGAATATATTATTGACGGTCTCTTTTATGTGACTGACGCTGTACCGTTCTTAAACTTCTTGTGGGTCCTTCCATTCGTTGTTATCATATTAGGATTTATCGGGCTTGGTCCATTGACGGTCATTGTACTCGTCTCGGGGATTTTACAAGGTGTCGAATTGCCTTATCCACCGGAAATTGTCGTTCTTGGTATTACATCAGGGAGCGTTATATCGATTATGTTGTCTCCACTGATCTTACCTTCAATCATTTTAAGTTCTGTGAACCGGCTCAGTATTATTAAGAACGGATTGTTATTTAACTATAAATACGCCATTGCGTTTTATGTGATGGTGCAGATATATCTTCAGTTGTTTGTGGTTTTCTTCTTATAACACTCTAAAAAGGTGGACCTGTTACAGGTTCACCTTTTTTATATGTCACCACGGCAAGCCAGATTATGTTATGAATCTAGAATTCTTTTATCGCTTCATTCGTCATGCCTCTACCGAAAAAACCATCTTTTTGTTGTAACAGATCAAAGATAATGGTATTATACTATTCAGTAATTAGTATGACATAATTAAATTTTTAAGTTTAATAGTGTGTTACATTGGTTTAATAGAGCACATTAGTAAAGAGAAGTAAATGACGTCCCTATACTTAACTATCTTAGTTCACACCGATGCTTTGAATTCTTAAAGATAAGGAGATTGATAGTGACTCAAAAAGAAACGGTCTACGTCGTGTCAGATTCAGTCGGGGAAACAGCAGAATTAATGGTAAAGGCTGTGGCAAGCCAATTTTTTGGGCAGGAAGTTCAGATTAAGCACTTTTCCTATGTCGAGGACAAACAGGATATTAATAATGTCATAACTGTATCGAAGTATAGTCATTCCATCATTGCTTACACCATCGTCCTTCAAGATTTAAAGCAGTATCTTGACGACAGAGCTGAAGAAGAAGGAATTTTGGCTGTCGATTTAATGTATCCTCTGATGGATGCGTTCACTCAAAAATTCAATATGCAGCCTAATCGCGAACCGGGGCAAATGAGAAAGCTGGATGAGAATTATTTCAAAAGAGTAGAAGCGATTGAGTTTGCCGTAAAGTATGATGACGGGCAGGAAGTACGAGGATTAAAACAAGCAGACATCGTCCTCATTGGAGTCTCTAGAACATCCAAAACTCCACTTTCTATGTACCTGGCCAATAAACAATTCAAGGTCGCCAATGTACCTCTTATTCCAGAGATCCCGCCTCCTGAAGAGCTTTTTAAAATTCCAAGAAAAAAGTGCATTGGTTTAATCATCTCACCTGAAAAATTAAATGACATTCGCAGAGAACGACTAAAAAGTCTGGGATTAACAAACTCAGCAAATTATGCTTCATTAGATCGAATCTTTGAAGAACTAACATGCGCTGAAAACATTATGAAAAAAATCGGTTGTCCAATCATTGATGTCTCGAATAAGGCCATAGAAGAGACGGCTGACATAATTTTAGCGATGTTTAATAAAAGGGGGAGCTTTGCATAATGGATAACCAATTCGTATTTTTATTTGATCAATCTGAAAGCGGCAAGAAGGAACTGTTGGGTGGAAAAGGCGCCAATTTAGCCGAAATGACTCGTATTGGGTTGCCTGTTCCTTACGGTTTTACAATTACAACTGCTGCTTGTAACGCCTATTACGATGCAGGACAGATGATATCACCAGAAGTGGAATCTCAAGTATTACAAGCCCTTCAAACCCTTGAAGCCAAAACAGACAAACGCTTAGGTGATCCAACAAACCCACTCCTAGTATCTGTCCGATCAGGAGCCGTACATTCCATGCCTGGCATGATGGATACGGTATTAAACCTTGGAATGAACGATGACACGGTAAAAGGAATGGCAGAGCTTACAGCCAATCCTCGATTCGCTTATGATTCTTATCGCAGATTTATTCAGATGTTCAGTAATGTAGTTCTGGATGTAGATCACTACTTTTTCGAACATCGGTTAGAAGACATTCGCGAAGAAAAAGGCTACCATTCCGATACAGAACTAACAGCCGACGATTGGAAACAGGTCATTGAAGAATTCAAAATGATTGTGGCCACACAGGCGAAACGAAGCTTTCCTCAAGATCCAAAGGAACAACTTTTCCTTACGATTAATGCCGTGTTTGACTCATGGAATAACCAGCGGGCGATCTTGTATCGCCGCCTGCACGATATTCCTGGCCACCTGGGTACAGCTGTCAATATTCAAAGCATGGTGTTTGGAAATATGGGAGATGATTCTGGTACGGGAGTTGCTTTTACCCGAAATCCTTCCACCGGCGAGTCTAAGCTTTATGGAGAATATTTGATCAATGCTCAAGGAGAAGATGTAGTGGCAGGTATCCGTACGCCTCAGCCGATCGCCAGCCTTAAGGACGAAATGCCAGATGTCTATCAGCAGTTAATCGATACTTGTCAGCTGTTAGAAAACCATTACAAGGATATGCAGGACATTGAATTTACTGTAGAAGGCGGGAAACTGTTTATCCTCCAAACGCGGACAGGGAAACGCACCGCCCAGGCGGCGATTCGGATCGCTGTTGAAATGGTAAAAGAAAAGATCATGGATCAACGAGAAGCGCTTTTACGTGTAGATCCTGATCAGCTCAACCAGCTCCTCCATCACCGAATTGATCCTGACCATAAGATGGAGCAATTAGCCACAGGCTTGCCTGCTTCCCCCGGGGCAGCGACAGGTCAAGTCGTCTTTGATGCGGATGAAGCCGAGGAACTATCCAGGGATGGAAAAAAAGTTATTCTTGTCCGCCCTGAAACAACACCTGATGATATCCACGGAATTGTAGCTGCCCAGGCGACCGTTACAAGCCGTGGAGGAATGACCAGCCATGCCGCCGTTGTAGCTCGAGGAATGGGGAAAGCCTGCATATGTGGCTGTGACTCCATAAAAATCCACCTGGAATCCAAACAATTTATCGTAGGGGATACCACTGTAAACCATGGGGATACGATTACGATTGATGGTTCAACAGGCGAAATCTTCCTTGGAGAAATTCCAATGATCGAACCAGAACTGTCCGATGAATTCCAATTGCTGCTTCGCTGGGCGGATGAAGAAACAAAAATGGGAGTTAGAGCAAATGCTGATAACCCGAACGATGCTGCTAAAGCACTGGAATTCGGAGCAGGAGGCATCGGTCTTTGCCGTACAGAGCATATGTTTATGGATGCCTCTCGCATCCCTACGGTTCAGAGTATGATCCTGTCAGAAACCACCTCTGAACGTAAGGAAGCTCTTGATCAACTCCTGCCTATGCAGCAAGGGGATTTTGAGCAAATTTTTGAAACGATGCAAGGACATCCGATAACCGTTCGCTTATTAGATCCACCACTCCATGAGTTTTTGCCGGACAAAGAAGAACTGCTCGTTGAAGTGACAACGCTGCAACTGACCGATCCTGATTCATCCGAGCTGCAAGAAAAGCAAAACCTCTTACGGAAAGTACGTTTATTAGAAGAATCAAATCCGATGTTAGGACATCGAGGCTGCCGCTTAGGAATGATCCATCCTGAGATCTATGAAATGCAAGTCATGGCCATCTTTAACGCGATGTCTAACGTCATGAAAAAAGGAATCCACGTTAAATCTGAAATCATGATTCCTTTGGTCAGTCATGTGAATGAACTAAAAGAAATGCGTCAACTGGTGATGAATATCGGCGACCAGCTGCAGGCAGAAACAGGCCAACAATTCGACTACCTTATCGGGACCATGATTGAAACACCTCGTGCAGCATTAACAGCCGATCAAATCGCTGAAGAGGCAGACTTCTTCTCTTTTGGAACCAACGATTTAACTCAAACGACCTTTGGATTTAGCCGCGACGATGCTGAAGGTAAGTTTCTCCAGCATTATGTAGAAAGCGATGTACTAAAAAGAAATCCATTTGTTTCGTTAGATCAGGAAGGTGTAGGGAAACTTGTAGAAAATGGTGTGCACCTCGGAAGACAAACAAAACCCACTCTCAAAACTGGGATTTGTGGAGAACATGGCGGAGAAAAAGAATCGATTCAATTTTGCTTTAATTTAGGAATGGATTATGTAAGCTGCTCCCCTTTCCGTGTCCCTTCTGCACGGCTTGCAGCTGCTCAGGCGACCATTCGTCACGAGAAAAGTAGTCCTATTAAAGCGCCTCAGCACAATTAATACTGCAGAGAGGATACACGATTCTTTTATGTAATGAGATTAGTAAGAATATATGGTAAGGAGCCCTCAACAACTTCTGAGTTGTTGAGGGTTTTTTTCACTAATTCTAGATGGTGTAACCTGACACCAAAAGGGAAATCATCTCTGTTATTTAGTAGTTGATGAAAAAAAGTATACAGGTGTCAAAAAAATCTATATAAGGCGAAACTGACTCCCAACCCTCTAGTAATAAGAGAAAAAGAAAGAAATTTGGCAGATTTGTTACACAACTGTAAAATCGTGTCGAATTATAATATGCTACGATATTTGTGGGAGAAAAAACTACCAATCAATACATAATCAGGAGGTATTCTTTTGAGGAGGAAATTTGTCAGTGTCGTTTTAGCTAGTTTTATGGCTATGGTTCTATTTGTACCGCAAACTCATGCAGCATCGGCTTCAGGAGATGAAGTGATCAATTTTGCAAAAAAATATCTTGGAACTCCATACCAATGGAGTGGAGAAACACCAGATGGTTTTGATTGTTCAGGATATACATACTATGTAATGGAGAACTTTGGGGTAGATCTACCAAGAGGTTCCTATGACCAATACGAGCAAGGTACTTATGTTTCAGCATCTAATCTTCAAAAAGGAGACTTGGTCTTCTTCTCGGGTACATATAAAGATGGTATTTCCCATGTAGGGATCTATATCGGAAATGGTGAAATGATTTCTTCTACCAAGAGCAGTGGAGTTGCCATTGATCCGGTCTTCTCTGGATATTGGGGAGATAAATATACGGGGGCAAAAAGATTTTTAAATACCAGTTTCTTCAGCGATGTTTCAACTGATTTCTGGGCATATGATGAGATTAAACATTTAAATGAAGAAGGGATCATCAATGGGTTGCCTGACGGAAGCTTTGGACCAAATGACAATGTATCCAGAGCGCAAGTTGCTAAAATGGCGATCGAGTCCTTGAACCTTACACCTTCTTCATCCGGTCAATTCAACGATGTTCCCTCATCTCACTGGGCGTATGAATACATAAATGCAGCGGTTAAAGCTGGTCTAGTCAATGGTTATGGAAATGGTGAATTCAAACCAGATGAAGATATTACCAGAGCTGAAATTGCAGCAATCGTCACTAGAGCTTTCGAATTAAGCGGCAATAGCAGTTCTTATAGTTTTGAAGATATGAACTCTTCTCATTGGGCATATGACGAAGTGTACGCACTAGCTTCCAATTCTATCACTACAGGATACAATGACAACACATTCCGACCTAACGAAGAAGCAACACGAGCTGAATTCAGTGCTTTCTTGTATCGTGCTTTAGATTAAAAATTCCATATAAACACTAATAACCCAAATGATAGGTAGTTAAACCTCTCATTTGGGTTATTTTTACTTATCGGAAAAGAGAAGAAGCAAAATCTGATAGAGTTTGTGAGAGTGCTTTATCCCATTTCATTAATAAGACAATATTATAAAATGATTTTCCAGAAAAAAGAGAAGGACTCTCTCATAAATGTATGCTCGACTAGCCAATACATTTTGAAAGAGGCCTTCTCATAGAAAGCATTATTTTACTGTGCCTGCATCAGCTGGATGTTCTCCATGACGATAGTAATCAGCATCAATCGGATCCAGCGGTTTACGTCCAAGGATCAGGTCTGCTGCCTTTTCCGCCAACATCAATACAGGTGCATGAATGTTGCCGTTTGTTACGTAAGGCATAGCAGAAGCATCAACTACTCGTAGGTTTTCAAGTCCGTGAACCTTCATAGTTTCTGGATCTACGACAGCCATAGGGTCTGATTCAGGTCCCATCTTAGCTGTACAAGACGGGTGCAGGGCAGTTTCTGCGTCTTCTCTTACCCATTCCAGTATCTCTTCTTCTGTCTGAACAGTAGGGCCAGGTGAGATTTCTCCTGCATTGTACTTTTTCATAGATGGTTGAGACATAATCTCACGAGTAATTCTAATTGCTTCTACCCACTCACGTTTGTCTTGTTCGGTAGATAGATAGTTGTAGACCATGCTCGGATGCTCTTTCGGATCTTTCGACTTAATTTTCAATGATCCGCGGGCATCAGAGTACATCGGTCCGATGTGTACCTGGAATCCGTGATCTGTTGGTGCTTTTTGTCCATCGTAACGTACGGCTACCGGAAGGAAGTGGAACATCAAGTTCGGGTAGTCGACGTCTTCGTTTGAGCGGACAAAGCCTCCACCTTCGAAATGGTTCGTTGCTGCTGGACCTGTACGTCCAAGCATCCACTGAAGGCCGATCCATGGCATACGACGCTTCTGCAAGTTAGGCTGTTCGGAAACAGGAACCGGGCATGCGTGTTGAACGTAAACTTCAAGGTGATCCTGAAGATTTTCTCCGACACCTGGAAGATCAACAACCGGATCAATGCCAAGGGAACGAAGGTGCTTAGCATCCCCTACACCAGACAATTGAAGCAGTTGCGGCGTGTTGATTGCACCACCTGACAGGATGACTTCTCCTGCTTCGACTTTGTGTGTCTTCCCATTTCGACGATACGTCAGCCCTTTCGCACGTGTACCTTCGAAATCGATGTTTGTCACGAAAGCACGCGTCTTCACCGTGAGGTTCTCACGAGTCATTGCCGGATGTAGGTAAGCACGTGATGCTGACAAGCGCTGACCTTTGTACACATGCTTATCAAACGGACCGAATCCTTCTTGACGGAAGCCGTTCACATCAGGGGTTTTGTTATAACCAGCCTCTACAGCTGAGTTAAAGAAGGCTTGGAATAGAGGGTTTTTGGCTGGTCCGCGTTCCAATTTGATCGGCCCGTCGTGACCACGGAGTTCATCATCTGGTGAGCCTAACGCATTCTCCAGACGCTTGAAGTACGGAAGGCAGTGCGCCCAATCCCAGTTTTCCATTCCTTCGTCAGATCCCCAGCGTTCATAGTCCTTCGGATTTCCGCGTTGATAAATCATACCGTTGATAGAGCTGGAACCTCCAAGTACTTTTCCGCGCGCATGTGGGATACGACGTCCATTCATATATGGCTCAGGATCCGATTCATATTGCCAATCGTAAAGGTTTTTTCCAGAAGGGAACGGCAACGCTGCCGGCATCTGAATCAATAGATCCCAAGAATAGTCACTGCGTCCTGCCTCTAATACAAGAACACTCTTTTTTCCATCTGCGCTTAGGCGGTCGCCAAGTACGGAACCTGCACTTCCGCCACCAACAATTACAATATCATATGCTTCTGTCATATCTGTTCCTCCTTGATGTTAAATTGAATGGAAAGGGTTCGGACAATAGGAAACCATTGCCCATGAACCCTTCTTTATTTATTAGTTGAGTTTATCTTTTTGATTTATTAGTTAAATACTAGAATGCGTAGCTTAGAACCAGTTAATCGGTTCAGGTTTAAGGTTTTGGAATATATGCTTGGTTTCTGTATATTCTTCAATTCCCAGCTTTCCTAGTTCGCGTCCAATACCAGACTGTTTGAATCCACCCCATGGCGCGTGCGGGAAATAAAGGTTGAATTCATTAATCCAGACTGTACCCATACGCATCTTCGCTGCACAGCGTTCAGCTTTTGCAATATCGCTTGTAAAGACGCCGCCAGCAAGTCCGTAGATGGAGTCATTCGCGAGTTTTACAGCCTCTTCTTCTTCACGGAATTTCTCAACCGTGATCACGGGACCAAAGCCTTCTTCTTGAACAACACTCATGTCTGTGGTGCAGTCTGTTAAAATCGTTGGCAAGTAGAAAAATCCGTTTTGTAATTCAGGATCTTCCGGGCGTTTTCCGCCAACAGCTAATGTAGCCCCTTCTTCAATCCCTGCTTCCACATACTTTTCTACTTTCGCAAGGTGTTCAGCTGAAATGAGCGGTCCCATTTGGGTATCTTCCTCAAAACCGCTTCCCAGCTTGAAGTTTTTCACTCGCTCCACAAGCGCGTTAACGAAATCATCGTGAATGCTTTCTTCTACAATCAGTCTTGTACCAGCGGAACAGATTTGTCCTGCGTGGAAGAAGACACCGTTTAATGCTTGATCAACAGCAAGATCAAAATCGGCATCAGCAAAGATGACGTTCGGGTTTTTCCCACCAAGCTCAAGAGCAAGCTTCTTCACATTCGCGCTAGCCGCTTTCATAATTTTCTTTCCTGTTGCGATACCGCCTGTGAAAGAAATAAGATCTACATCCGAATTCGTAGACAACTCATTGCCTACTGTAGCACCTGTACCAAGAACTAGATTGGCAACACCAGCTGGTACTCCTGCTTCTTCCATCAGTTCAAATACTTTTATGGTCGTAAGTGGTGTGATTTCACTTGGCTTCATGATTAACGTATTTCCAGTTGCAAGCGCTGGCGCCAATTTCCAGGACGCTTGAAGTAAAGGATAATTCCAAGGTGTAATTTGGCCACAGACACCGACTGGTTCGTGAACCACTTTACTGATGGAGTTTGGCACTGGAGAATCGATCATCTCCCCACCATCTTTATCTGCAATTTCTGCATAATAACGAAATACTCCAGCAATATCATCCATGTCTCCACGGCTTTCTTCTACTGTCTTGCCGGTATCCAATGATTCTAAATGCGCCAATTCTTCTTTGTCTCTTTCAATTAGTTCAGCAATCTTCCTTACGACAGCTCCTCGCTCTGTTGCAGGGGTAGAAGCCCATTCTCCGTTATCAAATGCTTCTCTTGCCGAAGCAATTGCTTCTTTTGTATCTGATTCATCACCTTCTGGAACGACGGCAATGATCTCCTGGTTAAATGGATTAATAATAGTACGCGTATTTTCCGACTTCGCGTCCACCCATTTACCATTAATGTATTGTTGAAGTTTTAAGTTCAAGTTCAATTTGATCAACTCCAATTCTGAAGTGAATTAAGTTTGTTAAGAATTTATTTAACGTTTTTAACACTAACATGACTTTTTAGGGATGTCAAAGTCAATTCAGGGATAAATCCAGAACATTCGACAAGGAAATAGAAGCCAGTTGTGATCGCCGAACAGTACCGACGCAGATAAAAAATGATGATATAGGCGGGAGAGCACCGATGGTAAGAAAAAATGGACACAGAGCCACTGGAACAAGGGCTTGGTGAATCTCGTAATGCTCCCCCTTCCAAGCATTAGTGCATAATTAGACTAAATTGGACTTAATAGATCCTAACAAAAAAAGTCTCTCTTAAGAGAACATCTTAAGAGAGACTTTCAGTTATTTCGCGTCTTCATCAAAGTGGACAGTATCTTTTAAATCATTGCCTTCTTCCATAGAATTTCTGCTGGCCATCTTTTTTACAAATTCCTTGACGGTCTTAACACTTATGCCAGACTCCCAGTATTCGGCGATTTCAGGTGTCACTTTGACCAGTACAACATTCGGGTCATCGGCAGAAGTGTTCAGCACTTTTTCGACAATCTTATTCCAGTATTCTTTTTTCTTTTTGTCATCTTGGACGAATTCAGCAGTTCCGCTAATTGATACATAGGATTTGCCTGCGTAGGCAAGGTTAACCGCAGGATTACGGTTGATCTCCTCATATTTCTCTGTATCTTTTTCTGTAATAAACCAGATCTCTTCCTTATCCATTTCTACTTCCTGCGTATGCATCGGCCGGGACATCAGCCTACCCTCAGGGGATATCGTGGTCAGCATTGCTACTTTCTCATCTTTAATCATGTCTTTAATTTTCTTGAGGGTCTCCTGGTTTTCTGAGGTTTGGTTAGCCATTTATATTTCCTCCTTTTGGTTCTTTTTTCAAGAAAAGCAGTCTACCTTCTATCACCTTTTCTTTTTGCTGTTCCCGGCTCACTCCTAAATAACACTTTTTCACAACTTTCATTCATGATTAAGGATATTTTCCTCTCACTATCCTCGACCACTCTTGTCTTTTTCACCTTTTTCTCTAGAAGGGTACTGCAAGAAGGATGAGTACCTTATAATAACGGGCTGGGAAATTCACATAATCATCACAAGGGATTCTGACCACTTTCTCAGACATATTCAATGTAAAACTGTTGTCATTTTTTTGAATGTTTTATGACTCTTTTCTTGGATTCCTTCATTTGTGAAAAAACACACAATATATCCTTCACTATCCTATATAATAAAAAGAGAAACACAAAAAAATTTGCACATCTTTGTGAAACACTGAACAATTTTCATATTATTTAAGGAGGTTTCAGAAAATGAGTATGGTAGCGCAAGTGAAACGGAATTCGGCATGGGATGGGTTTACTAAAGGAAGATGGCAGCAGGAGATCGATGTTCGCGACTTTATTCTCAGAAACTACTCTCTCTATGAAGGGGATGAATCGTTCTTACAGGGACCGACGGCTGATACTCTCACTTTATGGGATCACGTTATGGATTTAACGAAACAAGAACGAGAAAATGGCGGTGTATTAGATTTAGATACGAAAATCGTTTCTACCATTACTTCGCATGGACCTGGATATCTTAACAAAGACACAGAAAAGGTTGTTGGTTTTCAGACAGATTCTCCATTCAAGCGATCCTTGCAGCCATTTGGCGGCATTCGCATGGCTGTGATGGCCGCTGAATCTTATGGGTTCGAAGTGGATGAAGAAGTAGAGAAAACGTTCACTGACTATCGCAAAACTCATAATCAGGGAGTTTTTGATGCTTATACTCCTGAAATGAAGCTCGCACGTAAAGCAGGGATCGTTACTGGTCTTCCAGATGCTTATGGACGTGGACGTATTATAGGAGATTATCGAAGAGTCGCCCTTTATGGTGTCGATCATCTCATCGCTGAGAAGAAAAAAGAGTTTGATCTGATTGGGAATGGCACCATGACAGAAGACATAATTCGTGATCGTGAGGAAACTTCCGAGCAAATTCGTGCCTTGCAAGAACTGAAACAACTCGGTGCAATCTATGGTTTTGACATTTCTAAGCCTGCCACAACAGCTCAAGAAGCTTTCCAGTGGCTATATTTTGGCTACTTAGCAGCAATTAAGGAGCAAAATGGTGCCGCTATGAGCCTTGGTCGTGTCTCTACCTTTTTAGATATCTATATCGAGCGCGACTTAAAGGATGAGATTCTAACAGAGCAAGCAGCTCAAGAATTAGTCGATCATTTCGTCATGAAACTCCGACTCGTGAAATTTGCCCGTACACCTGAGTACAATGAACTTTTCAGTGGAGATCCTACTTGGGTTACAGAGTCCTTAGCAGGTATGTCTCTAGATGGCCGCCCACTTGTCACAAAGAACTCTTATCGTTTTTTACACACTTTAGAGAATCTAGGACCGGCGCCTGAACCTAATTTAACTGTTCTATGGTCTGTTAAACTTCCTGAATCCTTCAAGAAGTATTGCGCTAAAATGTCTATTAAATCAAGTTCAATTCAGTATGAAAATGACGATTTGATGCGTGAGACTTATGGAGATGATTACGGGATTGCTTGTTGTGTATCTGCCATGGCAATTGGGAAACAAATGCAGTTTTTCGGTGCACGTGTCAACCTTGCAAAAGCTCTATTATACGCCATTAATGGCGGAATCGATGAAAAGTTAAACATTCCTGTAGGTCCAGCTTATGCACCGATTACATCGGATACCTTGAACTACGAGGAAGTAATGGAAAAATACGACCTTATGCTTGATTGGTTATCTGGTCTTTATGTAAACACGCTCAATGTGATTCACTACATGCATGACAAATATAGTTATGAACGAATTGAAATGGCTCTACATGATCGTGAAGTCCTTCGAACAATGGCATGTGGAATTGCAGGCTTATCCGTTGTAGCCGATTCTCTTAGCGCGATTAAATATGCGCATGTAAACGTAATCCGAGATGAATATGGCAAAGCGGTTGATTTTGAAATAGAAGGAAACTTCCCGAAATACGGAAACAACGATGACCGTGTTGACAGCATTGCTGTTGATCTCGTTAAGAGGTTTATGAACAAGATTCGTACCCATCATACGTATCGGAATTCTAAGCCAACACAATCCATCTTAACCATTACATCAAACGTGGTTTACGGTAAGAAAACCGGCAATACACCAGATGGACGGAAAGCAGGAGAACCATTTGCGCCAGGAGCGAACCCTCTTCACGGTAGAGACAAAAACGGCTCACTCGCTTCCTTAAACTCTGTGGCTAAACTGCCCTATGAGTATTCACTTGATGGGATTTCAAACACCTTCTCCATCGTGCCAAAAGCGCTTGGAAAGGAGGAAGAAGCGCGCTCTGGTAACCTTGCAGGCATGCTGGATGGGTACATCATGAAAGGGGGTCACCATTTAAACGTAAACGTCTTTGACCGCGAAACGCTGCTAGACGCTATGGATCATCCAGAAGAATATCCACAGCTAACGATTCGTGTATCTGGATATGCCGTCAACTTTATCAAGCTGACCCGAGAACAACAAATTGATGTAATCAACCGAACATTCCACCAAAGTATGTAAATTCGTTGTGGAAGAAAGGAGGGCATAAAACATGAAAGGACGTATCCATTCTGTTGAAACTTGCGGAACGGTGGATGGACCGGGGTTACGGTATGTCATCTTTTTACAAGGGTGTCTCCTAAGGTGCCAATTCTGTCACAACCCAGATACTTGGAAAATCAACCAGGGTGAGGAAAAGACAGTAAAAGAGCTCGTTGATGACATTAAAGATTATATTCCTTATTTCCAAGCTTCAAATGGTGGGGTGACAGTAAGTGGAGGAGAACCTCTAATCCAAATAGAATTTTTAAGTGAGTTGTTCCGTGAGTTAAAAACGCTCGGAATCCATACGACGATTGATACGTCTGGAGGATGTTTTCATCGCTCTCCTCACTTTTTAAAACGCTTAGATGAACTTTTAGAGGTCACGGACTTGGTCTTACTGGATATCAAACATATCGATACCATTAAACACAAGGAGTTAACAGGGTTACCAAATGACCACATATTGGACTTTGCTACCTATTTGTCCGAAAAACACGTTCCTGTATGGATTCGACATGTTCTAGTCCCAACAATCAGTGACTACGATGAATATTTATATCCTTTAGCCCAGTTCATCAAGACTCTTTCAAACGTTGAAAAAATTGAAGTCCTTCCCTATCATCAGCTCGGCGTTTATAAGTGGCATAACTTAGGATTAGATTACAAACTTGAACACATTTCACCACCGACTGAAGAGAGAGTTCAACATGCTATGCACATACTGACACAGTAACTTTCCGCTATTTGCCACAACGTTATAATAAAAAACGAAACCCGTGCCCTCCCCCGACATTCGGAAAGAGATGGCACGGGTTTCACTACATGTAAGACGTTACTATGGCTTCCATTATCTATTAAGCTTTCCCGAACTTGCGACTGCTTTCACATGTGAAGTCTGAGGAAACATGCCCACTGCCCGCCCCCCTTCATTTACGTCATTATCCGTTCTTGGTAAAGTGGCTCAAATTTAGCGCATGTGTGCCCTACACAACTCGCTCAGGCTGTAGCTTGACCACGCTACATAGGAACGCTCTGTCACTCCTTCTTCCAGGTGGATGTACGATTACCTCATTGGAATGGCGAATGGAGTCGCAAACCGCACCTTTTCAACTCTAGTGCAATAACTTTACCAGCTTTTTGCGAAGCAACCAGAACGATCATAACCATTCCGCATTACTCCTCCATTATCGTTCACCCTTCACTCAGACTTTCATATCACTAGACTTGGCCTTATAGCCCTTTCGCCTAACGGGATTGATTTAATAGAGAAAGAGGCTTCTCAAAAGTTTTGTCAACTAATGAGACGCCTCTTCTAATCCTCACTCCATATAAGAGAACTTCGATTTACAGATAAAGCTTAGATGTTACACCCCTTTATACGCTTCGCGGTAAATCTGAGCTAATTCCGTTACAAGTGGAAGTTTTGGATTCGCCGTTGTACACTGGTCTTCAAATGCACGGTCTGCTAATACATCCAGTTTATCTTCAAACCCTTTTGCATCTACCCCATTTTCGGCTATACTCATCGGAATATGAAGCTCTTGCGCCAAGCGGATAATAGCTTGTACTAAACTTTCCACACCTTCTTCAGTTGTGCGTGCTGGTAAGCCCAGCATACGGGCAATTTCAGCGTAACGTAAGTCTGCTTTAAAATGCTCATACTTTGGAAAAGCTGCAAATTTCGTTGGTTTCATTGCATTGTATCGGACCACGTGCGGCATGAGTATAGCATTGGAACGGCCGTGAGCAATGTGGAACTCGGCACCTAATTTATGGGCTAAGCTGTGATTAATACCCAAGAATGCATTCGCAAAGGCCATTCCCGCAATGGTAGAGGCATTATGCATTTTCTCACGTGCTTCTTCATCCTTGTCCCCATTGCGGTAAGCTCTTGGAAGATACTCAAACACAAGTTGGATTGCTTTCATCGCAAGCCCATCTGTAAAATCGTTTGCCATATTAGACACGTAGGCTTCAATCGCATGGGTTAACACGTCCATACCCGTGTCTGCCGTAACCGTTTTCGGTACAGTCATCACAAACTGCGGATCAATGATGGCTACATCTGGTGTTAATTCGTAATCAGCTAATGGATATTTCACATTTTCTTCTTTATCCGTAATGACAGAGAAAGAAGTAACTTCTGATCCTGTACCAGATGTGGTAGGAATCGCTACGAACTGAGCCTTCAATCCCAATTCAGGGTACTTAAATACACGTTTCCGAATATCTAAGAATTTTTGCTTCAATCCGTTAAAATCTGTTTCAGGGCTTTCGTAAAAGAGCCACATTCCTTTGGCAGCATCCATCGCTGATCCTCCACCTAAAGCAATGATGACGTCTGGCTGAAATTGCTTCATCATTTCCGCTCCGCGCATCACGGTTTCACTAGATGGGTCCGGCTCTACATCAGAAAATATCTCACAATGTACATAATCTGGGCGTTTGCGTAGGTAGTGCAAGATTTTATCTACATACCCTAATTTCACCATACCCTCATCTGTAACAATAAAGGCTTTTGAAATCTTAGGCATTTTTGCTAAGTACTGAATAGAATTCTTTTCGAAGTAAATTTTAGGTGGTATCTTAAACCACTGCATGTTATTGGTTCTCGTCGCCATTTTCTTCACGTTGATTAAGTTTATGGCTCCTACATTGGTAGATACGGAGTTCCCACCGTATGTTCCGCACCCTAATGTTAAGGAAGGCATGTAAGCATTATAAATATCACCGATAGCTCCTTGAGAAGATGGTGCATTCACGATTAAACGCCCTGCTTTCATGCGTAGACCAAAGGAATCGATGACCTGCTGATCTGTAGAGTGAATAACGGCAGAGTGACCTACCCCTCCAAATTCAAGCATTTCTTCTGCTCTTTTTAAGCCTTCTTCTGTGGAGTTCACTTTATAACAGGCAAGCACTGGACTCAGCTTTTCTCTAGATAGAGGATATTTTGGACCCACACCCTTTAACTCTGCAACTAAGATTTTAGTATCTACCGGAACGGTTACCCCTGCTATTTGTGCGATTTCGAACGCTGGCTTCCCTACAATATCCGCGTTAACCGCACAAGAATTTTCATTGATGACTAGCTTTTCTACTTTTTCTTGCTCTTCCGAATTTAAGAAATAACACTTATTATCGATCATTTCTTGTTTGACCTGTTCATAGATTTCTTTATCAACAATGACCGCTTGCTCTGACGCACAAATCATTCCATTATCAAAAGTTTTGGAAAGAATTAAATCGTTCACAGATCGTTTGAGGTTTGCAGTTTTTTCAATATAACAAGGGACATTTCCTGGACCCACCCCAAGAGCCGGTTTCCCTGAACTATATGCGGATTTCACCATACCCGCTCCTCCTGTGGCTAAAATAAGAGACACACCCTCATGTTTCATAAGTCTTTGGGTGGCTTCTAAAGAAGGAGACTCGATCCATTGGACACAGTTTTCTGGGGCGCCAGCGCGAATAGCAGCATCTCTCACCACTCTCGCTGCCTCCTGACTGCACTTCTGAGCAGAAGGGTGAAACGCAAAGATAATCGGGTTCCCCGTTTTGATTGATATAATGGCTTTAAACATGGTTGTAGAAGTTGGGTTGGTAACAGGAGTGACGCCAGCTATGACTCCTACTGGTTCCGCAATCTCAACCATACCCTCTTGGCTAAGGTCATTAATCACACCAACGGTTTTATCATATTTAATATTGTGATAAATGTATTCAGTGGCAAATAGGTTTTTAATAATCTTATCTTCATACACGCCTCGTTTCGTCTCTTCTACCGCTAATTTAGCAAGTGGCATATGCTGATCTAATCCAGCAAGAGCCATCTCTTTCACAATGGTATTGATTTGTTGCTGATCCAATTCTTTCAATCCCGCTAACGCTCTTTTCGCATTACCCACCAGCGCATCAATCATTTCAGAGACCTTTTCCACCTTCATTTGCTTTTCTACCACTGCCATTATAATCACTCCTATGATATTGTGAAGTTTTTCACATGATTAATTATAAAAAAACAAATCCTATCCTATTCACAAACTGGATTTCGCGGAATTTTGACAAAAGAAACATCTTGGTAAATCCGTGCATTTTGTTTAACAATCACAACATAATTCGTAGTCCAGATATAGGAAGGTATTTCATCTCCATCCTTCATATCCATTGCATGAAACTCATCACCTATACTTTCTTCAAAAGCCTCCAGCGTGTAGGTTTCTGTATCAGTATTAAAGTCTTTCCATTCGCAAAGAATCATGATTATCACTCCTTGTTTCTTTTGATGAATTTATCATACCACTTGAGAACGCTTACCTTTTGTGAAACATTTCACAAATTCGTGAACAAAAATGCAAGAGAGATGTTCTGAACTAGAATATCACTAGATATCACATTTCTAATTATGAGTGTTATCCGTCTTCAGCAATTTCAGCTGAATTTTCATCATCAGCTAACCCACTAAGTGGTTTGCTCCGTCTTAAAGGCCTCTTGAGAGTTCTTAGAACTCTCAAGAGCTACTTTAATCTTTAAGATATCAATTCAACACATACTCGCTCATCATCTAAATCTTTACAGTAATCTTATGTTGACTACACCTTGCGTACTAGCTTCGCAACTGATTCTACGTGATAAGTCTGTGGAAACATATCCACCGGTTGAATTCCTTCAACGTTAAATCCGTTCTTGACCAAGTACTCTAAATCTCTCGCCTGCGTTTCCGGATTACAAGACACATATACGATTCGCTTCGGCTGAAGCTTCACCACGCTTGATAAGAATGCTTCGTCACTTCCGCTTCTCGGTGGATCCATAATCACAACATCGGCTTGCTCACCGCGCGCTGCCATCTCTACCATGAATTCTCCAGCATCACCCTGGTAGAACCGAGCATTCTTCACACCGTTACGCTTTGAATTCCGGATAGCATCTCGGACCGCATCTTTATTCGCCTCTACGCCGATCACCTTACCAGCTTTCCCACTGGCAACAAGACCAATCGTACCAATCCCGCAGTAGGCATCGATCACGGTTTCTTCTCCAGTCAGCCCGGCCATTTCAATCGCTTTTCCATACAACTTTTCCGTCTGGACAGGATTAATCTGATAAAAGGACTTTGATGAGATCTCAAATTCCAATCCGCACAAGGTGTCTGTAATCGTTCCCTTTCCGAACAGCACTTGCTCCTGATCGCCAAGAACAACGCTTGTATCCCGTTTGTTCACATTCAGAAGCATTGTTGTAATATCCGGGTGAGCCTGGCGCATAGTTTTTACAAATTTCTTTTTACCCTTAAACTCGGAGGAGGCTGCGACAAGTACCACCATGATTTCTCCACTGACTTTGCCAACTTTGATTAACACGTGCCGCAAGAACCCCTGTCTGGTGTCTTCGTTATACGGCTGCATTTTCGAGTTCTTCAAGTAGTCCTTAATGGTCTGCACAATTTCGTCCGCTTTTGGATCATGAATGAGACAGCGATCCATCGGAATAATTTCATGAGTATTTTGAGCATACAAACCGCCAATGACCTGACGATTATGATTCAGACCGAATGTCGTATGGCTCTTGTTCCGGTAATCATACGGATGATCCATCGTCAAAATCGGCTCAGGCTTTCCATACGGCTTCATCAGGGTATCTATCGTTTTCTGCTTGAAACGGGATTGCGCCTGATTGCTCATATGCTGAAGCTGGCATCCCCCGCACTCGTAGTAATACGGACACGGCGGGTCGACCCGTTCTTCTGCTGAAGAGATCACACGACTTAACTCCGCATGCACAGATCGCCCTTTTTGGAATATGTTCACCTCAGCCTTTTCCCCAGGCAGCAAAAGTGGTACTTCCAGCTGCTTCCCGTTCCACTGCACAATGCCTTTACCTTCATCGTTCAGTCCTGAGCAGGTCACCTCTGCGGTTATGGATTTCTGACTGCGTTTATGACCAAAGGTTTTCTTATGCTTTCCTTTAGATTGATTATATTGAGTTGAGTTCTGCTTTCCGGAGTGTTGATCAGCCCGGTGAGTTTTATTTTTGGACTTCTTCATTCGTTTACTCATAGGCACTTCCTGTCTTTCCTAATTTGCCTTCATTATAAACCACTCAAAACTGACGGTAAAACAAACAAAAGTAAAAGTTGTCTGAACAGTTTGGAGTAAGTAGTCTATTAAAAACAGAAAGCTTCTCAATAGCTCAGTGAACTACTGGGAAGCTTTCCTTATTTTGACCGGATTTTCTTATGGTATCCAATCAAAATCCAGTATGTGTAGGTTTAGAAGTAAAAATCCATAGAGAACAGGCTAACATTGATAAAAAGGGCGCCTCAAAGCTTCCTCTCCTTCCCATTCCAAAATGGCGACTATCTGTTTAGTCTGGTCGAGAGTACATGGCCATTTCTTATTATCAACCCCCGACTTGTGGTATTCTTGAAGTATCATAGAAACTTGTTGTTGCGGAAAAGAAAGGACTCAAAAGGGGCTGACGAAGCATGGAAAACTTCTACTCTTCAACGCTTGAAAATTTGGAAAGAACATTCATGCCGCATACCTCCGAATACCAACGCTACATCGATTTTCACACGATGAGAGAAATGAAGCAGGTGATCAAAGGGAAACGCCCTGTTTATTTCGATCTGCATATAAAAGAACTGGTAGAGATGAACATGAGATATATTTTGGATGGATTTTGGAACGGCGTCTTTTTCACCGCAGTTATTCCAACTTCCAACACCTTCAAGGCTACCATCGAGGTATACGGGAAGCCGCCGCAAATGCTGCTTGGCCGGTTTGAAATGGGAAAAGAAAAAAAGGCGTTTGCCCCTACGTTTTTGAAAGAAGAATTCACGAGAAGAAAAGGGCTCAGAGACACATTGCGTGGTTTTTCGAAGGTTTTATACACGTATCTGGATTCCTACGTGGAGCGCCGAGAAAGAGCCGGAGGAAAAACCTCTTCGGACACCCGGGAGAGGCGACCCTCGAAGGCTGGGACTTCCCCTTTCTTGAGAACCATCCTGAACTTCAAAAGGAGTGGGCGTCTTTTAAAAAACGGACAGTGAAACAATTTAGACGAATGGAAGAACTCGAAATCGAAGAACAATACGCCCTTGAGACGATGATCGACAAAGACGTTCCTAACTTCATCGATTCGTTTCAGCTATTGTCGGAGGCCAATAAAGAAAACCGGAAAAATGAACTGGTAGAGACGATGTATGATTTGCATAAATTCATCGAAACACTTGAGCGAAAAGAAGAAGAAAGTCATGCCCAGAATTTTGCCAGGAGCAAAGGGATTATTGCATCTAAGTATAACAAGGAAGACGAAAGCTTCTTCTCGCAGAAATAAAAAAATGTTTAGCAACCGAACTTTTTGTAGTTCTCAAAACCAACTAGTGACAGGGAGGTATGAACATGAGTGAAAATTCTTTGTATAAAGACAAAGAAGCTGAAATGAACCATCAGGATTTGAGAGAAGCGATAACTCTTATTGAAAAAGAAGATATCGACCGCTTGAACGAAGAGGCTGAAGCCTACGCGGGAAGGTTCGAATCTTCCAGGGATGACTCCTTTTCAAAAGTGATGAGAGAACTAGGGGACCTCGGAGAAAAGGAACAGCGCGTCGCCGGGGAGACGATGGAAACGTTAAAGCGTCCGGTAAACGCTCTCATGACCAAAGGCAATAATGACATTCCCGAAACGTTGAGTGAACTCGAGGTGATCGTGTCGGACCTTGATCCAAAACGCACCGAAGGCAATGCCGTGCAGAGGTTCTTCTATAAACTAAGCAAAAAGCAGCCCATCGACCGCTACTTAAAGAAGTATGAAACGGTCGACTCGAAGATTGATACGGTTGTTCGCAGTTTGCTTGCGGGTAAAGATCGCCTTGAAGAAGACAGCGTAGAATTGCAGCTTATCAAAGAAAACGCCCAGAAGCGTATTTATGACCTGGACAAGCAAATCTATCTTGGGAAGAAGCTGTTTGAGCTTTTGAAAGAAAAGGAAGCTACGGGCGAATACGATGTGGCACTTCTTACAGAAGGAAAAGAGAAGATCATTACACGTACGAGAAACATGACACAGATGAAGAGTGTGTTGCATCAGAGTATTTCTTCTGTGGATATAATTAAGAAAAACAATGAAAAGTTGAAGGAATCGATTCGTAATGCGGTTACGCTGACGAAGAATATTATTACCGTCTCCGCTTCGATTCAGCTGGCTTTGAATAATCAGAGGAAAGTGATTGACACGGTGAATGGTGTCAATAAAGCGACCGAGGAGATGCTACTCTCAAACTCCAGGAATCTAAGGGAAAATGCGGAAGAGACGACACAAATGATGGAGAATCCGGCAATCAGTATGGAAGCTCTACAGGAATCTTTCGATAACGTATTCGAAGCCCTTAAAACGACAGAGCAGTCGTCCGAGCGGATCATCGCTTCGAGTGAACAGTTCATTGAAGAGATGGATGCTTTAAACGAAAACGTTCGAAAAAAATTATCCCAGACGGGTAGTCATACAAGAGGAGCGCTTCGTGACTGAAACGCTCTTTTGTATGTGGAGATTTAAAAACACTATTTTTTAATTCACTTTGTGCCACATTAAAATAATCCTGTTTCCCTGAGATCATTGTGTTCGAATCACAAATCTTTTTATTTGAAAACAAAATTTTAGAGAAAGCCTTCGGTCTAGCTTCAATATTGGAAGAACCAGAAACTTATTTAGAATTTAATTTTAATATTTAAAACCAATTCAAAGGACTTGGATTTGTATTTTCAAATACATGCTTCACTTCTGTATATTCTTCAAGCCCTTGTTTGCCAAGCTCACGACCGATTCCTGATGACTTATACCCTCCCCATGGAGCCTGGGCAAAATATGGATGAAAATCATTGATCCACACCGTCCCCATACGTAATTCTTTTGCTACTCTTTCGGCCTTCCGTATATCATTTGTCCATACCGCTCCAGCTAATCCATACTTAGAATCGTTAGCTAAGTCTACGGCTTGTTTTGCTGTACTAAATGATTCTATTGTCAGAATAGGACCAAAGGTTTCTTCTTGAACAATTTTCATGGAAGACGTACAGTTTGTGAAGATCGTAGGCTCGAAGAAGAAGCCTTGATTGAGTGCTTTGGATTCAGGACGTTTCCCTCCAACCACAAGTCTAGCACCTTCTTGAACACCTATCTGTACATAGTTTTCCACTTTTTCAAGATGTTTTTTTGAAATAAGTGGCCCTGACTGTGTATAGTCATCAACCCCATTTCCAAGCCTAATTTTTTTGGTTCGTTCAACTAAAGCCTTAACGAACTCATCGTGAATCGTATCTTGAACTAGCAGCCGAGAGCCTGCTGAGCAAACTTGGCCAGCGTGGAAGAAGACGGCATTTAACGCTTGGTCTACGGCTGTTGCAAAGTCTGTGTCATCAAATACGATATTCGGGTTTTTTCCACCCAGCTCCAAGGCAATTCTCTTAATATTCCCTGCAGCCGCCGCCATGACTTTTCGCCCTGTTTCTATTCCACCAGTAAACGATATAAGATCAACATCATGGCTTTCGGCAAGCAGCTGTCCTGTTTTAGCCCCAGCTCCTAATACTAGGTTCACTACCCCCTCAGGAACACCAGCTTCTTCGATGAGTTCTACTACTTTAATCGTTGTTAAAGGAGTGATTTCACTCGGTTTGATGACAATGGTGTTCCCTGCTGCAAGAGCCGGTGCTAATTTCCAAGAAGCTTGTAAAAGTGGGTAGTTCCAGGGTGTGATTTGTCCACAAACACCTACAGGCTCACGAACGACTTTACTTTTGGAATCAGGTAGCGGGGACTCGATCATTTCGCCGCCATCTTTATCGGCTAGACCGCCATAGTAACGAAATACTTCAGCAATATCTTTCATATCGTCCAAGCTTTCCAGCAATGTTTTACCTGAATCCAAAGTTTCGAGTTCAGCCAGCTCTTGTTGATCACGATCAATTAACTTAGCCACTTTTAATACAAGTTTTCCCCTTTCATTTGCAGGGGTATGGCGCCAGTTCCCACTATCAAAAGTTTTTCTGGCAGCATCGATCGCTGACTGTGTGTCTGTTTCATCCCCTTCCGGAACTTCTGCAATCGGTTCCTGATTGAATGGATTGATAATTGTACGGATTTGACCATTTGTAGAGGGTACCCATTCACCCTTGATGTACATATTTTTCTTAATCATTTTCTTTTTCCCCCTTTAAAAACCATAAATCAAAATACTAGGTTTCCGGCATAAAGAATCCGAGAGACAATTACTGGATGAATATCGTAAAGCCTCTACTCCATAGTTAAGTTTGAGAATAGTGAGCGATGAAATTTATAAATAAAATCTTTCTCTAGGTCGGTCCATCCAGCCTTGAAAAACAATAAAATTATTCTCCACCTAAGACTCTTGTACTGTGAGGAGGCTGAACCCTTGTATTCGGATCAATATAATGTTTCGCTTGACTAATCGCCGTAGGGGCTTCACCAAAACCTGTTGCAATCAGCTTTACTTTCCCGTCATAAGTGGTAATATCACCGGCGGCATAGATTCCGAGGATATTGGTCTCCATTTTTTGATTGACAACTATGGAGTTTTTTTCAATTTCTAGCCCCCACTCTTTGATAGCACCGAGACTTGATAAAAAGCCGTGGTTGACAATCAAGGAATCTATTTTAAGATTCTCTGATTTTTCCCCTTTGGTTTCTTTTAATACAACTGATTCTATTTGATCTTTGGTACCAACCAGATCATCAATCGCCATCGGAGTTTTGATTTTCACGTTTGTCTCTTTTAGTTGATTGATACTATGCTCATGTGCTCTGAACTGATTGCGCCGATGAACGAGAGTCGTTTCTTCAGCGACCTCTGAAAGCATAAGTGCCCAGTCCACAGCTGAGTCTCCCCCTCCGGAAATGCATACCCGTTGACCTTTGTGCGCTTGCAGGTCAGTGATAGAATAGAAGAGATTCTTCCCTTCATATTTATCGGCTGAGGCATGTTTCAGACGGCGTGGTTGAAAGGCTCCTGCACCACTTGTAATCAATACAGTCTTTGCATAATGAACGGCTATAGTCGTCGTAACCTTAAAAAGATGTTCCTCAAGTTTTTCTACAATTTTAACGTTTTCTTCAAGGCACATAGCTGGGGAAAACTGGTTTGCTTGTTCCTCTAACTGGTGTACTAGATCTTTCGCTCGTATCTTCGGAGATCCAGCCACATCATAAATATATTTTTCGGGGTATAGGGCCATCAATTGACCACCCGGCCGTGGTAGACTGTCGATGACCTTCACTGACATTTCTCTCATTCCTCCGTAGAAAGCCGCAAATAAGCCAGTAGGACCTCCGCCAATAATAATCACGTCAGAGATATTTTGATGTTGATTGCTATTCATTATTATCACCTTCTTGAAAGATTTTTTGCCTATTTATAAATAATGACCTCTACACCTTCGACCCGTACTTTAAAGCTAGGGAGTTTTTTATCAGGGTTGGCCAGCATTCTTCCTTCGTTTTTTATATCAAATTCTCTTCCATGCCAAGGACAGCGAAGGATTTCACCTTTATGGCAGTAATGGTATTCCCCAGGCTTACTGTGCTCCGTAGTAGCTCCACACATCATCCCTTTATCAAGGGGGGCGCCCTGGTGGTTACACTGATTCATAAAGGCGTAGAACTCGCCATCTGGTGTACGGCAAATTAAGACATTTTGCTTCCCAAAAAAGGATTCCATCATTTCACCTGGCTGGATATCCGTTGTTTTACAAACGACTTGTTCCTTCATCATATCGCTCCCTTGAGTTCGGTATTTTCGGATAAAATTTTTTGGCGTTTTCTCCGTAAATTTTCTCTTTTAATTCCCGATCCAAATTCGGTAATGCCCTGTGAGGTGAATCATAGTCCCAGTGTGGATAGTCCGTTGCGAAACAAATCATTTCATCTGTCCCCATTTGCTCCAGAAGTGACATAAAATCTTTTTTACTCAATTCTTCTGAAGGCTGGGTACAGAAACGAACATGCTTTTTCATAATGTCACTTGGCTTTCTTTTCAGCCATGGAACTTCATGACGCAAATCCCTGAATTGCTGATCCATTTTCCACATCATGTGAGGGATGAACGTGAAGCCACCTTCAATCATCATAAGCCCTAGGTTAGGGAACTTTTCAAACACACCGTTAAAAATCATATTGGTGACTTGTTTCATATGGGCTGTGGGGATTAAGGTATGCCACTCGATAAAGTATCTTGGCCATTTCCCATAATAGACGGGCGGTTCGTTATGGTGCATACCAATCATCAAATTGTGCTTCTCAGCCGCTTCAAAAACAGGATGATAGTACGGATCTCCCCACATGATGTCATCAATAGGAAGTAAAACTTGTACCATCTTAGGATGTGAGCCTACTCTTTCGATCTCTCTCACGGCTTCGTCACGGTCCTGAGCAGCAACATGAACAGACCCATATAAACGCTCATCCTTTTCTAACCACTTATCAATTTGCCAGTCATTATAGGCTGAAGCTAGAGCAGCTGCCATCTCGTACCAGCCATGCATCGAGGAAGGGGATGGGTCTAGAGCACCTGTCAAAATACCAAATTTATGGCCGACATCATCGAGAAGCTGTTCTTGCATGAATGATAAATCGGATCCGGCAGGTCTACCGTCGGGTATAACTGCATCAGCTCGATCCACCCCTGCAACGGAAGGTTGTGTATAAGGCATATGTTTCTCCTGAATCCAATGGCAATTTTGAATGTAATGTTTGAACGGCTCATCAAGATACTCAAGAAGCTCTTGATATTGGACTCGTTCATGTATATCTGTATCAACTAATGGAATTTTCTTAGGCAAAGTTATTTCCTCCTTTAGACTATTTCGCTTAAGAAAAATTTATCAGTGATTACGTAAAGCTCCAAACTCACTGAGAGCGAGTGAGTACCACTCAGTGAACTCAGTTCGTCTCAGTAACGATCAGTGACGATCAGTGATAGTTTTTTACTTCGGGCATGTCAAGTGCTGTTATTTGGTGCGTATGTAAAAAAGGAACTTCCATAAAAGGAAGTCCCTCATTCCATTAAAACTACTTTATTCTATTCATTAGCAAATAAAGATTAAATATCCCTGGTCAAAAGCCCTTCACTATAAATAAAAAAAGCCTCCCTTAGGAATTATTATCTTAAGAGAGACTTTTTAGATAGTTGTAGACTTCTAACTAAAGAAATCCAAAGAAATAATTTGTAAGGTTACAAAACCCTATCGTATCAGAGGTTAGGACGTTATTACATCATGCCAACCATTCAATCGGCTAATTAATAGGACAATATTAAGATCCGTAGAACCTTATAATCATAAGATTTCCGTTAGCAAATAAGTTTATTAACCATAATAAGTTTTAATACTTTATGAACAGTATCCAGTCAAAAAAATCATCTCCTAGATTTCATACTATAAGAAAATGGACCTTTAACCGTTTGGTCTAATATTTGTGACGGGTTCCACCTTGTAGATTATTAATACGATCTTCAGATTCCCTTTACCCTTACAGGGAATCATTATTATCCTTTATTCGAAGACTTTTTTTAAAAAATAGACATTCCTCATATGTAATGGTCCCCCTTAAACGGAAGACTTGATTTCGAGATATCCTTCAGTGATAGTAACCGCATCTTTAAGTAACGCTTAAGTTACTTAAAGAATCAGTTAGACCTCTTATACTGTCATTTTATTCGTTTTTTTATGTTCGGAAAATTTTGTAGTCTCTATAACTCCAAATATATCAAAAGTCTTTACATTAGATGTTCAGTTTACCTTCAATACAAGTTACTGCATGACCACCGGTTAAGATTTTATCGTTATCCCCTATAATTCTTTTGAAAGTGAAAATTGCCTCCTACATGATCACTGTGATAATGGGTATTTACAATTAGGTGTAATGCTTTTGGTGAAACGCCCTCTTCTTTCAATAATTGTTCTGTTTCTTTCACATCGCTACCAAAGCCAGTATCAATAAGGATTGGGTACTCATCTTTAATAAGTACCATGTTTGCGCTTGGAAATTTTCTTTCAAAGAAAATAATACCGGATTCGTTCATAGGATCTACCTCCATAGACTAAGCATAAGTTTAGTATCTACGTTTAAGAAGGATGCTTAAAGCTTTTATGGTATTTACACAATTCAAGAACAGAGGTGCCTCTGCTTTGACTTGAGCAATTGTATATACTTTTATCTTAAAGAACTGTATCATATTTTTCCATTATCTTGAATTCAAGTATTCTAGATCATTGCCTTGTACTTGAAGACTCAGTTTCGAGATAATCGTCCTGTCACTTATAACAATTATTCCAAAGTTATTGGGAGAGATTGGCAATTGGACTTTTTATGTAGTTATAATTAAAATGACTGCTACCTTTTAAAAGAAAAGCCTCTCAAGAGTTTATATACTCTTGAGAGGCTTGTAAATTTAGTAAACGATTTTTAAAACCAGTCAATATCCAGTCAAATTGTCATCAAACCCCTTTGATGAAAGGGGGTTGGGCGCTATCACATCATGCCGCCCATTCTTTAGTAACTGAAATACTTATATATGGCTTACAAACACCTAAATAATCGGTGCTTAAACCTTTAGCACATGTTTAAATTTAAATAAAACATCAATATTTATGAACAACATCCAGTCAGAATCCAATCGTACCAAAGATTATGAATTCCACATTATAATAGTGTACGTTACCTAAGAAATTACTTTGGAAATATCTCATTTGTTATGGATATCCATATAGTCAGGGAGGAATGACTTAATTTAAAATTGCCTCAATTCTCTTAAACGCACGGTCTCGAACTTTACCAGCCCATTCACCTTGAATTTTCTGCCCGTCTATGACGATAGATCCTTCTTCATCATGGAGGATATACCGAACGATAGATGCTCCTTTGTGTCCAAAGGTTGGCTTTCGGTTTTGATTATAATAAGTCACTTCAATCTCTCCGAGGAATGTAAAAGTCAGTTGATTCTGTTCATCAAACAGCCATTCTGGTAGAAGAGGTTGGAGCTTTAAGGTTAATTCATTGTCTTCTACTACAAACATTTCTTTTCCGGTCATCATCATCTGCCACATGGATAAAAACTCAGCCGTTGTCCCGCTTAAACGAGCTACAAACCCTCTTCCATGCATACTTTCATCAGGATTGACACTACTTGCGATAAACGATGAATTCTCTAACGTACTTCTTCCATAAACGGAAGGATCCATAAATGGAGGCAGTATAGTCTTTAAATCTTTGAAAAAGTCTTCATATAAACCAGCATTCAGTAAGCTTAATAAATACTTGAATTCCATATGCATAAACACAGATTCCCGCTCCAGCCATCCAGGCGTAAATGCTCTCGCTCTTCCCACTTCATAACTCATTTCATCTAATGAAGTGGATGTTTTATACATGTGTAGTTTTTGATCGTAAAGGCCCGATTGTTGAACAAACTGATGAAGTTCTGCTGCTAATTCAGGGCTCATTCCTTTTAGTGCTCTTGCCGGCCCTTCTAAGAAGTGAGGAAGTACATGAACATCAAAGGATTTTACATTTACAAGAGGATATCCTTTTTCGTTTTTCATCACTTGTCCTTCGTCATCCCGTTTCACTTCATATTGAGAAGCGTCATAATAGAAGTAGGTCGGAACTAAACCTCCTCCTAAGTCCTTTGCTTCTTCAATTCCAGCATCTACTTTTGCCATAAAGAGTTGAAGCATTTCCTGAACAGCAGCAGCTGTTAGAACTTCTTCTCTTCCATCCAGTCCGTCCTTAATGACTGCTCGATAAGACTCTCTTGCTGTGGAAACTGCATCCCAATATTCAAAGGAGGTAAGGTTTTGATGTAATGCCGTTTTTACTTCCTGTACCAATGTAAAGACTTCAACGGGCAATATCGTCTCTTCTTCAATTTCACACTCCATCATAAATTGAAGCAACCGTTTCAGTTCTACTGTTTCACTCATGCCTGAACCAAAAATACACGGTAATCCATTCATGGAATCATTCCATCCTGGCTTATTCGCTTCCATTTCAATCCCCATACCATAAGGATCTAAGGTTGCGAATTTAAGAAGGGCTAATGAAAACAATTTTGCAAATAACGTACTTTCATACACATTGCCTTCCTTTGTCCTCAGCCAGTTATCAGCTTTAGAGCCTTGCAATTCTATTACAGCTCCATACTGCCGAACCTTCTTACCGGACAATACATATTTTTCTGATCGAGGTTTTATCAGGACAGGGCTATAAAAGTAACGATAAGAACGATCCTTACATAACAGGGTCTGCTTTTGGTCTGGGAATACTTTTAGGAAGTTTTTAATTAAATCCAAATTATAGGTCCAATGATCAATCCAGTATCCTTCTCCAAACTCTGCATCAATTTCCTGTTCACTATGAGATAATACGGCACGTAAAAATTCTTCAGGTGAGACAGTTAAACGTATGTTTCGATCAACAATCGACTGCACAATAACTCCTGGTGTAAACGACCCTTCTAACTGTTTCTTCATATAATTGACATCTTCCTCACGGGTGAACAGGCTTTCCAACCATGAGAGATTTTCTTTTTCAATAAGTTCAAAATAAGACCCTTTAACGACTAACGGGTTATACCCGTCCGCCTGGACTAAACTCATAAACAGTTTTATATTGTAATCGCCCACTTCCGGTTTGAAGAAAATATCATTCCGTCGGTTTTGATTCACATCTCTAAAGTTTCCGTTTCCTTGAGAGAAGAATTCCGGTAACACAGAAAAGAAGTTATAATCTCTTTCAAGATCCCCGTGTTTCCTAGAATAGACATAATAGAGAAATGGCTCTTTCTCATTTTCTAATAAAACTGGGTATCCGCCACGCAGCACATTATCTAAGTAACTTTGCTTCGTATAACCATCAAACAAGTCGTTTCCGGTTTTGGTATGAATATCACTTGTCAATTCGTCTACCAGGTGTTGAGCTTCCTTGTATTTTTCATCAAAATACGCGGCAGAAGCCACTTCTTCCCGCTTATCGTGAATAATATCAAGGTCATTGACATGCCCGATCATCGTTCGTAAAACGGATGATTGATGAGGAGAAAGCTGAACTTCATAAGCTGAAAAACCACACGGTACTTTATTTGCTGTTATCTGTTCCTTTTGTAAGAGTTCAGAAACAGAGTGAGATTCAAATCGGTCCGGAAAGCGCAGGGACGTATTTTCACCAAAGAGAATTGAAGCATCGACAATCGGCTTCAATAGGGAGCCATCTTCGGCAAAGCTGGTATAAAAATGCCCTTTGGTTATCTCCTCTACTTCAGATGTATCCCCAGTTGAAGAGCGGACACGGTAATAAGGGATGTTATTATGTAAATTGAACACATCCATCCAGCTTTTCAAGGTGTTTCCAACTGCCTTATAGGCAGCATCTTCAATCCCAAAAGGCAGGATGGCAGGCAGGCCATCCACGATTTCGATACTTAATTCCTCTTCGGAAATATTCTCTATTTCCACTTTACGCATAAGAGACGCATAATTTTCATGCGGCAATGTGAAGTAGGTTACGGTCGTTTGAATGCCGCATTCTTCATTACGTTCCTTTACAATAAGTTCATTTTCCTTAATGAACATCGTTCGCTTCACTTTTCTCTTCGAACCATCATTAAAAGGTTCAAATAAAAATGAATCATCCTTACGTTGAATTTTTATGAATGTACGGAACCCATTTGTTGATACACGCTCATAAGCCTGATTTGCTGGGTAAAATTCTGTGATCGCATTGTTTTTATCCTTGACTCCAAAGCTCACCATCCCTTGACCTCTATTAACATAGAAGGCCCACATAGGTACCCCGTATAAACCAGCCAGTCCTGGTAAAAAGCTTGAGAACGTCTTAGCCTGATCAAAATCTTCAATTACAAAATACTTTTTATCATTAAATGCATAATTCACCATGCATAAGCACTCCTTTTTAAAACTATCAATCAAACTCCGAAAGTAAACTGCCCCTGCATAGGAAAGGAAGGAGAAAGTTCTTCTCCCTCCTCCTTGCTTTTTCAACGAAATCGATTTCGATAGTTTCCATACTTATATTGATTTTCATAGAATTTTCAGCACCCCGGTTTCGGCTGAAAGGATAAAACCTTAAACAAACGACTTTATCCTTTAACAGATCCTGCGGAAATACTGGTAATAATATATTTAGAGAAGAATAGGAACGCAATCATAATCGGTACAACAGAAATGGCAATTCCGAGATACAACGACCCTAGATTTTGCGCTACTGGAGAACCCTTCAAGAAGCCCATTAAGACTGGTAACGTGTACTTCTCCGGAGAGAAAATTACAACCAAAGGCAGAATATAGTTGTTCCATGAACCGATAAAAGTAAAGATTGACATCGTGGCAACCGCAGGCATCATGATTGGAAGAGCAATGGTATGGAAGATTTTAAGTTCACCCGCTCCATCCATACGGGCCGCCTCCAGCAAGGAAGAATGCAGGGTGGATGCAAGATATTGTCTTAAGAAAAATACAACAAATGGACTGGCTATTGCAGGCACGATCAGCGGGATAAAGGTATCTAAGAACCCAAGTGTCTTGTTCAACTCATAGAAACCAATAAGCCCTAACTGCCCGGGAACCATCATCATCAAAAGCATAAAGATAAATAGTTTATTTTTTCCTTTGAAGTTATACACTGCGAAACCAAAAGCTGTTAATGCTGAAAAATACCCACTCAATATAGTAACCGTAATAGAGACGAAAAGACTGTTTTTGAATCCTGCCCAAATATTGACGTAACTCATCATATTTTTATAGTTTTCCACTAGTTCACTGCCCGGAATAAAGGAAAACCCCATAATGATGTCTTTTGTCTCTCGTGTGGCATTGATGATCATCATGTAAAATGGAACAAAGCTAATAATCGCTAATAGAGTTAAGAGACTATATATAAGTGTTTTGTTTAGCAACTTTTTCTTGAACATTTACATTCCCTCTCTTCTTCGCAACTTTGCTTTTACGTTTCTCCGCTTTAGCCACAGCTTTTTCCCCAGCGGCTTCCCGGTACATGGATTTAAAGGTGATGGCAGAGAAGACCACCGTAATCAAGAACAACATATAAGCAATCGTTGCTGCATAGCCATAATTGTTGTAACGGAACGCTTGATTATAAAGATACAGAACCATCGTATTTAAAGCGCCATCAGGATTTCCCAGGCCATCCGTCAAGAGCATCGGTAAGTCAAACAATTGCAGCCCGCCGATAAGAGAAGTAATCATCACATACAACATGATCGGTTTCAGCAATGGCAAAGTGATATACATGAACGTTTGCATCCGGTTAGCCCCATCAATCAAAGCTGCTTCATAATACTCTTTGGAAATACCAGATACTCCTGCCATTAATACGATAAAGGTGTAACCAAACCACATCCACGTTAAAATCAGGGAAACGGATACTTGAGCCGTAAATGGCTGGTTCAGCCAGTTAATCGGCTCACCAATCAACCCTATTTTTAATAAGAATTGGTTGATCGAACCGTAATGCCAATCAAGCATAATGTTAAATAAAATCGCAACAGAACTTATCGTAATTAAGTTCGGAAGGTAAAAGATCGCCCGGAAGAAACCAAGGCCCTTGATACGAAAACGAAGGTCTGAGAATAAAGCAGCTAAAAATAGTGCAATCCCCAATTGAAGAGCAAAGTTCAGCCCCCATATTTTCCACGTGTTTACAAACGCTTCTAGAAAATAAGTGTCTGTCAGGATCCGGGCATAGTTGGCTAAGCCGATAAACTCCGGTGCACCATACCCTTCATAATGAGTAAAAGTATAGTAAAAAGTTAAAAGAACAGGGTAAATATTGAACACAAGGAAAATTACAAAGAATGGAGCGATAAAATAATAGCCTTTATGATCTAACTTCTTCACCATGTACACCTTCTTTCTTTATGCTGAAAAGAAGACAAGCCCATCCCCTATGAAGGAGATGGCAAGCTCCCTTCCTTCTCTTTCTATCACCTTTCGTGACCTACACGTAGTATGAAAGAAAGAGGGGATAGAAACACTAGATTTCTATCCTTTTATTATTTATTTCGGTGTTTTTATATTTGGATACGCATTTTCAACGGCTTTGTAAAATTCTTGAATCGCTTCTTCTTTTGTCAGCTTACCGTCTACATATTCCGTAACTTTTGAGCCAAGCAGCGTATCAATCTGCTGATCATACTCTGTCACGATACCAGGTTCAATTTTCTTCGCTTCTTCTAAGAAGAATTCATAGTTGTTTTGTCCACCTAGGAATTCCTCGCTGAAGTCATCTTTGATCTTGTTGGTAACAGGAAGGTAAGACAAGACATCCCCTGTATCTTTAGCCCAATCTGTTAAGAACTCTTCATCATGTGTCATCATTTTCACGAAATCCCAAGCCAGGTCCTTCTTCTTAGAACCGCTGTAAACACCTAACCAAGTTCCACCCCAGAAATAAGGGGATGGACCAGTTGTAACTGCCCAATCGCCAGCTGTATCTTCTGCATTCAATTTAAGTACACTGTGTAACCCCCATGTCGGAAGAGCATAAGAGAATACTTCCGTTTTTTCTCCTGAAGCATTTTCATCCACTTCTTCCCATCCGCCGTTATAAGCAATCGGTCCATTCATAGAAGCAAGCCAAGACGGGGACCATTCAGGTGCAAAGGCTGTATAATCTTTTTCACGAAGCTTCTTCGCTTGATCAAAATAATTCAATTTTGCCTCTGTCATGATTAATTCATCATTTTCATTCACCCAAGGCTGCGGGTCTTCACTCTTAGCGAACCAACGAATAGATCCTTCATCCGGGAATAAGCGGTAACCTTCTGCTTTTAACTTTTCTCCCACTTCAAACATCTTGTCCCAGGAAGACATCATGCCTCCAACTTCTTTTGGATCGTCTGTACCTAATACTTCCTTAGCGATGCTGCGACGATAGAAAATACCGCCTGGTGTCGTCTGCCATGACAATGCTTTAACATTTCCTTCTGAATCCTTACCTAAGTCATAAACGTAAGGAACGTAATCTTCGCTCCATTCATCTGCGTTATATGGATCAGCTGATAAGTTTTCCCAATAATCACGTTCGATCCACTGCTTCAAGAAAGCAATTTCACCAGTAAATACATCCGGTGCACCAACTCCACTTTCCAAAACCGGTTTCAGTTTGGTAGGGTAATCAGCAATGGGAATGATGGTTAACTCTACTTTGACCCCATTTTTCTCTTCGAACGTTTTAATTGGCTCCTGCAATTCATCAGTAAAGGACCAAACTTTTAATACATCATCTGAGTCTTTACCACTGTTGGAAGAAGCGGAATTTGAACATCCTGCGATTACTCCAGCAAGCAAAACCAGGGTAAGGACTAAACCTAAGATTCTTTTCATGTATCTTACCTCCTAAATAATATAAAAAATAATCTATAAAGACGGTGACTTCTATGTGCCTGAATCGGTTTCAGTTTTAGTAAAGTTCAATTGTAACGAAACCGGTTTCAATTTTGAGTAAAATTTAAATACTTCTGCATGAACTTCTAATCATCAGTTCGACTGGAACAACAACACTCTCTACATTTTTCTTCCTTGTATTGATTTGACTGAGCAGCAGCTCTCCTGACTTTTCGCCAATCAAATCGGTTTGCTGGCGGAGAGTGGTTAAGGATGGATGGAACATCTTCGAAAGTTCAATATCATCAAACCCAATGATTGAATAATTGTCCGGTACTCCAAACCCAGCCTCACGAATAGCTTCCATAGCTCCAATAGCCAGGTTATCCCCTGCTGCATATATAGCTGAAGGCGGGTTTTTCAGTGCTAACAGCTTCTTCATAGCTTCATATCCACTATCTCTTGAGAAGAACTCTCCATCCACAATGTAATCCTTTGGCACCGGTAATTTGAGTTTCTTCATAGCCTCTGCATATCCCTTTAACCGTTGTTTACCGGCAAACGTCGTTGAGTGCCCCGCAATGTGCGCAATTTTCCGATGTCCCAATGAGTGTAAATACTGAACTGCCTCAAAACTACCGCGAACGTTGTCTGAGTAGACCACACAAGATTTGTCACTCTTCAGATCAATGACGACAGATGGCAGCCTGCTGTTGATCAACTCCTGTACTTGTTCGTCTTCGTAGGTCGAGCTGACAATAACAACACCATCTACACCACGATACTTAAAGTAATCCAGATAACTCTTCTGCTTGTTGCTTATGCTTCTTGAAGCAAAAAGCAAGTCGTACCCTTGGACTTCTACATGCTGCCTGAAACTCTCAATCACGGCGTTAAAAAATGGGTGTTTCATCCCAATCCCTAACGATTCAATAAAAACGACACCAATGATCCATGATTTCTTAGTAATTAAAGATCGCGCATGGGAGTTTGGCAGATATCCCAGTTCCTCCACAGCCTCCAGTATTTTTTTCTTGGTCTTTAAATTGACATCTTCATAATTGTTTAACACTTTGGAAACCGTTGCAGGCGAAAATCCTGTTGCCTTTGCAATGTGGTAAATCGTTACCATATTTGAACACCTCTTGTGCTTCGAAAGCACGATTCGTAAGAGAGAAAAACAAAATGAAAACCCTTACAATGATAAGTAAAAAAATATGGCTTTCAGTTCTTACTTCTCTTCAGAAAACTGCTCTAACCTTCCCCTCACCCTCCTGACTTGTTTGATTAACCGCTTACAAACTTATTGTAATCGACTTAATCTGTTATTATAATGAACTGAATTTTACATAAGGTGACAGATTTTTAGGTTTATGAAAGATTCGTAGAAAAAAAGGGTATAGAACTTAATTTAAGAATCATCTGACCTATAAGCCTCTCTTTTAGAAAAGTTGTGATCTATATCCTAAGAAGAGCACAAAAAAATGCTTGTGTCATGAACACAAGCATAGGATACTCAGGAAAGAGTCCTTTCGGTATATAATTTTTCTCGGTATTCTTTAGGAGAAACTCCCTCCAAATCACGAAAAACTCTCGAAAATTGTTTGGAATTACCGAATCCCACCAATTCGCTTACCTCAAAGATTTTATGGTTAGAGTCAGATAATAACTTCTTAGCCTTTTCGATACGAACCTTTTTCAAGTAATCCACGAAATTATTCCCTGTATAGTCTTTGAAGGCATGACTGAAATAAGAGTAGTTCAATGAGACATAGTTCGAAACCACGGCCATATTCAAATCCTTATGAGCGTTCTCATGGATGAATTCAATGGCCTTATCCATGATATTTTCTCCAGAATAAACGCTTTTCATCTCTTTCATATATTCGTGGAGACGTATGGTCAAATTTTCAACTGCGTAAAAATAGTCATAAACGCTCTCAAAATTGGACATATCTCCAACCTTGTCATAAAGTTTAAAAACTTCTATGGATTCCATCCCTATCTGGTTAAAAGCCTGATCAAAAAGAACCCTATTAATAGCCTCATTTAGTCGTTCTAAACAGGAGATTTTACATTCTTTCATCTCTTCTATATTAAAGATGTTTAATAACGATGATCGGATTTCATCGTTACGATTTGTTCCTAACATATTGAAAATCTTTTGAATCAATTGTTTGTTAACTATGGTTCCATCTTCTTTTTTAGCCTTTACTTGTTCATATGTGAGGATTGTTTGATGAGGAAAGATAAATCGATAAACTAATGCTTCATTCGCCTGTTCATAGGCCTCAACTAATTTTCCCATTGAAACATGCTTGTCACTAATGCCGACCCCTAAATGACTGGCTATGTCGAATTGATTGTCTTCAAAAACAACATAGAGTCCTTCTAGGCATTCGGTAAATACAACAAGGTTTTCATAACTATCCACGAAACATAGGGAAACATCGTCATACTTCTGAATCTGCTTCACGATGTGTTGAAAGAAATTGTCCTTGGTTAGGGTGCTTTTGTTACTCTTTAATTGAAAAATTCCAGCATAGAAACCGGAAGAATACTGATGCAGTTGAAACTTTCGCACAGCTTCTTCTACTTTTTTTTCATTCATTTTTGGATTGAGTAACATATAATTCAATTGGTTGACCAGATACTCATCCTCATCTTTCTGTATAGATAGCTTAGCATCCAGCTTATCTTTAGCTTTGTTAATCAACGCAAACAATTCATTGCGATCCACAGGTTTCAGCAAATAATCCATCACTTGAAATTGAATGGCCTGCTTGGCATACGAAAAATCATCATACCCGCTCAAGATGATAACGAACGGGGGTATTTCTATTCCTTGCAATTCTTCTATGAGTTGAATTCCATCCATATGCGGCATTTTTATATCGGTAATGACGAGGTCAATAGGATTATTTCGACATAATTCTAAAGCTTCTATACCATCTGATGCAAGCATGATGTCCGTCTCTGTAAACTTCCTTTCAATCATAGCTTTTATACCTAAGCGGATCATTCGTTCATCATCTACAACTACAACCTTCATCATGCTGATAAACCTCCCCCTCCTTCAATAACTAAACAAGGTATGGTGACGATCACCTCTGTGTAATGCCCTTCTTTACTATTTATAGTCAACCCATATTCCTTACCATAATACAACTGTACACGTTCATGTACGTTGTAAAGGCCAATTCCACTTCCTGTCTTCATTCGCTTCGATGTCTCAGCCACGTCTGTTCCTTCCAATAAAGAGACCCTTAAATTTTGAAGGACTTCAGGATCCATCCCGTCCCCATTGTCTGAGAGGACTACTTTTATGTCATTTCCTTCAGTATAAGCCTGGATTGATATGATCCCTTTTCTCTCGTGTAAGATATGCTGCAACCCATGCTTAACTGAATTCTCCACAATAGGCTGGAAACTCATCTTCAGAACATCCTGCCCTTCCAAATCAGGTGGAATATCTATCTGTAGATCTAAACTATGATCTAAGCGTATATTCATCAGATCGATGTAGTTTCGTATATGATTGACTTCTTCCTGTAAGGATACAAAGTCTTTTTTCCATTTTAGATTGTAACGCATCATTTCTCCTAATGATGTTAATGCGTCAGATATATCATATTTCCCATCAATCTCAGCCATCATTTTTATATTCTCTAAGGTGTTATAGAGAAAGTGTGAGTCAATCTGCATCTTCAAAGCATGTAGCTCTGCTTCTTTAGTGGCCGCTTCTTTATTGACTGATTCTGCAATTAACGTATTAATCTTACTTAGCATATTGCGATAATGACTGGATAACCTGCCAATTTCATCACTCCCCTGGATATCTACATCAACTGTAAAATCCCCCTTCTCCACTTTTTTCATGGATTCGATTAGAAGGTGGAGTTTTTTTAGTATTAACGAGACTAATCCGTGGGTGATGAAGGAAAGGAGAACAATTAACGAAAAGGCCCCCAGGATGATAATCATTCGAAGTTGATCTCTTTCCAAGAAGATTTCTTCTAATGATCTCACTTGCATCAGGTGAATGCCTAAATCCTCTACATAGGAAGATACGACCAGAAACGGAACGTCTTCCTTTGAGAACATCATCGTTTGATTCATCTCACCTGAATTTTTCTGATAAAACTTCTCCTTCAATTCCTTTGGGCTCACTTTAATATCATTTAATAGTGACTGGGTCTGTTCGAAATGAAGAGATTTTTTACCATCCAGGACAAACAGTTGCGACTCCTTGTTTTCCACATTGTTAAACACTTTTGGGAAGAACTTTTCTAATAGCATCGTAATTTCAACCATGGCTAAATGCTTATCTTTTGGGTATTCCAGTTCTCGGTATAATGATATTTTTTGAGGCTCTTGAAGATTCTCATTGCCTTCACTAGCGACCTCACTTTGTTGATTCAACCTCCACATCTCTGTACCCTCGTATTCGAGAAGGTCCCTATACCAATCCGAACTTTCGATCCGCCGTTCATCATAAATGATCGGCCACATTTCTTTCACTTTCTCATTAGCCGCATAAACATTTATATCTTCAATGGCAGGATTATTATATTTCAACTGTAAAACATCAGAAAACGTACCTCTTTTAAAATTCAGGAGTTCTTTTACTTCATGCTCTTCTTTCTGGCTGATAAATTCGGTAAGCTCTTGATTGGCGACCACAATTTGAGCTGTCCGACGGATCTTTTCCTTGTTCTCTTCGATGTTCATTTTTTCTAGTTCTACTATGTATTCACTTTCTCTTTTCGCATCATAAATCGATGTTTCAAATCTATTCTTAGAAATATTCCAAGTGAAGATAAGGATGGGAATTAAGATAATTACTAGATATAAAACCACCAATTTTTTATGGAGGGAAAGTTCATTAATCCACCCCCCTGTCCTTTTGAAGATTTTCTTCCATTTCAAACCCATGTCCTTTCCCCTCCCAACTTTCAGTAAATAGACAAACTCTTAAACCCTACTTGTTTAATTTCTGCTGATTCTCCTCATAAACCTTTTGTCTATGCTGTTCCACTATGGAAAACCCATATTCCTCACGCTTTTCTAAAAAGGATTGAAACAGCTGGTCAAATTCGTCTTCTGATTCAGCTAACAATAACAGCGGCAGTACCCTTCCCCATTCCTCGTCAATCTTTCTCGCAGCAATTCCCGCTTCCGATGTACCGGTAGGGTCAATTCCTTCAAATTCACTAAAGTTGACGGTTTTTCCTTTTGTCCAGTCCATCGATTGTTTAAGTGGAGCAATCGGAGTCGGCGCCCATTCCAAGTATTTATTCGTGTCCATCAGCATCCAATACGTATAAGAAGCCCCGTACTTTTGGTTAAATGACCCACGGTCAGATTGAAGTTGATCAAGCACTTCAGGAAGAAATTGCTTTTTTCCATTGACGGTATCCCACGTGACCCCTTTTTTGCCAAAGAAAAAATCCTTCTGTCCTTCATCGCTAATGAGATAGCTTAAGAAACGTATTGCTCTTACAGGATCCTTCACATCCTTTGATATAAGCGTAACTGTCCATCCCGATATCCCATCTGCAGGGAGGGTAGGGGCATCGAGATCAGAATTAGCCGGACCATCCACAGCTATATAAACGGAATCTGGATCCTTCGCATATAGCTCTTTCTGCTGTGCTTCCATATCACTCCGTTGATAAAGCATGGCAAAATATCTGCCCTCTGCAATTTTCTCTTCCATTTGAGCACGCTTATCAATATAGATATCTTTGGAAAGCAGCCCCATCTCGTTTGCTTGTCTGAATGTCTTTAACCATTCGATATATTCAGGGTCCGTTTTCCTATCATAAATTTCCTCTTCCTGCTCCCTAGGTATCGCTAAGAAGTTTTGAAGGTGTTCTTCTAATGAATCATTACCATCAGAAGTGAATTCATGCAGCCCCAAAGGAATGAGAGGTTCTCCATTCACTTCAGGGAATTGTTCTTGAGCTTCCTTCAAGGCGTTCAAAAACCCTTCAGGTGTTCTCATATCCGGTCTTCCTAAAGCTTCATACATATCCTTACGTACTAAAAACGTTTGATTCGATGGCTTCACGTTTTTATATCTTTCAAAATCTTCTGGAGAGGATGAAGCATTGGGGTACCCATACACGTGACCGTCTTCCTGCTTGTACCATTCTAACTTTGAATCATTCGCCACTTTAAAAAAGTAAGGATCGTACTCCTCAGCAAGCTCATCTAAAGGGAGTACAAGATCGCGCTCGATTATCTTTTCTTCTCCATCTTCCCACCAGCCGATTGTAATAAAATCAGGGAGAGAACCAGAAGCAATCATCGTGTTTATTTTTTCATTTTCATTACCCTTTGGGGAGATAAAATTAATCTTAACTCCTGTTTTTTCGGTGATATAATCAGAAACGACGTTGTTTCCCCATTGCGTAGAAAACCAGGAAAAATTCACATACCAATCAAAGGTAATGGAAGATGTATCGACCTGCCATCCAGGTTTATCAGGATGAACCACTTGATCTTCAGCTTTTTCCGCTTCAGGGAAACCGGTTTCATTTTTCTCAATGTCTTCGCAGGATGTTAAGAAAACACCCACTAGCATGAGTAGGATAAGTTTTCTAATTAAAGACTCTAGTCGCATGTTGATCCCTCGCTTATATTTCTAGTATATCGAAAAAAGTTGTACGATCGTAGGAGATTCGAGCAAATAACTCTGAAAATTACGAATAATCTACTAAATATGGTGTATATCTATATTTACTATTCTTCTAGTTGAATTTAAATGTACTATAAAAAAAGCAATGATCCTTATTATTAAAAGTTCACTGCTTTTACTACTTTATAAAAAAGCCTCCCCAAAAATTCAAAACTTTGGGGAGGCTTTATAGATTTATGACTAAATGTTACGAAATCCAGTCAATATTCATTTATAGGGTTTTAAATCCTTGTGTAGCTAAGGGTTTGATGACAGCTTACATCATGCCGCCCATTCACTCGGCTAATTAATAGGAAAATATTAAGACCCACAGATCCTTATTATCTCAAGGTTTCCATTAGCAAATAAATTTATTAACAGTATCCAGTCATAATCCAGTCACTACGCAACTAGATATTTCAAATTAAAAGAAATGGACCTTTAACCGTTGGAGCTAATGCATTTTTAAAATATTGGGTTCACAAACTAGAAGTAGTTGCTCACGTCTGGGGCTTTATCTTTTAATGGCTATTCTATCACTTTCCTATTCATCCGTTCCACCCATTGATGGAGAAGGTTATTATACCGGGTCAAATTTTTATGAATTTTAATGGCCACTTCTTCATTATAGGTATGGACGGTCAAATTACGATCATTTACCATTTCCAAAGCCAGAACAGTCTCTTCATCCTCCAACAAGTGGACCTCCCTGCAACTGCGAATGACGCTCTTCGGAGAGCCGGCATCCACCCCTTCTATGTCATATAAATATTGCTTCGCCGCTTTCCAACTTGCCTCGAAAGAAAATTCAAATCGTTGAATCGCTGCATCTCGTTCCACATCATTCGGTTTTTTAAGGTTAGCTAGCTTTTCAAAGGCAGCCAACGCTTTTTCTGCTGCTTCTAATCGCTGGTGTAATCTCTCCATAAAATCCCCTCCTCTTTCACTTGTTGGACTAGAGAGTCTTTAGCATCATGTAAATCCACCACATCTACCTTGTAAGGAATGGTAGACTCTTCAATTTGCTCGATTAGTTTATTCCATTTAAAAGGAGAGATTGGGGAGGCGGATTCGATAGCGAGGTCGATATCCGAACTATGTTTTTCTTCCTCTCGGGCCCAAGAACCAAATAAGTAAACGCGCGCTTTTTCCTTGCCGAGCTGTTCATTCAAAATTGATTTTAGTTGTTCTAAAACTTGCTCCCGTAAATCTGCAGGACCTCCCATAATATCCCTTCCTCTTTTTGTCCCATTATAGCATATGTAGATTTTCTCTATTATGGATTTTCCTTCTCCACTTCCCCTATCAGAAATTGAATGGCTATCAGGTCCCTTATTAACAACACCAGAACCTAAATTTAGATTGCGCTATATTAAGGATAAGACCCCTAATCTGGAAGACTTGATTCCGAGATATCTTGAAGCAGATTTTAAACTAAAGCACCCCTTAGTTAAAAGGATTAAATAACGGTTGCATTGAATTATATATTAAATGATCAAGAGCATTTTTTGGTTAAAATAAAAAACTAAAGGAGTATTCTAATGAATAATATTTTTGAGATCACATATACAGATGAGATATTAAATCGCATCAAAAACTTAAATGTAGATTCACAACCAAAATGGGGAAAAATGGATGTCTCTCAAATGTTAGCTCATTGCTCAGCTTTCCAAGACATCGCAATGGGATACTCTTTACCCCAAAGAGGTTGGTTAGGGTTATTAGTAGGTAGATTGGCAAAACCCATCTTTTATAATGACAAACCTTTAGACCACAATATGTCGACTATTCCCACCATTTTAATTACAAGTAAAAGAGATTTTGATATAGAAAGAGATAAATTGACACAAAAAATAATAATATTTCAAAAGAATGGACCAGAGGCTTGTACAGATCATCCACATCCTTTTTTCGGAAAACTTACTTCCGAACAATGGGGAAAAGGAATCTACAAGCATCTTGACCACCATTTAAAACAATTTGGTGTTTAGTAGCAGGAGTTTAAGTATACCGTACCATCTTAAAGTACCCTGGTTTGTCAGTTAAATAGCTTAATGACCTGATATTCCTGATGCTTATGTAATAAAGGGCTAAGGCTTTATTGAACAATTGCCACCTATTGCTGAAGACTCGATTTCGAGATAAACAAATGGGAAGAACTCTATTTCCTCTAATAACAATATGTGGATTCAAGCTTGATTTTTGTCGAACAAGTATTTAATACTTTCCAATAGCACTTCGGGAAATTCAACTTGAGCATAGTCCTTCACAAAACGAAGTCCCTTTATTTTATCTATTTATTTCATACAAGGAAGGTATCCCTCTCACAGAATTTGCAATAAAGAAATGGCCGGTCCATTTTTTCCAAGTTGGTTCACCTCGAATTACTATCTCTTCTTTAACTTCTCTTTTAAGGTCAATGGGTCAATTGTTCATAACACTTTCCCTTGTACCAATTTCTTTAATAGTTTTGTTAGCATGAAAAAGCACCCCGTTATGGGATGCCATAATTTAGTAAAGTTGTTTGCTTAAGGCTTCAATCTGTTCACATGTTTGTTGCATCTTTTCATTAACCCACGCAGGATACGTTTCTTCATCCCCGCTCTTAATTTTCGAAAGGGTTTCCAAGTAAACAATAAGATAATCAAGCTTTGATGATGGGTGCTGCATTCCATCACCTCCCTCCTATCGAACTATTTCGACAGAAAGGATTTATTCCCTTCATAACAAAACACGCGCAAGGGTAACTACTCATTTATGGATCCCTCATAAATCGTGTCAAACTTAAAACGATAAGTATCGAAAGTTGGAAAGGAGTGGTTGAAAGAGGCAGCTTCCGGTAGTTTCAACTGGAGTGAATTTCTATTATATTCCGGTCCTATACTTGAAGACTCGGTTTTGAGAATAATTGTCTTGAATCACCATTATTTCAAAAAATCAACCCTTTACCACATGCATTTTTTAATTTAAGAATAAAAGAAAATCCTCCCAAAAGTTTTTGAACTCTTGAGAGACCTCTATATTTTATAAACAATTTTAAAAACCAGTCATAATTCAGACAAGTTGTTCTTAAACCCTATGATGAAGGGGTTTTGAGGGCTATCATATCATGCTGCCCATTCACTCGCTTAGTTAAAAGACTATACCAGACCCTGTAGAACCTTGTTAAACCAAGATTTTCCTTAACAAGTAAATTTATTAACCACAATAAGTCTTAATACTTTATCAACAGTATCCAGTCACCAAAACACCTAAATTTCAGACTAAAACAAATGGATCTTCCTATATCAGACATTTTAATAGTTCTAGCATTTTCTTTAGATAATAAAAACGACATTTATACACCCCATCTAAACTGAATATAATTAATGCTCCTAAGTTAATACATTAAACAAAATAGATATATCCCTTCTTTAAATTAAGTGTTTTAAACAAAGATTATCTAAAATTCAAGTCTTCAACTAACCTGCCCAAAAACTAATTTCCAATTCGATATCATTTCACAGTTGACATTACACCACTAGGCTATACTGGAAGACTCGACTTCAAGATAAATATAAAAAATTATCTTGAACTAACGCACCGTTAATTGAATAACACATCAATTTTAATTAATCGCCTATATAATATATTGAGGGGCTAAGAGAAAGATCATATTATCCACCCTTCCCCATAGTAAAATAAATAATAGTAGATCAGCGCTTAAAACCTCTACTATTATTGTATTGAATACTATTTATCCAACGGCCAGTCCTAAATCATAAAATATTGTATACTTTTGATTAGAATCTGTAACTTTTCTAATAAACAATCCTGATGTTCTTGATCCAAAAAAATCATTAGTCACTTCCAGAGATAACCATATCATCTTCTAATGTAGCTAACACCATTTTAGGAGCAACTCTATCTCCTTTTTTTATATATAACTTTTTAACATTTCCACTTATTCCGATAGAAACTTCTGCTTCAGTTTCCTCTCCTTTTATTACAAATAAAGTCTCCCATTCATAAATGTAGTCACCATTATGGACAAACACTTCTTTTACTTCTCCATGACAAGGGGAGATCACCTGTTCAGCCAGCATGTTTACACCTCTTTATTTTAGTAAAGTTATTTCGAAACTACTTTTTTCTCTCCGTAATCATTCTCATCTTGATTCGGTAATGAACTTACCTTTTGCTTCTTTTTCTTAGGAAGCATTGGGAGAAACAATGCTGCTACCGCTATAAGGATAATTATTAGTGATATTGGACGGGTAAAGAATGATAAAAAATCTCCACTTGTTACTAATAAATGTCTTCGGAAGTTTTCTTCCATCATCAGTCCTAACACTAACCCTAGAATCATAGCTGCCGGAGAGAAATTGAACTTTTTCATAAAGAATCCGATTACCCCAAATATAACCATGATATAGACTTGGAACATATCATTTGAAACAGCATAGGAGCCTATAATGGACAAGATGACGATAAAGGGACCCAGTATATAGTATGGAAGTTTTAAGGTTGCCGCAAAAGCCTTGACTCCGATTCTTCCACCAATAAGAACTGTAATACTTGCAATTAACATGGAAAAGAAAATACAGTACAAAAGAAGAGGCTGTGCACTCATTAATTGTGGTCCTGGTTGAAGTCCTTGCAGTACTAACGCTGCAAGAATAACTGCTGTAGTTGGGCTTCCCGGTATTCCTAACACTAAGGTTGGAATTATAGCCCCTCCTGCAGCAGCATTATTTGAGGTTTCAGGAGCAATAACTCCTTCTTCTGCACCTTCACCAAACTTCTTTTTGTTTTTACTGGACCGCATGACTTCACCATATGAGACAATTGATGCAATGGATCCACCCGTGCCAGGAAGAATTCCAATTAGTGTTCCTAATACCGCTGACTTAAGTAATACCCATTTATATTTGAGCATTTGAATGATTTTGATGGTTTCCATAGATACTTTTGTATCTTTATGATTGTTAGCGCTTTCAGTTTTTTCAATGACCTGGTTAAATACTTCGGCTAAAGCAAAAGCCCCAATCATGATTGGAATAAACTCTACGCCGTTCACTAAATATATACTGTCAAAGGTAAACCGCTCCGCTCCCATAATAGGGTCTAAACCAATCATCGCGAGTAATATTCCCAATATACCTGAAATCCCTGCTTTCAAAGGACTTTTTGACCCAATGGATGCAATCACCATTAAACCTAGTAAAGCTAACGCAAAATATTCGGCACTTTGAATATGTAAAGCTATTTTAGAAAGAGGTGGTGCCAATAATAACATGATTATGGCAGCAAATACCCCACCAAATGCTGATGCACTAATAGCCAAACCAAGTGCCCTTCCTGCCTTCCCTTGTTTGGTCATTGGATACCCATCAAATGTGGTAGCTACCGACTCAGGCGTTCCAGGAGTATTAAAAAGAATAGCTGTGATGGAACCTCCGTATGCTCCACCAGCGTAGAGCGCTACAAGTAAAATAATAGAGGGTAATACACCCATATAGTAAGTGAATGGCAGCATCAAAACGATCCCCATAGAAGAACTAATCCCGGGGAGAGAACCGAATAAAACTCCTATCAACATTCCAGCAAATATTAGTATCAAATTTGCTGGCTGAATAATCGTTTGAAAGCCTTCTGCTAGAAATTGTACATCCACACTTTTTCCTCCTTACGATTCAAATTTAAAATGTGTGTTTTTTGTGAGCGCATAAAACTGACTAATAGACGTAGTAACTAAGAATTTCTATCATTCCGAACCCTCTAGGGAGAGGAACACTCAATACGTTTCCAAACAAAAAGGCAAAGGCCAATGGCAAAATAATCGATTGAATTGTAATCTTAAACCAATTCTTTTGACCTAAAAGGTAAAAAAGGGAAAATAATAGGATCATTGAGGCGAAAATGAACCCTAAATAATCAATTAAAAGTAGAAACACAAGGAGACTTACCAACATACCCACTACTGGTAGATTAATAATAGACGCTGTGTCAGACGTCTTTCTTTCACCCCTCCACTTCTTAATTGCACGAAATAGAGAAATTAGCGCTAACAAAATGGCTAAATATAGTAAAAATTGCGGAAACGCTGCCGGCCCAACCGGATCGATGGCACCCTCAGTAGAAATCCCATAGGATGCATTCAGAAACACCACCAAAACACCGATAAGAACAATATGAAAAATAATCTCTCCCACCAAAATACCTCCTTTGAGGAGGCGGATTAGCTTCCGCCTGCCTTTATTTTAACCCAGTTTCTTTAGCTACTTTAGTAAAGGTTTGATATTCTTCTTCCCACTGTTGCTTAAACTCTTCTGGTCCCAAAAACCCTTCTCGAATATCAACTAAATTTTTTTCTGCGAATTGCTGATATTCGTCAGTTGAATAAGCTTCCTTCATTTGGTTAATATAAAATTCTTTAGCGTATTCAGGGGTACCTTTCTCTACCACAAACCCTCTCCATGACCCTATAGTAGTATCGTAGCCCAGCTCTTTAGTAGTGGGCACATCGCGTAATTCGTCTACCTTGCTTATCCGTTCATCGTTTAAGACTACAAGGGGCTTTACCTTTTTATCTTTAATATAGCCAATTGAAGAAATAATTTTGTCTAAATAAACATCCACTTCTCCCCCGAGCACAGCTGCTTTTACTTCTGAACCAGATTTATAGGGAATAAACTTAACTTTCATCCCCGTCTCTTCAGCCAAAGCCTTTAAAGTAAGATCATCTAAACCGCCTGGGCTGATACCTCCAAATGTTAAAGTATTTTCTTTACTTGACTCAATTAATTCTTCAAAGTTATTTATTTTACTATCAATAGGTACGGATAAAATATAAATATCCGATTGGATGCGAACCAAAGGTTCAAAGTCCTGTTGTAGTTCTACTCCTTTTCCTCTTTCAAGAACATCACTGATCACATGCGAAGGTGTAACTTCTAACACCGTATACCCATCGTTGGCTTGCTTTTCTGCGTATATCATTCCCACTAAACCACCACTTCCCCCTTTGTTGATCGCTTGTAAGGGTTCAGGTGAAGTTTCATTTATAATGTCCGTAAATTTTCTAGCAAACGTATCACTTGCCCCTCCCTCACCAAATGGAATCACAACTTCCATAGGGTGGTTAGGGAAATTTTGTTCCCCATTACTTCCCGCAGATGTCTTTAGTTCGCAGCCCATCAATCCCATAATTAAAGCGCTTACAATAAGAACAAGACTATAACGCCTTACCTTCTCCATACAATTCCTCCCTTAAATGTATTGAAGCCTCGTATAGACATAACCTTCCATGATCCTTCTTGCTGTTCGTAAGACTTTTACATATTGTAACTCTCCCTGTTCATATTTCACAAAAGTGCTCATGATCCCAGCAGGATGTGCTAATTTTATAGTATCAGATGGATTATCTGTAATCGTCTTAAAAATGGAATTCGGTATCTTAGAAGCAACGGCTGTACAGATGGCTCCTGTGATAGCCAAAGATTGGTGAGGCTTTTGCATGGACATCATGCGTATCACGATATCCATCTCTTCTTTCTTTCTTAGGACGCCCATTCGATCTACAAAATCCATTGACGGAGAAACAATGGCTAGTTTAGGCACAGCAGGTGATTTTACGGTAGCTAAATGCTTTTCAATAATCCCAGCTTTTTCAGCTCCAAGTGATCTAACTTCTTCCAGTTTTTCTAGAATCTTATATTCAAATTCATCAGGCAACTCGGCACCCTTTAACCCTATATCATGTGCTCTTACAAAAACAACAGGATTAGCGCAATCCACAATGGATACATAGACATCACCGAAACTAGTCTTCAGTAAATCCATCGCTCTTCCACTAGGTAAAGATCTTCCTGTCAGAGACCCTTCAGGATCTTGAAACGTTAAATAAACGGGAGGTCCAGGATGAGGTACACCCGGAATCTCTACATTTCCAGATTGTTTGGCCATCCCTTGTTCAACTTCTACTTCTGCTACGATTACTTTATTGGTATTTGTATTTAGAATGCTTACTTTCGTAACTGGTGTAATCGCTTTTACATAACCTTCATCAATAGCATAGGGACCCACAGCTGAGGATATATTTCCACAATTACCTTTGAAATCTACAATCTCATCTGTTAAACTCACTTGTCCAAAGGTGTACTCAACATCAATATCCTGTCGTTCTGACTTTTTTATAATAGCTACTTTACTTGTTAATGAATTCGCTCCTCCTAATCCATCAATTTGTCTTGAATCTGGACTACCCATAACATCTAATAAAAATTGTTCCCAGGTATCAGGATCGTTCGGCATATCTTCGTATTTAATGAAAATCCCTTTGCTTGTTCCGCCTCTCATTATGACACATGGTGTGCGTTGCATTTCTATCCCTTCTTTATATCCAATATTCATTTTACTTCGATTAATCTGGTTCATAACAAATAAAAAGACAACCTCCTTTTTTGAACTTTTAAACTATTTATTAATGAAAAGTGTAGTACACTGGAATTGATAAATAAAATATTCATTTTTTATTAAATTCCATAAAAAAATTTTATGATGGAGGTATGAAGATGGAAAATAAAGACTGTCAACTACTTCGGACCCTTAACAAAACAAGAAATATAACGAAAGCCGCAGAAGCACTATATATTTCTCAACCTGCTTTAACTTACCGGATTAAACAAATAGAAAAGGAATTTAATACAACCATTATCACTCGAGGAAAAAGAGGCATAGAATTTACATCCCAGGGAGAATATTTAGTAAATTACGCCGAAGATTTAATTCATTTACATAGAGAAACGAAAGAAAACATAGAAAATATGAATGAGCAAATTAGTGGAACACTTCGTTTAGGAGTAAGTACGATATATGCAAGATATAAATTGCCGCATATCCTAAAAATGTTCCATGAAAGGTACCCGCAGATTGAAATCAATGTTCGAACTGGTTGGAGTAGAGAAATCTATGAAATGCTACGTAAAGGAGAAGTTCATATTGGAATTATCAGGGGTTCTTACCATTGGAAGGATCAAAAGCACTTGTTAAATGAAGAGGCTATTTGGTTAGTTTCTTTGAAAAAAATTGAGCTAGATGATTTACCTGCTTTACCGCAAATTAGTTATGAGACGGATCATACCTTAAAATCTTTACTGCAATCCTGGTGGAATGAAAATTATGATACCCCTCCTTTTACTACAATGGAAGTGGACCGTATGGAAACATGCAAAGAGATGGTTTTACACGGTCTAGGATACGGATTATTTCCAGGGATTTGCTTACAGGATGTAGACCCAGAATTCATGAGTCAATTATACATCGATCACAAACCGATTACTCGTTCAACCTGGATGTCGTATAACCAATCTCATATGGAACTTTCTGTTGTGGAAGCTTTTGTTGATTTTCTTCTTGAAAAACATTAAGAATCTGAAGATTTAATTAAAAGTTTGGGGGAGGGAGTTTTCCCCAGATTAACGATATCGATTGAAAAAAATTTGCACACTCTTAAAGCATTATACTTCATATTGATTCTCATTTTCTTTATCGTTCTTCCACTTGTAATACCTCTTGTCAATTCAAACGTTAGGTCTCAAAAATCCTTGCATTAACCAGATAGCAAAGATGCTTAACAACAATTTACCGGAAAGCTTCTAATCTATGTATGCCATACCGAATGTCAAAACTACCCCCAAATACATAACAATGACTAAAGCATATAGCTTCACTCGTGAATGGGGTTTAAATCTGCTTTCTTTGTATATAACAAATCAATAATTGCTTTTAAGATTAATGGGATAATATAATACTCCTGCTCCAATGATTGTGGCATATAAACCTGCAATTAATTAAAACGATTACAATGTACATTATTGATCTTCTTTGTTTTATAACGTTTACCAAAGTATCTGATTAACCTATTTTCTTATGGGTTATTCTTTAGGTAGTTTAGGTAGCCACGATAGGTCGCTACAAGTTAATTAGTCTCACTTTTGTTTGCTATACAAGGGAACAAAGATAGAGCAACAAATAAAAAATTGCAATATTCTCCATTGTCTGTAAATCAATATTTAATTGCTTCTTGAACAGTGCTGTTATATTAATACTTTCAATTTTCGGCTCTAATTACTAAATATCTCGAAACTGAGTCTTCAACTAACCTGCCCTATACTTGTAAACTCAGTTTTGAGATTAATTGTCTTGAATCACCATTATTTCAAAAAATCAACCCTTTCCCGCTTGCATTTTTACAATTTAAGAATAAAAGAAAAGCCTCCCAAAAGTTTATGAACTCTTGAGAGACCTCTATATTTTATAAACAATTTTAAAAACCAGTCATAATCCAGTCAAATTGTTCTTAAACCCTATGATGAAGGGGTTTTGGGGGCTATCACATCATGCCGCCCATACCTTTGTTAGTATAAATAAGTACAAATAAAGTTTTAAACCCCTATATTATCAGCGCTTCTAATAAAAAATTCTACCTCCTAATTAAATAAAACTTCATAGTTTGTGCACGGTTTCCAGTCTAAATCCAGTCAAAAACAGCTACAGCTTAGCATCCCAGGAACTGACCTTTTTAAAGGGACCATATTTGGAGAAGGAATGGTTACATATTTTCCAGCAATGTCCTTGTTTGGACTTGTTTGGACATGGGAAGAAGTGCGAGATGCAAGAAATAAGCTTTGAGATTTCATTGTGATGGGTACGTACAATATATTTAAGCCATAGCTATTTTTGGTGTGTTAAATTTTTAATCGCATACACTCTTTCCCGGAAATTAACCAAATATACGTATTACGAAGATTGTTTTTAAAGGTAAAACCTTGAATCTTTTAGTCTAAACAATACTTACTTCAGAAAAGGAATCAAAATATTCCTAAGTAACATTTAACCTCCCAATTTAAATCTTTTAAAAACTTGATTAGATTTGAATTACTATTAAGCTGAGCTTTTCCCGAACTTTTGAACCTTTGAAGGGACGTCTTCATGTAACCATAGAGTTTTGCCTAGGGTAGGGATTTGGCATCAACCAATGAGGTATAAACGCTCCCCATTTATGGACAAGATGTAGAAGAGTCAGACTACTGGTTAGGGGAGTTAATCATGAGTTTTAACTGGAATCCATTTCATAAGAAGAATCAGGAGAATAAAGCAAGTGAACCACAAAAAGCATCCCCCATCTCTGAAGACATTTCTAAAAACATAAAAAAACTAGTTGAAGAGTTTGGTGATAGTTCTGAAATAGTCATAAGAGAATTGAACACGGGGAGGAACAAAGAAATCCGGATCGTTTCGATTTTTATGGATGGGCTTGTTGACCAAACATTGGTGAACGAATTCATTATGGAATCTTTAATGTTCAATAATTGTGAACTTGATAAATATACACCTAAAGAGGCCGTCTTTAACGACCTAAGAATGAATGCTTTAACATTATCTAACGTGAAGATCGTTAACGATTGGGATCATCTGGTCCTATCTGTCCTTTCAGGAAATACTCTGATTATGATGGATGGATGGAACGAGGTCATCAGCGGGGAAACTCAAGGGTGGGAAGAGCGTTCGATTCAAGAACCGACTTCCCAAACGGTTATCAGAGGACCTAAGGATTCATTTACTGAGTCTTTGAAAGTAAACGTAACGTTGATTAGAAAGAGAATTAAAAATGCCAATTTAAGACTTGAAACCTTCCAAATAGGAACAGTATCGAGAACAAATATTGGGGTTATGTATATCAAGGGCATAGCTAAAGATGATTTAACACAAGAAGTTAAAACTAGATTAGAGAAAATAGAGACAGGTTCTATTATTGAATCAGGAAATATAGAAGAGTTTATTCAGGATCAGACAGCGACCCCTTTTCCGCAGTTAATGAATACAGAACGTCCGGATGCGGCAGTAGGAAACCTGCTTGACGGGAGAGTGGTTATTTTAATTGACGGAACACCATTTGTACTCATTGCTCCTGCGACGTTTTTTCAGTTTTTTCAATCGCCGGAGGATTACTACCAAAGAGCAGATATGGCTACTCTTTTACGGTTATTAAGATTTTTTGTATTCTTTATTTCATTGTTTGCCCCTTCGATTTATATTGCGTTGACGACCTTTCATCAAGAAATGCTTCCTTTTCCTTTACTTATTAATCTTGCTGCCCAACGGGAAGGGGTGCCTTTTCCAGCGTTCTTTGAAGCTTTAATTATGGAAGTCACCTTTGAAATATTACGAGAAGCAGGGGTGCGCATGCCGAGAGCTGTTGGGCAAGCAGTTTCCATTGTTGGCGCCATTGTTATTGGAGAAGCCGCTGTCCAAGCAGGGATCATTTCCCCCGCGATGGTTATTGTGGTAGGGATTACAGCTATTTCAAGCTTTGCGGTTCCATCATTTAATATTGGTATACCAGCGCGAATTCTTCGTTTTATACTAATGATTTCAGCAGCTACGGCAGGTTTTTATGGAATGACCTTGCTTGTCCTCATGATTGTAGGTCATATGAATAGTTTACGCTCTTTTGGAAGGCCTTATTTAGAACCATTATCTCCTTTCAATCTTACGGCTCAGGCAGATACATTCATAAGGCTGCCGCAAAGGCTAAAACAAAAGGTTACATTAAAAAAAGATAATTCTGTAAAATCGGCCAACCAATTGAACAAAGATGGTGACTCCAATGGCTAGTAGACGGTTAGTGACTATCATCATGTTAATTGTAGTTACATCTCTTCTTACAGGATGCTGGAATAGTAGGGAAATGGATGGTTTCTCAATTGTCACGGCGTTAGGCATAGATAAGGTTGAAGAAGAGGGAAGATATGAAGTGACCATTGAACTTGTAAATCCGGCAGAGGTCGTTGGTGGAGAGCAATCTACTCCTGGCCGGGCTTCTACCACGACGATTTATTCAGCTAAAGGAGACACGTTAATATCAGCCATAAGGAGGGTCTCTGAGCAAACTCCAAGGAAAATCTATTTTCCTTATACCCAAACGGTGGTATTCGGTGAAGGATTAGCGAGAAGTGGAATTGAGGTCATCTTTGATTTATTGGAAAGAAATCAGGAGTTTAGGTCAACTCCTAGGGTCCTTATCGCAAAAGACAATACCGCCAAAAATATATTAAGTATCCTTTCTCCATTAGAAAAAATCCCTGGGCAAAAGCTTGTGAAGACAAGTGAAGTATCAGGACAGACATTAGGGGAAACGCTCCAAGTAAAAATTATGGAATTCGTAAAAAAACTGACAAGTGATGGGATTGAGCCGCTTGCAAGCGGGGTTAGTATTTTAGGGCAATCAAAAGACGGGGAAAGTACGGCAAATATTGAACAAACCACACCAAATTCCCTAATTAAGTCTGAGGGATTAGCGATTTTTAAAAAAGGGAAGCTGATTCGCTGGGTAGACAGGGAGAAAGCGCGCGGCATGCTATGGATCATTAATAAAATTGATAGCACAATCGTTAACTTAAGTTGTGATGAAAAACCTAATGCTATTTCATTTAATGTGACAGATACTCGTACTTCTCTTCGAGCCACTGAAACAAACGGGATACCAACCATTGATATTCACGTGAAGCAAGAAGGAGAAATGGAGGAAGTTCTTTGTGAGATAGATCTAACGAACCGTGATACAATCTCGAAAATTGAAAAACAAATCGAAGAAAAAACCAAAGTAGAGATTGAACAGGCCATTCAAATAGCTAAAGAAGAGAATAGTGATGTTTTTGGCTTTGGTGAGGCCATAAATCGCGAAAATCCAAAGATCTGGAGAGAGAAAATTAAAAAAGATTATGAGGAGATCTTTCCCGAATTGAAAGTCAATATTAAAGTAGATTCTTATGTAATAGAAACAGGAATGAGGAAAGAATCCTACATTAAGGAATAGAAAGGTCAACTGAGATCGAGAGTACTTGAAGAATGAGAGGTGAGGATAATGGTAAAGGAAAAAATAAGTTTGTTACAATTCTTTGTATTGATTAATTTATTTGTTTTTGGAACAAATTTGGTTGTTGGAAGTGGCTTAGATGCAAAAAAAGATGCCTGGATTGCCATTTTTATAGGTATTTTCGGAGGGGTCTTGCTATTCCTGATTTACTATTATCTCTACACCCGCTATCCCGATCTATCTTTAATTGGTTACTCCCAGAAGTTATTAGGAAATTATATTGGTGGGTTCATAGGGTTACTCTACATCCCTTTCTTGATTTATGGAGCATCTAGGGATTTGCGTGATGTAGGAGGGCTCCTTGGTGCTTCCGTTTTAGATCAAACCCCTATCTTGTTTATTAGTGGGTTAATGATCTTTTCGATAGCCTATATTCTCTATAAGGGAATGGAGGTACTTGCCAGAACGGCTGAAGTTTTTTGGGGCGGAGTGATAATTTTAGGTTTTTTTGGTACATTATTTTTTTATTTGTCTGGATTGGTAGATATAAAGCAAGTTTTACCTGTATTCGAGTTTGGATGGAAGCCTATCATTAAGACTGTTTACACCAACACCATAATGTTTCCCTTTGGTGAAATGGTAGCTTTCACTTTCCTGCTTCCTTATATCAAAAATAGGAAAAATATTTTAAAAACGGGGGTTGCAGGCATTTTGTTAAGCGGTATCCTGATTAGCTATTCTACTTTTATAAATTTAGCTGTCCTAGGAGTGGATGTCGTGACTCGGTCACAATTTCCTTTGTTGAGTGCGATTCAAGGAGTAGAAATCTTGGACTTTATTGAACATCTAGATGTAATGGCGGTCCTAGTATTAATCATTGGTGCATTTTTTAAAATCGCTGTGTTTTATTATGCCGCTATTGTCGCAATGTCAGACTTATTCAAAGTAGATAAAAAAGAAAAGCTGATTATACCGACAGCAATTGTCATTTTATACACATCCATAATTATTGCAGATAATTTTCCAGCTCATTTAGATGAAGGGACGTTTGCTCTAAAAACCATTTTTCCACTCTTTGCTGTCGGTTTCCCTATTCTTTATTGTCTCATTGCTTTCATTAAAGAAAAAGTTAGTAAGCACAAACAAGGGAGAACTAGTGAAAATAACAGCATATAAACAGGGTTATAAAGTTGGAGAATCACATTCTTGACCGTTATGCCTTGTAAATAATCCATAATATAGGCTGTAATGGTAACTAAGACGAGGTTTAATATGAAGATAAACCATATTTTAATTGTTATTCACTCCTATGAATGAGACTAGTTCATTTATTTATACTTCCAATAAACATAAAGTATATACGTTGAAAAACTTTTGTTTGAACGCTTACTCAATAAATATCTATACTATACCTCCTTGTTATTTTTTCATCTAGCTAATTAGAAACTTTTAAAGGGAATAAATGAACTTTATAATAACAAAGAACATCTTTGTTCCATTACTACTTTAATAATAAAAGCCTCCCATCTGTTCAATGAACTTGTGAGAGGCTATTAAAATTTCATCTCTATTTTAAAAAAAACCAGTCAATATCAACTTGAAAATCGTTTAAATTTTTGGCATGAAAGTGTTTTGGGCGTTATCACATCATGCCGCCCCTTCCCTGTTTACTTATATACTTAAATATAAGAATTAATGGTACCTATGTTACCGGTGTTTTAAACTATAATGGTAGTTTTTTATGATTTTTGCAGCACTTAGCATTGGGTTTCTACCCTATTGATTCTGAAATGATTCCTGTTCCCTAATAAGCTGACGGACTCCTTCAATTAACAAAGCAAAGAGAGCAATGATTAACAATGAAGGAACTTTGTTTCTAGTTAATAAAGCTAGAAATACGACCCCAGATACAATCTATCATGCTACTACTTGCATCAAAATGAAAGGATAATGGATTATATTAAACTTTATATAAATTGTAAGCGTTTAAATAGATAATGTTACCGCTTTTATAAAACTTGCAGGCCTCTTAATTATACTTAATAATCAGAATAATCAAATATATCAGGAGGATTGATTAGTTATCAGCATTGCAATCAAAAATGAAAAGAAGGTCTATTCAGTTTCTGGAAACGAAGTTCTTGGCTCTCTTCCCTTGATGTCCCAAGAGGAAGTAGACGATAAAATAAATCAGGCAAGTGAAGCCCAAGAGAGTTGGTCCGCAACAGAGGTATATAAACGGGCAGATATTTTGCACGAATGGGCAGATCGATTAGTTGAAAAACAAGATCAAATCGGAGAGGTAATTTCTAAAGAAGTAGGAAAAAACCTGGCTTCCGCTATCAAAGAAGTGGTACGGACAGCAGATCTAATCCGTTACACCGCTGAGGAAGGTTGCCGCATCCACGGTGAAATGTTGAAAGGGGATTCTTCCAGAGGCGGATCATCAAGCAAAATGGCTATGGTGGAGCAAGAGCCACTCGGTGTGGTCCTCGCAATATCTCCATTCAACTACCCAGTTAACTTAGCAGCTTCCAAAATTGCTCCCGCACTCATCTCCGGAAACGCCGTTGTTTTCAAACCAGCTTCACAAGGGGCATTGAGCGGTCAGCTGATGATCGAATCTTTGCTAGAAACAAATCTGCCTTCTGATATCATTCAATTTATCTCCGGAAAAGGTTCAGAGATTGGTGATTTTCTCGTTACCCACCCGAGCATTGATATGATTACATTTACGGGGAGCACAGAAACAGGACAAGCCATATCCCAAAAGGCAAAAATGATTCCTGTGGTATTAGAACTCGGTGGTAAGGATCCAGCGATCGTCCTGGAGGATGCTGACCTTGATCTAGCAGCTGAACACATCGTAAGTGGTGCTTACTCTTATTCAGGCCAACGTTGTACGGCAATTAAGCGTGTTCTAGTAGCTGACACTATTGCTAATGATTTAAGAGAGAAAATTAAGCAGAAGGTTGAAGCTCTCTCGGTCGGAACCCCTGAAGATAATGCGACCGTGACTCCCTTGATCAATAACGATGCCGCTGACTTTGTGCAACATTTGATCGATGATGCCTTAAACATGGGGGCAGAGCTCATTACTGGCAATAGGCGTGAAGATAATTTGGTTTATCCAACATTATTAGATCATGTAAATTCAGATATGGATGTGGCATGGGAGGAGCCTTTTGGGCCAGTCCTACCGATCATTCGTATTAACGAAGAGGAAGAATTCGTATCGCTTTCCAACGAATCAGAATACGGGCTGCAAGCAAGTATTTTTACAAAAGATGTTCAGAAGGCCAGGGAAATCGCCACAAAATTGGACGTAGGTTCCGTGCAAATGAACGCAAAAACGGAACGTGGGCCTGATCATTTCCCATTCATCGGAGCTAAAAAATCCGGACTCGGATCTCAAGGAATACGCCGCAGTATTGAATCAATGACACGCGACAAATTATTCATTTTGAATCTATAATATTTACGCTCAATGGTTCCTGATAAGTATATCAATGCTTAGCAGGGACCTTTTTAATTATATTAGATTAGTAATTTTTCATTTCGGTGCCTGAGTTCCGACAACTCAAGACTACTTTATTTACAATCCAAATGCCGTGATAGTATTTAGTAATTCTACTTGATTTATTTCTCACCTTCAACAGTTAGTTATAAATAAGAAGACTGGCCATATTAAAAGAAAAACCTCTCAAAAATTGATAAACTTTTGAGAGGACTGTAGATTTAGTAAACGATTTTTAAAACCAATCAAATTGTTCTGAAACCCTATTTTGAAAGGGTTTTGGGCGCTATCACATCATGCCGCCCATGGTTTCGCAGAAATAAATAAAACAAAATAGCCTTATACATTTAGTATTATATAAGGGCAGAAGTTCTCTCCATTATGTATTAGTATCTAAAGGATAATCAACATTAGTATGTCATTAGGTATGTCAATCTAGTACACACGTTACTGTTATAAAAATCCTTGTTATCCTTTGAAATTTATACAATCATATTAACATAATAAACCGTTTTTTTGTTTTTTATAAAGAATAAAGAAGCTTAAATCATTAGTAGATTTAAGCCAAATAATTTAATAAACTTTTTAGGACAGGGCCTATAATAACTCATTATTAATGAGCTTTATCCAGTCAACGTCCAGTCATAATCAGACTTTTTTCCGTTATGTGTATATAACCTTTAAGATAAAAGAAAAAGTACTTAAAGGTTCCGTAAACTAATGAAAGACTTTAAAATTTAAGACGTAAATTATGTGCAGCCCAATTAATTTACTTAATTTACTTTTTTAAAGATTTTTACACTTTAACCTTTAGTAGCACCAGAAGTTAGTCCTGATATTAAATAACGCTGAAGATATAAGAATACAGCGGCAATAGGGATTGCTATTAATATTGCACCAGCAGCAAAACGAGTAAAGTTGTTACCAAACTGTTCATTAATGAAATTGAATAGCCCTAACGCCAAGGTGAATTTTTCTGGACTTCTCAAGATTATACTTGGCAAAATAAAATCCATAAACGGCGTCATAAAATTAAATAAGGCAACTACCGCTAAGATAGGTTTTGCAAGTGGTAGCATAATTGTAAAAAATATACGAAAATGTCCTGCTCCATCAATTTTTGCTGACTCATCCAATTCTCTCGGGAGAGTGTCAAAATAACCCTTCACTAAAAATACATTCATTGGAATGGCCCCTCCAATATAAATTAATATTAAACCTGTTAACGTATCTAACAAGTTTACCAAATTTAGTAGCAGATAAAGGGCAACCATCGCCATAAGAACAGGAAACATTTGTAACAACAAAAAGGTATATATACCATTTTTTTTACCTATGAAATTATATCTTGAAAATGCATATGCAATTAAAGAAACAACTATTACAGAGCATATTGATGTGATTGTTGCTACAATCAGAGTATTTTTATACCATAGTAAATAATCACTACTAGGGTCAAAAAAGAGCCACTTATAGTGAACAAATGACCAGTTTTCCGGGAACATAGTAGACCCATACAAACTAGATCCTGGATTTAATGACAAACCTAATGTCCATAACAATGGATACGAAATGAACACAAAAATGACGCCAATAAACAAATACATCCCTATAACTTGAAGATTGCTTTTAGTGTTTCTAGTCACTTACATCTCCCCCTCTTCTTTAAAGGAACGTGTGCGCCTGAATTGATAGAAGGCAAAGCCGGAAATTATTAATCCAATAATAATAGATATGGCTGCAGCCATATTATAGTTTTGAGTTTCAAATGTTAAATTATAAACCCATGAAATTAAAATATCCGTACCGCCAGCATTCTGACCTCGTACAGCTGGACCACCTTGGTTAAAAAGGTAAATAATGTTGAAATTATTAAAATTCCCTGCGTATTGCATGATAAGTATTGGTGCAGTGGCAAACATTACTTGCGGAAAAGTAATACTTTTAAATTTTTGCCAACTCGAAGCTCCATCCACTTCTGCTGCTTCGTACCATTCTTTAGATATACTTTGTAAGACCCCAGTAAATATAGCAAATACAAAAGGAAAACCTACCCAGATTTGAATACCTATTAAAGCAATTTTGGACCAAAATGGGTCAGTCATCCAAGGTATTGTTTGATTAAATAATGGTCCTAAAATATCGTTATTAATGGCACCAAATTCGTTGTTAAACAGTGCAGCAAAAATCAAGATAGTGACAAACGCTGGTACGGCCCAAGGTAATATTAACACCGTTCTAATGAACTTCTTAAACTTGATTCGTGGATCATTCACAAATATAGCCAGGATTAATGCTAAAGCTATCTGGAAAGTAGTGGCGACCAATGTCCAAATAATTGTCCATGAAAAAACACTAAAAAATGTATCACGCCATATTGGTACCGTCACTAATGATATAAAGTTTTCAAACCCTACCCAATTCAATAAATTTTTTGGTGGAGAATTATATAAATTATAATCAGTAAATGCTAGTAGAATCATATATAGTAATGGGAAAACAACAACGAAAATCAGTAAAAATAGTCCTGGTCCTACCAGTACATAAGGAAAACTTTTATCCCATCCATCTCTGAAGCTTTTTTGCAGATTATCACGTTTTCTTCCTTGTTGGATTTTCACAGCTTCTTTATAGGCATTTATCAAATTTAATACATAAAAGGTTATTACGAACCCAGTTATTATAAGAGATATTATCCCTTGAGCGAGTAAAACACGCGAATCATCTAATCGAGGGATTTCCCCTAGAGTTAAGAGGCCCCAATATCCTATATTTAAAAATTGATAGAAGGATACGACAAAAGCAACGGTTAACAATAAAAAAGTTGCCCCTTTTAAAAAATGACGATTATACAATTGTCCTAATCCTGGGACGATGGATAATGTAACTGCTATCTTTGGATTATGCCTTTGCTTACTCATTTTTTACACCACCTTTTAAATCTCTGGTGAAAGAATGTGAGAGACATTCTTTCACCAGACTTGAGGATTTATCAGTTATTCCCACCTAGTAGTGAAATTTGCTCTTTAATTGCTGCTACAGCTTCCTTTAATACTTCTTTAGGGTCCTCCCCTTGAGTAATGAATACCAAAGCATCTCCCATCGGTTCCCAGACTTGAGCCATTGCTGGAATATTTGGAGTAGGCTTAGCATGTTGAAGTTGTTCTTGAATTCCTTGATAGAGTTCATTTTCCACATCTACATCATCCCTTGCTGGTAGACGTTTGACTTCTTCAAAGAGAGACTTAGAGTTTACTGCATTTGTCATAAATAACCCTAAATCTGTCGCCCAATATTTACTTTCACTATATTCTGAGACTGCAAATCCTTTCACCCCTAAAAATGATTGTAAATGTTTCCCTTTATAAGTGGGTAGAGGAGCGATTCCTAAATTATCTCCTAATCCCTTCTCAAAATCTGGAATACCCCAAGGCCCTGAAATAATTGCTCCAACTTTTCCGTCCCGAAATAATCCATTCATTACATCGTAAGTAAGGCTTTCTGGGATATATCCATTCTCGTGCCATGACTGAATAATTTCCGCCCCCTCAACAACTTCATCACTTGCTAAACCGATTTCATTAGTATCATATTCTCCTTGGTCATTTTTCCCAAAAACATTCCCTCCAGCTGCAGTCAAGAATGGAAATGTAGGGTAAAAATCAGAAGTGATATTTAAAAATCCGAATTCATTTTGGTCAGCGTTTGTTAACTTTTCAGCAATTTCATTAATTTCTTCTATTGTTTGTGGAGCTTCAGGAACGAGTTCTTTATTATAAAATAAGGCAATTGTTTCAACTGAAGATGGAATTCCTAAAAGTTTTCCATCTATCGTAAATGCTTCAAGGGCAGATTTTTGGTATCCTTTCAATTGTTCATCTGTTAATTTAATTTCTGCTGCTAGTCCTTGTAGATATGCGTCTCCAATTCGATCGTGTGTTTCATAAAAAAGGTCAGGTCCCCTCCCCGCTGGAGCATCCAGAGAAATATCAGCATTTTCTGCAGCCACTACATTAACTTTAATTCCGGTTTTTTCCGTATATTTATCCCCAATATTTTGAAATGCTGATTTAGTATCTTCCCATGCCCATATAGTTAGCTCTTCAGGTTTTTCTGGTTCACCCTGTGTTACTTCATTTTGGGTTACTTCTCGTTGCGGCCCACAAGCACTTAAAAGTATCGAAAACACTAATAACAAAACCCCTACAGATAAATACTTTTTACTTAACATTTTTGTTTCCTCCCTAGAGTTATTTATTAAACAAATAGACACATGACTCAAAAGGTTCAAAAGTCATTTCTTTCTTTAAGGTGGACTGTTTTGTTATATAATTTGTAAGTTCGAGAGAAGCTTGATCGAAATTAAGACCGTTTGGTAATTGAAAGTTAGTTCTTCTGTCAGTCATATTACATATAATTAAACCTTTCTGTCCTTGAAAATCTCTTAAGTAAGCAAAAACCTCAGGATGATCAGGTAGTAATAACTGGTAAGAACCGTAAACAAATAATTTATGTTTCTTTCTGAGTTGAATTAAATCTTTATAATAATTAAAAATGGAATTTTCCTCTTCCATTTGAGCATCGACATTAATAGAAACATAGTTTTGATTTAGTTTTAACCACGTACTTTTTGATGTTGAAAATCCAGCGTTATCATCGGAGTTCCACTGCATAGGTGTTCTAGAATTATCACGGCATTTAGACCAAACTACTTCCATTAAGTCTTCATGAGACCTTCCTTCCTGTTTTTTTAATTTATAGTAATTCAACATTCCAACGTCATTATAGTCCTCAATATTGTCAAACCTAACATTCGTCATTCCAATTTCCTGACCTTGATATATAAAAGGAGTACCTTGCATCAAAAAATAAACAGTTGCAAGCATTTTAGAACTTTCTTTCCAATAAAGTTCTTCGTCTCCCCAACATGACACACTCCTTGGAAGATCATGGTTTTCTAGAAATAAAGCATTCCAGCCTTTACCCTGCAATCCCTCTTGCCATTTCGTTAGCGCTTGTTTAAAACCTAAGATTTCATTATTATTCTGAGTACCTTTATCCCATAGACCTACATGATCAAATTGAAATATCATATCAAAGCAGCCATTTTCCTCACTGACCCAAAATTCTGAATCCTCAACCGATACTCCTCCAGCTTCTCCCACTGTCATGACATCATAATTTTTTACAGTCTCATTTGAGAATTCACTTAAAAAGTTTTCTATACCCTTTACATTAGTTGTATATTTTGCAGCAGGTACTACATCTAATTTTTCTGGGTTAGGCATATCAGGGAAGCCAGGTTGCCGTTTTATATGAGAGATAGCATCTATACGAAAGCCGTCTATTCCTTTATCAAGCCACCAATTTACCATATTGTACAAAGCATTACGTACATTTGGATTTTCCCAGTTCAGGTCAGGCTGTCGCCTTGAAAATAAATGCATATAGTACTCTTCTGTTTGTTCATCATATTCCCATATTGATCCTCCAAAGATTGACTCCCAATTATTGGGGGGATGACCGTTTTTTCCTTTTTGCCAAATGTACCAATCCCGTTTAGGATTTTCTTTTGAAGAACTTGATTCAATAAACCAAGGATGTTCATCACTTGTATGGTTAATAACTAAATCTATGATTAGTTTCATATCGCGTATATGGACTTCTTCTAACAATTCATTAAAGTCTTCCATACACCCGAATTCTTCCATAATATCTTTGTAATCGGAAATATCATAACCATTGTCGTCGTTGGGTGATTTATACATAGGGCATATCCAAATAACATCTATTCCCAAATTTTTAAGATAGTCCAATTTCTGAATAATCCCTTGTATATCCCCGATACCGTCACCATTACTATCCATAAAACTTCTTGGATAAACTTGATAAACTATGCTTTCTTTCCACCACTTTTGTTCCAAGATTATTCACTCCTCAAGTATCCTCAACTATATTTTCCGACTTACGTAACCGGTTACGTAAAATTCATAAAAAAAACCCATTAATCTAGATATCTATCATTCTTATTATTTAATTAAATACGTAACCGGTTACGTTGAACTCCTATTAAAAGAGAGACTAGTGAGAACGTACACTCTGTCTCTCTACAAGTTGATGGCCAAGTATACTGTTTTCCACCTTTGAATCCGATTCAATCATTCTAAAGATCATCTTTGCTGCCTTTTCGGCCATCTCATTGTGTGAAAGTGAAATTGAAGACAGGGGGGGGTTCATAAATTTACACAAATTTATATCGTCCATACCTATAACAGAAATATCCTTAGGAACACTAATTCCTAGTTCAAAAGCAGCGGACAAAACACCTATACCAATTTCATCATTTTCAGCAAAAATAGCTGTAAGATCAGGATTGCGATTTAATAGCTGCTTAAAAGATTTAACACCATCCTCTATGGAAAATCTCCCGTATTCTATACAGCGATCATCAATTGGTATGTTGAGATCAGAAAGAGCTCTTTTAAAGCCCTCTACTCGGGGAATAGCATTACCAGCAATCCATTCTTCTTTATTCCCACTTATCATCCCTAATTTACTATGTCCATTTTGTATTAAGTGTTTTGTAGCCGAGTATGCTGCCTGAAAATCATTTGCAATAACATAAGGGACCGGGAACTCAGAGTAAGCAGATAAAAGAACTAAAGGGACATTCATTTTAACAATATAATCATAATATTCTTTTTTTAATACTGTACTTGCAATGATTAATCCATCGATTCGCTTTTCATGCAATAACTGAAGATATTTCATTGTTTTTATCCCTTGTGATTCAGTATGACATACTATTATACTGGAACCTACCTCGTGTGCAACTGACTCAATACCGGTTAAAAACTCAGCTATTAGAGAACTCGTTAAATTTGGAACTAATACACCTATGGTGTGTGTTCTGTTATTAGTTAGTCCCCTGGCAATTCCACTAGGAAAGTACTCTAATTCTTGAATAACTTCTAATACTTTCATTTTTGTCTTATCAGAATAGCCGCCTAGGTCATTCAATATTCTAGATACCGTAGCTGTTGATACATTTGCTCTTTTTGCAACATCCCTAATTGTATAAGCCATAAGTCATATTCTCCCTTATTACGTAACCGGTTACGTAATAACTTATCATAAAATGATAACCCTTTCAATGTTTTTTTAATTGTTTAACCTTCCTTGCCTATAACTAGCTGAAACATCAACCGTTCATCAAACTAGTAACCTTGATAAGTCCCAAATTACGCCAAGGCTCCTTTAACCTTTCCCTTAATACGTTAAAAGCAGCCGATCTATGGCATTTCTTGCGCTAACTGTTTGAGGCCACTAAGAAGCTGTGCGTATTATCGGGCTATACGAATGGAGACGACCCACCCGAGGTTGCCCAATAAGCACCTGGACCTATAGAGGCAGGAAAACGTAAAACGGATCAGTGGCGTATTCCACAAGAAAAAAATCGTTAAAGTCGTAGACCTTTCGATCAAGAACTGCCCAAAATCAACTGACGGTTACATTGGGGCATTAGGTATTGATATTTTGATGATAAAAAATTATATCCAAAACAAAAACCTCTCAAAAGTTCTATGAACTAATGAGAGGCTAACTTAAATATGATTTTTGCCTACTTGAATGGCAAAAAGTATGTCAATCAAGGTTTAAACCAGGGGACAAACCCTATCCTAACAGGGTTTTGGGCGTTATTACATCATGCCGCCCATGGATTCACCTGATTAAATAGTGTTAAATAAATACCGAAACACTTTCCGATTTAAGGTAACCTCAAGGTCAAATGCAACTTCCGAAGTAATATAACATAACCATAAATGCATTCAAGTATGTCATCAAGTATGTCAATTACACTAAGTTTAACTTTTGCAAAACGCTATGTTGACTATTAGATGCTTCAACAATTACTGAATAATCCTTTTGAACCCGCTTAAAAGTTTGTCATTGGCTATGTCACTCAACATCATGAAGTTTTACGGGTTATATATTTTTCTCTAATTTATTTATTGCTTTGCTCTAATTTCCCTTTTAAAGACTAATATCATACTCTTTATCAGGAATAATTATTTCTCCACTATTAAGTATGTCGATATCTGTATCGATTTCATATTCCATTATACTATCATCTATATCTGTTTTATTAAATTTAATATATACTTTGTTACTACCTCTAATCAAATAAGGACTCAAAGATATTTCTTTAAAATAAGTATAAGAGTGTTTCTTTAAGTAATACTTTTTTCTATCCTTCAAATCCGCTGTAACTATTTGAAAAGATTTGGCAAAATCACCTTCACTTAAATTAAGGGTCTTAGTTTCCTTAGAGGCGTTTGTTATTTCAATATTAACCGATTCAGGCATATAATCAGGAACTATATCCTGAAATTTTAATTGTAATTTGATCTCATCTTGGTCCTCCACTTTAAACGCAATCTCCATGTTAGTTTGTAAATTAGCCTCTGATATAATTGCGGCGAGACCTAGAGTGATAAAAACCATGGCGTACCAGAAGGCGTGCAGAGCAATCTTTAGATCTATAATATCTATAAAATTTTCTTTTATCCAATTATAAAATATGTAACATGCAACTATTAGAACTGGTAGCCCAAGTGTAAAATACATAATGCTATTAAAGCTAGAAAGCCCTAAAAATTGAGCAGAAATGAATGAAGCCATCATAAGTGCTATATTACATAAGCTAATTGGAAATAACCATAACAAATTTCTAAAAACTAAGTTGGCGTGTTTTTTCATTTCCTTATCTACTGGATTTTCATCTTTTGGGTTCTCTTTTATGTAATTTTTAAGCTCAATATATATATAATATAAAGAGTAAAATAGAAGCAGTATTAAGCTACCAGTAGAGGAAATGCCAAATATATGTTCAATTCCTATTTGAATCTTATTATTATAGATAATAGTAAAACCTTCACCTAACAATTTAAATGAAAACTTTATTAAAGATATGCCTAATAATGTGATGAAAGTTAACACTATAACTATACGATTGTTCCTAAAGCTCATAAGTTTTTACCCTTCACTTTGATTTCATTTAGTTTATTCCCCATTATCTTAACGCTTAGAAAGCGCCCCCCTTGTTAATAAGTCTCATATTATTTAATTTTCTTTTGCGCCTTACCAATAAGTTTCCCATTATTTTCTCTATCTCTGCTAAATGATTGAGTATAAAACAAATTACTTGCCCCTCACTATGTCCCTCTCAGTATATTTTATCATAATTTTCCATTAAAACCCTTTTTCTATTTAGGATGCTTTATATAATTTTCCTCAATTATCAAACTGACCTAAACTAAAAAACCCTTCCACAGTTATCGGATTTTCTGAATTTGCTATACGATTAAAATTGATTCAAATAGTTAGTTGTTTGGCGAATTCGCTCAACAATTCGTCAACAACCTTTGAAGGGTCATAACACTGTGACATTACAAATATCATCAAACTTAACGATAATCTTTTCTTTATTCTTTTGATCAAGTAATCCTATTTTGTTGGATTTTACATCCATTGCGGTTACCTTTGCTGATAAGTATGAAAAATCAGATCCATTATGATATTGCACTTCTACTGAAAACCCATCACTCATCGCTCTATGAAGAGTAAAACTCATTTCTTCTAAAAGTTGTTCATCCATGACCGGCTTTTCTATGCGAGCATCTTCCTTCCATAACTTCTGGTATATATGCCGGGAAGCAAGAGCAGAGGAAGATCGAGGCCGAAGGAAGACTTGCTACCCTATTTCGTCAGTTTTTTGGTGGTTTGGAGAAACATCTTTCAAAGGAAAATCCTGACCTCAAGCATTAATAGAATATAACCAAAAGAGTGGTTCATTATCTAAAATAAAGACCTCCAGCTTAGAACTGGAGGTCTCCATTAATTTTGAATTGATAAAGGGACACTTAGATTAAACAGATAATGACCATCTACTAAAATTGATGCTACTAATAATTAAAGTTTCATACAATTGGATGAGAGAATTGCTTCATAGGTTCAAAGTCATACCACACTTTTCCATGCGCAGGGAACTTACTACCTGATAAAGAATCCCCGACCTTATATGTAGGTCTATTACCAATTATATTTATAACTTCATTTATCCTATCTTTATAGAGCTTTCTAAATTTAGCTTTTACCACTTTCGGAAGATTATTTCCCAAATTAGGATAACCTCCCCATGCAAGAATAATTCTGTGTGGAACATGATTTAACGAATTAAATACCTCACTAAAAACTTCATTGTTCTTATTACTATTCAAATCTTCCCCTAGTAATTCATTAGGTTTATCATTAACTAAATTTTTCATATTTGGTCCAAAAATCGGAAATAGGTTTAAGATAATAACTTTAGAAAAATTAAATGAATGTTTGTACAAGTAATCACAAACATTATATATTGTGTCATCTGATAACCTTCTATTAATACTATTATCAAAAATTCCTGCTTCACTTGGATTTTTCATTATAACGACGGCTATTCTTTGTTTTATTCTATTCCTAAATGGAATTGAAATTAAGTACCTATAATGGTTTGCGATATTTCGAAGTTCAATTTCTTTAGGTGTTGTTACAATCCTTTCTTCATCCACATAAGAAGAAAATAGTATCTTTCTCTTGATAACATTTCCCCCTTTAAAAGAGCTTTTTTCTCTCATTATAATATTAAGAATTAAGAATGGAGTCTTTTGAAAAAGATTTACTCTATGGGGATCTCTCATAGAGTAAAAGTTCAGAAGCAGTATCCCTTTCTATATGATAAAAGTTCTATAAATTTGACTCATAAACTTCATGAATTTTTTGATTTAATATGTTTCGATCCCATAACAATATATTAGAATTAGCAGCTTGGTTTCTTGCCTGCTTTGTAAAATAATGATTAGTAATAACCATCCCTTTATCTAAACGATAATAAGATACCCCTGCAATGGCTTCTTGCACAGCTTTATTAGGTACATTGTTACTATAGCACTTCGTTTGTATACCAATGGACAAACCTTTCTTTTTAGCAATTACGTCAATACCGTAATCTCCAGAACCTTTAGTAACTTCTACTTGATAACCCATTCGTCTAAATAGATCAGCTATAAAGGATTCAAACTGATAACCATCCATAACATCGGTTTTTTCTATAGTTTTATCATTGGATAAATCATTATCAGAAAGTAAATATTCCTCATAATTGTTTAATTCATATTCATTGTATTTATTATGGAGTAACTCGTATATGACATGGTTAGAGTCTGTAAATGATTGCTCTTCTGAGAATTTATTCTTGTCTATAAGAAAGCAAGTAAAAGATGCAACGTGGTCAATACTTTCTATGTTAGCAAAATCTAACGTAAGATAAGTATTTAGACAATCATCCAGAGACATATTTTCGTAGTGTTTGAACTCCTCTTGGTTTTGATTAAAAAATTCCGCGGATATAGCTTTTTCAGCTTCTTCTACAATGAGATTACGAACAACATGATTTACTAAATATTTCTTCCTATTGATATATCCTTTTTCAAGTAAAAAAGAAACAAACTTTTGGATACTTTCTTCTACATAATGGTTCCCACTTTGTAATTCATCTAATTCTATAGGACGAAAGAAATTACTAATTTCCTTGTTATAAAATCTTCTCAGTAAATCAATGGTTTTCGGATTATTTATTATACTGTCCTTTATTTCATTCATTTCAAGCTGTTGACTATGATCAAGCTTATTAAGGTAATTATCTATTTTATCCACTAATTCTGAGTCATAATTAAATTCAATACCTTCTATAAACATTCTTTTTGGCAATAATGAAGTATAGACTTGGAGGGATTTTTTCATAAGATTTTCTGATCTTGGATTATATTCAATATTAAGATCTGATACTGGTTGTACATACAATTTTTCATCAACAAATATCAGAATAGTTTTATTGCTCTCTCTTGCATCTATCATTTCGAAATTTGTATAGGGATATTCTTTCAGTTCCTTAATCCAGTTCAGTATTTTCTTTGGGATGTCATCTCTTTTTTCATCCACCCTTTCTGGGCACGTAATAATCTCGATGTCTATATTTTTTATTCCTGTAATAATGTGGAGATTATTGTTTATCTCTTTTCGCAAATCATAATCTAAGTAAGTGAGATTATTTCTATTATTAAAATACACATAAAACAAGTTATCCTTAAATAAATGTACTTTACTTGATAAAATTAGATCCTGATGCCATATTCCATATGACTTTCTACATACGTTTTGAATAACACACTTCCAAATTTCGTCCACTCTATCTAATTGAATCATATCTATTTTATCGCTACTATTAACGCAAAAAATCTCTTCCAATAAATTACCGGTTAAAATGTAGACTAATTTAGATAGTAATTCCTTATTAAGCGAAAAGAGTTGTCTTACATTATCTAGATCGTCACCATCATAATCTATAAACAGATTACCTTTTCTATAATTCCTTACTATTCCCTCTTCTAAGGTTTCTACATTCCATTCGATAAGTGTGTCAATTTCACGATTTATTTGTTCTAGAATCTGAGGCTCATCTTCAATTGATATCTTATCTAACTTCTCTTCATTAGATACTATTAAAATATCAAAAAATCCAGCTCCATATTTTTTGAATATGTAAGCCAATAGTGTCTTTATTTGTTTGAGATTAAAAGTCTCCACCATATTTGTTTTACATGCTAAATAAAGTACACTGTCTCTCACTCCTAATAATTCTAGGGATTCAAAATTAACTTTATAATTTGATTCAAAATTTAATTCTTCTACTAAGAATTCCCAAGATTTAATGAGATCAGTTACTAAAAGGGGAGAAATCGTTAATTCTGAGTAATTCTTGTCTAAATATGCTATCCTCTCACCTAAATCCTCCATATCTTTTTTGAAATTATTTTCTTCAAGTTCTTTTAAATATTCTGCTTCTCCAACAAGCATGTATTCCGCTATTGTTCTAAATAATTGTTTAACATCTTCTTGAATGGAATTTTGGCTAGGAGCTTCTTGTAAAGAAATATGAATCGTTTCAGATGTGTTCACATATCCTCTTTTTAAGAAGTAAAAAGAAATATATGTTACTTCTTCTGTAAGATTTTCTGCAACTCTATTCATTAGATCATCTATGTTATCTTCTGCTGCTAAAAAAAGTTCTGGTTCGCTACATAATCCTATTTCTTTAGAATCAATTGATAGGCCGAATTCTTTAACATCCTTAAAAGAAATAACATGAATTTGTTCTTCCTGATAATAATCTCTTCTCTCTTTTTTGTAGATGCCTAATAAGTTATTATTGTCATCTAAAAAGAGGCAATTATTCAAATCTATGCTCACAAATTCATAATCAAATTTAAAATTAGTAAATTTAGATTTTGCAAGATTCAAAACTCTATTTTTTTCAATTTGATACTTCGATTTCTTCTCTTCTACCTTATCTTTTTGACTGTTCTTTCTAAAGAATCCCCACACATTAATCCCCCCTAGTGAAAATTTACGCACACATGACTGTTTATATGACAGATTTTTAACTTTGTACAGAAACTTATCATTATGTAATTCACTTTAATCTTGTAGTTATTATTCACCTTAAGAGTATGCTTATCCTCTTTTAGGTAATTAAACTAACTCACCGTATTTTAATAGCACAAAAAAACTACTCCCACTCTGTAAGGAAGTAGTCTTCTTAACTATTTATGCATTGTACAGCTTCTCAAAAGCAGGACGAACGAATAATGTTATACCATCGTGCCGCCCATTCACTCAGCTATTTAATAGGACAATAATAAGACCTACAAAACCTAATTATACTATGGTTTCCATCGCAAAGTTGATTTATAAAATACAATAACATTTAATACTTTATAAACTGTTTCCAGTCATAATCCAGTCACCCTAACATCACCTAGATGATTTTTTTCATGTCTAAGGATTAATACAGTGGGTTATAAAGACAAACAAAAGCGCAAGTGAGGCTCACCCATTACCTCAATTGCGCTTTTGTTTGTCTTATCTTTTTTATAATCTGGTTAAGCACTTCCGAGAACACGAGCCCAAATGCAATAGCACCAGATATCATAAAAGCTTTCGCTGCAATGGAGATAGCGACGCTGTAGTCATTTTGCACAAAGCTTCGCATGGAGTCATACGCGAGACTTCCTGGTACGAGAGGAATAATCCCTGGTACGCTAAATATAATCATAGGCGTTTTGTATATCCTTGCCAGCATCTGGCTGACCATGGCAATAACAAAGGAGGCGATGAGTGTAGCTGGGACACTGTCGACTTCTCCCCATACTAAGGATATGTAAATGACCCAACCAATCATGCCGACAAGACCACATTTGATGATCGTATTTCTTGGCGCCTGATAGATGATTCCAAAGGCAGCTGATGCAAAAAAGCTTGCTATGGCGTATTCAATCAACATAGTCATTCCTCACGATCTCTAAAATAGTGCAAACATAACAGCAATACCTGCCCCAATTGCAAAAGCCGTTAAAAAAGCCTCCGCCCCCTTGGCGAGTCCTGAGATAAGATGGCCTGCCATCAAATCTCTTACAGCGTTGGTGATGAGCAGACCAGGGACCAACGGCATGATTGAACCGACAACGATCTTATCAACTTCCTTCCCAATACCGAATGAAAAAAGGGAGAAGGCTGTAAAACCGATCAACAACGAAGCAACGAATTCAGCAACGAATTTAATTTCAAATAATCGAATAAAGTTAATCAATGCAATAAACCCCAGTCCTCCTGCTAAGCAGGCTGGCAGGAAATCGTACCAGCTCCCCTGAAACATGATAGTAAAGAAACCACTCGCTAACGTAGCAGCTATGATTTGCATGCGCATGGAATAGTCTGTAGGACTGGTTTCAATCTTTCTGAGCTCTTTATACGCTACTTGAGTAGACATTTCCCCACTTGCAATCTTTCTGGAGACATTATTCGCAAGGTTCACTTTCTCGAGATTTGTCTCTCGTGCCGAAACTCTTACTAATTTTGCATGGGCACCAGGGCTGATCGTAAACATAATCCCAGTAGGTGTTACATAACTTTGGGATTCATCCCGTCCGAAAGATTGGGCAATTCGCGTCATCGTATCTTCCACACGATAGGTTTCCGCTCCATTTTGTTGCATGATCTTCCCCATTAATAAACATAACTCAATCAAGTCCTCTGTATCCTCCACTCGGTCACCTCCATTCGTATTCCAGTATGTTTAGTGTATCTATTCATATACTAAAAGCTTAAAACCCTTAAGATTTCCACAATCACGAAACTTCTCCACTTTCTTTTGCACGACTGGCCGTATCTTAGTTCCATATCTGTTCTTAAAGGCTTCCCAATGTTGATGTTCATCAAAGAAAATTCATCGTAAAATATTCGTTTCCATACAAGTACAATATCACATCATCAAGGGTGTAGTATTGTCAAAAGTTATGCATTCTTTACTTTGTACAAAACTAATAATAGAACTATCCGGAAAAGAGGTGTGCATTAGTCCCTTTCCACACCTAGGTTTCTTGAATGTATGAACCATTCATCTGTGGGATATTAGATATTAATAATATCTGCTATTTTTTCTGTTGGCTAAAATTTAAGGTCTTCTAAAAAAACTGAAATGCAAATTTTAAAAGCAAAAAAGGACTACCTCCTTTATTTAGGAAGTAGTCCTTTAATTACTAACTATTTATACAATGCTTGAAGAGTTTCCAGAGACTTTTTTGTGTGTTTCAAACTGTTTATAGAAAAAGCCCTATTACATAAGTGGTTTGAGCGTTATTACATCATGCCGCCCATTCATCAAGATAGTATATTAAATAAAATAACTTCAAAAATTCATTGATATTAAATGGTTTCTAACTTTCACATGAAATACTTTAAAATGATATAAAAAAGTTGTATGAGCAAAATTATGAGCATTTTAAGTTTAAGTTAAGCAAGGACTTTAAATCATTTAAAATCCTTGCTTTTTATTTTTTTAGCTCTTAATCTCTAAGTTCATTTTAATAATTTGTTCAGCATCATATTCATAAGAATCAGCAATACTCTTAAGAGTCGTAGCAAATCTATAATACCCTGCATTTTCTATTTTATCAGCCAAACTCCTATATTTTACTGCAAGGTCTTTCTCGGGTTTACCACTTGGATCAACCGTAACTGGCCCACGAGAATTAATAACTTCCATTCTAAAGCCATTACGAATCATTTCCCCATCCCTTGAATTGAGTGCACTAGCTACTTCTTCATTTATCCAAAGCCCATTATCGTCAGGAGCACTATAAAATAATACTCTACCTACATGTGATAAAGCAACATCAATGTGGCCCGTTTTCTTACACATTTCTTTTGTTACTTTCAGCCAATCATTAAAGTCATCCTCAGAAAAAGTACCATCTTCCTTTAGACCTGGGGGTGTTTTCCAATTTGACAATAATTTATATGCATTCGAGGCTAAAGTCTGTTGTTCTTCAGTTGGTTTATCTTCGGGGTCCTTTTCTTTTTTAGAACGATAAACAATACCAATTACCTCATTAAAAAACCTTGGATCAGAAGCCAATTTGTTTTCTAGAAACTTAGGTGATGTATTACTATAATCATCTAAAAGCGGAAGAAAAGCCCACTCAACATTGAATAAATCTTCTGAATTAGTATTAGGATCATTTTGAAGTTTCCTTATCAACTCTACATAATGGTAGGTGTCCATTGAAGTTGGTGTTGCATTTGAATTAACAACTTCAAGAAGAGCTTTAGCTACCCTATCATTATTAAATAGATGTTTTTTTTCATAAAGAGTATATAAGCAATTTACAGCTTCATTCGGCCTATCGTAGTAAAGTAATTTGTCAATTGCCTCGTTAAGATCACTATCTACAGTACTGGGGATAGCTTTAACTTTTTCCCAAAACTCATTCTCCCTATCTCCAAGTAATTCTATCGCTCTCTCCCATGTTTTCTTATAAAAAGGTAGACAAGCAAAAAACTCTCCGATATGTTTTTCATCCCAGTCAGTTTTACTGATTGAATCGACCCACTCCCATTGCCCTGATTGAAATCGACCCTTTATAAATGATTTGGTAAATTGAAGAAGCTTATTTTCCTCTTTTAATAAGTTAGGGAGAATTTTTTCATCAATCTTTAATTCAGTCATTAATCCTAGGAGAAAACCTACACTTTCAGGATGGTCTACTTCATTTGAAAACTTTATTATTCCATCAATACCACCATAATTGAATATTTCTCTAAGTGCTGTTTGACGGCGTTGTTCAATTTCTTTACTTTGGTCCTCCCAATTACCCTCACTTACAAAAATATCAATAGTATCGTTTCTAAACAAAATTTGGTGAAGATTCATCGGGTTCTTTGGAGCAAGAGCTTTTGCTACACTCTCAATTTTAGTTACCATCTCAGAATTAAGAGACCACTCAAATTCCGAAAATCTTCTATGCTTAGATGAAAACTTTACAAGTTCTGTCCACAATTGCATTCTCTCTTTTTCTGGTTTACTTATTATGCTTTGCGATGAAATTATATGTAACATTCTTTCAATAGAATTCCGAGGAAGATGATTAAGGTAATTTACTAATTCAGTTAATTTATCTAAATTATTTTCTGCCATGTTAACAGCCAGCTCACAATAACCTGATACCTGATCCCAGTAATCTTTACCAGTAACTCTAATTGTTTCATCCTTTAAAATATCCATTCGCCACTTTGGCTTATGTGAGCCCGTTGATGTTTGAAACTTATTAGGTATTAGATTTATTAATAGTTTCCACCCAACTAAAGGTACTTCTTTTAGAAGGGTTTGGACTGCTACCTTTCGTTTTTCAATCGTTGCCTTTGTCTGCGGAAACCAAGGAAGAAAGATTGTAGTAAGCGATTTACTTGGTCTATTGGACCAAGTTCCTCCTGGGTCACGGAAAGCTAAATCTCCAAGAATAACTGTAACCCTTACCAAAAATCTATCATCCCAAGCAAGTGTTTCAAGCGCCCATAAAAGTCCTGTCAAATAATTTTCTCCGCCAAATACATCACTTTCTTGTTTAAATAGTTTATCGAACGGACAAGGTTCCTGTTGTAAATACTTTTCCACAGCAATTAAGAACTGCTCAGGGGAAGCTTCTGCGATTAAAGGAAGCAAATAATCTAAACTCCCCCATAATTCCCAATCAGAATCTTTGAATAATTCTTGAACAATTTGATCGACAATTACTTTAGGATTTTCTGAACAACTCGGCATTTCCTTATCATAACTACCAAGTAGTGCTAAGCCTTCTGCTATACCTTTCCTTAATGAAGGTGAACACTTCACCTCTGTTTGATAAAAACTAGCAGCAAACCTTTGAGAAGATGGTAAAGAGAATTTTGGATCTCGCTCTACAAGTATAGTAATCGCACTATTCTTGAATCTTTCTAAAATATCATCATAAACCCTATGATCAAGCATACTAACTAATTCCTTCCGTTTAAGTACACTCCATATTCCATCTTTTAGTGTAACAGGGCTCTCTGGATATTGAAGGATTTCTCGAACATGAGAAATCCACTGAGAATATTCCTTATCAGCAAAATGAGATACAATATCGGTATCTCCATCATATTTTTCATTCCAGGATCCTAGTAAGCTTGACTTTACTAAATCATCAGCATATTTAAAAGTGTTCCAATCTGAATCAAGCGAGTCCTTCTGAACTTCAATAAATTCAGAAGGAATAGTTCTCTTTTCTCTTTCTTTGAATGCAGAGCGAATGTCTTCCGGAATTGAATCAATATTTATATAGCTTGCATTTTCATTTCTGTGTGATACTTCCTTTTCTATTAATGCTAGTAAATCTTCAGACCTCTTTTGTGAATATTGTCCAATCAAAGTGTGAAGCAGGGAAAGTGTAACACCTTTAATATCCAAATCGTAAAGAAGCAAATTAAAGCTTTTTAAGAATCGCCATAATTCCTCATCTGAAACTTCAACATCATTATTAGCATGCTTCAAATGAGTCCTGAAAACACCAAGCTTTTCCCTTTGACCTTCACCAGTAAATCTAGCATATGAAATTCTTTCAATGAAATCAGCTGCGTTTTTTGAGTAATGGGCTTGGTTAAGTAAGCCACGAACGTTAATAGTGTCTTTCGCACTAAGAGGACCTGTAATTAATGCCAAAGCATCAGTACTATCATTAAATAAATGCTTATTGTTAAAATCTTTCCATGTAGCTTGAATAACTTCTCCGAAAGCCTTATTACTCTCGGTGATACTTATCGAGTGCTTTATTTGGCCTAATAGTTTCGCTTGTCTATCGGACCCAGGTTGTTTTGCAAATACAATAACATCATCGGTGTCGAACCCCTGGTACTTCCCCTGAAGTTTGATTTCTGCTATCGGCCAATTGGGTAGACATGGGGAAAAACCTCCGGTTAGCATTAAAACAACAAATGAAGCCTGAACACGATTCTCAAAGTTTGCTCCGCCCCCGCCCGTAGAATATGCGTTACTGAGTTGCTTTCCTTTATTGGTCATAATAACACCTCAATACCAAAATATAATTCAATATAAAAAAGATAATTGGTAGATGTAAATTAATTACTTCACCACATTTAGAGCCTACATTTTTAAATTTTTTTCTTATTTCTAGCTTGCCTAGCAGACTCCTTTCTCTCTGGTCTATAAGCATTGACTATAAAGTGGTAAACCTTAAATATAGAAGAGTCCTCAGGATTTAAATGTGTGGAAATGAGTACCTTATCGTCTCCTTTATAACCTTTTATCAAATTAATAGTTTCAAAATATCTTACTCCCTCTACTTCAACGTAAATATTTTTAATGTATTCTTCTCTTTTTTTTAAAACAGTTCTTAGATTTGTTGATTTATTAAAAATAATAGTAAAGCCAAATTCAGTATCCTCATTCATATATCCAAGTAATTGTTTAAAATGCTTTTGGAAATTTCCCCATTCTTTATTTTCACCAATAGCGATAGAGTGGTATGTATGGTCAGACTGGGAATAAATAAAAAAATCTAATTCTCCACTAGACTTTATTGCAAATCCACTTGGTTGTTCCCTAGCAGTAATAATTCCTTCCTTAGATAATGCTGGTCGCAAAAAATTTGCTATATCATCGCTTAAATGGGTTTCTTTCGTTGTTTCTAACCTTAAAGGATCACGTTCAACTTGTTTTATAGAATAATTTATTACTCTTACTATTAACTCTTCTATTTTTTCCTTTGTATTATTTACTTTGAATTCCCCTTTTTTTAATACTTTATCTTGAATATCGTATGGCATTAAATCTATGTATTCTTTAAGGTCGATATTAAAATGTTTTATTGCCTGAGGATTAAGTAAATAGATACTAACAAAATCCCCTACATCCAAAAAATCGTGATCCTCAAACATAAAATATTTGTAAGTATCTAAATCATTAATATTTCTGATAATAAATTCATCATCTTCACTTAAAGCTTGTAAATTACTTGGATCAAAAAAAGTTTGTTCATCACTTACTTCATCACTTACATCAATATACCAGTCAATTAAATGATAAAGTACATATTCATATAGGGGGCTAAGCGTGTGGGGGTAATCATCCTTTGTAAAATCTAATATATCATAAACTATTTTTTTACACTTATCATATTCATTCCTTATTAAATGCGGTGGAAAAAGATATGGTAAATGTATATGGAAATCACCACTATCTTCACAAATCGATAAAAAACAATCACTTATTTCTTCGAGTACTTTATTTACTATTATTTTCACATTCTTAGAGACAGTGAATGAAATTTCAATCATTAGTTATCCACTCCATTATTTATTAACCTTCCCTGGGGGGAGGATACGCACAATTAAACTTTCTACTTTCCCATAATGATTACTTGGATTTCATAAGGTCATAAAAACTTATACTAGCATTAGTTTAACATTAATTACCATATAAACACATCAGCCATTGATATAGGTAAACTTTTTCTCCCATTTTTATTTAATAGTGGTTTCGAAACAACAGAATTCTTTGCTTTAAACCATTGTATGCTAGTCCAATTTATCTAAAGTTGTCTTTAAATAAATAAGGAATAGGATTGTCATTTTCTCACATAAGTTATACTAGTCTATATAGGAGGTTCTATTAATCTGGTACTTCAATATAAATATTGGTTTATTATGTTAAAATCAACCAAAGAGGAATGTAAATATTATGAGGTGATATATTGAATAATGTCGTTTTTTCTGTAGGAAAAGTTGTCGGTAATACATACCATGCAGCTGGTACATGCACAATGCTAAACAAAGAGAATTTATTAGTTACTGCAGCGCATGTAGTTAATGGTAGCGATGATAATTTATATATTAATCGTAATACACATTTTCATGGCGATTATCAAGATACAACTAAAAAAAAGTTAGACCTTCTACCTGTGAAGATTGAAGCCATTGACCCGTTAAGAGATGTTTGCTTGTTATCTTTAGACGATAAGATAGCTAAAGGTTGTTCTATCTTCAGAGCAGGCAATACCGATAATATAAACACAGGGGATGCAGTTACTGTGTTTGGTTTTCCCCATTCTAATTTAGGTAGAATCGTTTTAACTCAACAGAGTTGTGAAGTTGGTGCTAAGATTCTTCTAAGTTCAAAAAAAGTCAAATCAAAGCATCTAGTCTTAAATATTCAAGCTCGACCGGGACAATCTGGAGCACCTGTAATTCGTAAATCAGACAGATCACTGATAGCTATACTTATTGGTGCCTATGTTCCAACAATCGAAAGAGGAATTGACTTAGGAGGGATAGATCCCCAAACGTTACATCAAACAACCCATGCAGTTTCAGCAGAATACATAGAAAGGATGTTATAGTCTTGGCATTAGATACGTTTTTTCAAGAACAAGAAGAATCAAATTGGTTAGACACTTTACCCAATTATCAAAGAGATCTTGTAAATGAGCTATTATCCTATTATTCTTATGAGGAAGCTGCAGTTACATGGCTTGAATCATCTACCAGTAATACATCACCTTTTAGCGGGCAACCTCAACCAGAGAAGAAATATTTTGAATATGTAAAAAAAGAAGTCCATAAACTTCTTTGTGGGGATACTAATTATGAAGCTGAACGCCATGAGTTGGTTCAATTAGCTCAAAAGCCAGAAAATAAAAATGGTATCATTGCGATGGTGTCAGCTTTAATAGGTGCTAAGTTGGGTTTAGCTGCTACATTTTTAGCCCCAGTTATCGTTATCATTTTTTTAACGATAGGGAAGATCTCATTAAATGCTTGGTGTACCATGGAATCATCAACTAACTAAAAATAAAAGCAAGATACCCGAAAAGGAACTCCTGTAATAAATATGTTTTGCGCTTGGATATATCAAGAACATCTTAATTTACTGTCGAATCATAATTTCTTGCGTTTGAATGTAACTAAGCTAAAAACAAAACTATAAGTGCTTATCCACCTTTTGGATTAGCACTTATAGTTTAAAGTTACTCTTTCTAAGTTCTTCAAGAGTTACGGTATCTTCCTACGTTATTAACGCTATTCACTCCATTCATCATAAAAACCATAATGAGCCTTCTAAGAACTACCGATTTAAGTTACGTTATTCATCCCATATTGTTACGTCTTTTCTATATAAATGACGTATTAGCAAAGAGAAAAAGCGTTTTCAACTACCTATTATTATCCTTATCTTAACAACCTTTTAAGCAATAACAGCGTAAAAAACATTAACAGCGTACTATTCAAGTAAGGTTATTATTTGTGTCGGCTTCTTCGCTCCTTCCATCCGTACCTTTCCAACTCTAATAAAACCATTTGATATTAATTCATCTGTGATAAAGTCCAATTCTTTTTTTGAGAGGTTTCGATTAAAAAATTCCCTTACTTCATTTCTGGTCATTCCACGTCCTTTACGTGCTTTTAATTCTCTTAGTAGCTTCATGGCATTAGGGTGTTCTAGTACTGCTTCATTCCCAAAGATAAATCGAGCTGACTTAAAGGAAAACTTCCATAGATCAAGCGCAGCCTTTAAATGGGTAGGCTTTATAACGTGTGATTGATCCAATAAAGCATATATGCAAGCAAGACGCATAGTTTGAGCCTCTGCTCTACTTGTAACGGCGCCTATAAGACCTCCAGCCCCTGTTGACAATGGTCCATAGACCTCCTCCCATAACTTCTCAGCTTCATCATCTCGCGTGATTTCTGTCGTTATTGAAGCAAACTCAATCGCTTCTTTAATTTTATTCACAAGCATAGATATATCAATATTGTGAAAATCGCCTCCACTCGGTAGCAGCTTCGACCTTTTGACTGTTAACCATAAAAAACGGTTAGCCAATCCATTTACTAAATCAGTGCTTGTAAATTCCTTCTTTAATTCTTCTTGTGTTATCTGTCCCAATATCGATACATGGGAGTTTGTTGCTCTAAGAGGGACTTTTGTTAAGGTTCTGGGACTACCAGTATCCCATAGCTCTCTAATAATTGCAGATAAAGTATTTCCTTCTCTTTTAGCTACCCTTAATGTTTTTCCAAACTCTTCCTCAATAACAAACATTCGTTTGTCCTTTACCCCTTCATCGCTTATTGTTACCTCGTAATCGACAATCCTTTTTTCTTTTCCCTTCCCCTCTGTTATAGGAACTTTTTTTGTTTCTTCATCTCTAATTGCGTGTATTATACCTTCACCACTAGATAAACCAGAAACAATATTTTCCTTCTCCCACTCTGGATTTATTGCATTAAACAAATGTCTAACAGGGCTTAGTGATGTTCCTTTCCTCCCTTTTCCTGTCGCTCCTACTACTACGGTAAAAATCCGCGCCGGATGTTTTCTTGATCCTGCTGTAAAATGCGCTGAGTCACCAATAATGTTACCAAATGCTGATAGGAAAGTTATTAATGTTGCTTTAGGATCGGCTTCAGTATGTGGATCAATTTTCCTTACTACTTCACCTGCTAATCCATGAAAGGCAAATGCTGCCTCCCCTTCATTGTCACTATATAACTTTAAATCTCCTGAGAATTCACCATCTTCATTAATAAAATTTTCATCGTCATCCAATATATTATTGGGCTGCTTAGTTTTTGTACGACTTTCTTGTGCTAAACCAGACGTATCAAATTCACCAATTACTCTCTCCAAATGTTCAGGAGAGAAATTCCTCAATAGTATTTCTGCCGCATTACTTTTTTTCAAAATGATTTCTCCTTGATTTTATGTTATTAAAAAAAGCATCAACTTCCTCAATTGTTTTAATCTTGATAATTGGATCATGTTCCAAAAGACAATCCATCCAAAAACTCACTTTTGAAATAATATGATAGAGGTCTCCTACACGCTCCATGTTTTTTATATCCTTTATGGCTCCAACAGTATCTAGACAAGTATCTTCGATGTTTTTAAGTGAATTGATACTATCCAATACTTTTTTATCCATTCTTTTTATCAGAGCTGCCGCAAACTCTCGGTCAGCCCTCTTTTTTTGTAGTAATTTGACCTGTTCACAATCAGGTTGATTAATTCCAAAATCATTCACTAATTGTTTGATTGCTTCTTTTATTTCAATGTTAAGTGAAAGTTGTACAACATTGATTACATTGCCTGGTTTCCCATGGTTACAGCCCTTTCAACACCGAAATGTATTCGTCTCTGTATAAACTGTGAAGCTTGGATTTCTGTCATTGTGGTATGGACAACGGATGTTGAATCTTTTTCTTTGTGATTTAGGATTGACGAAGCTTACATTTTCATACCGCTCTAGTGCATCCGTGATTGAAACGGTATCTAAGATGTGGTCAATTATTGACATAAAATCATTCCTCCTATTGATTAAGTTTAAATTAATATAAGTCGATTACTCCTCTTTTTCACGTGTGTTTTTAGACCAACGATCAATATATTTTTGAACTTCCCTTCTATTGAAAGCCCACTTATTCCCTATACGAATACTTGGAAAATTGGGGTCAACCAAAAATACTTTTTCAATAGTTGGCCAAGATAGATTTAATAATTGTTTTAATTGTTTACTATTCATGAGCATAACTTCCATCTCAAAACTTTCAAGATGCTTTTGAACTTCTTCAAGATACATTGCTTTTAACTCATCTTCATTTAAATAGAGTTTGATTAATGATTCCTCATTCACTACTTAACCCCTCCTATCATTCGTCCTCAGTTACCTCATCAATAGCTTTGATAATCATTTGCTTTTTCTCATCGGTCATTTCAGTTCTCATCCATCGATAGAATGTGTTTTCATGGACATCTAATTTTTGAGCAATTTCCCATGTAAAGAAGCCTGAATTATTAATAGCTAAACGAATTTCAGCGTTCGTCTTCATATGACACCTCCAATCCCTTTTGTACCACATAATAATGGATATTTATGAGGTAGTGGTGTTACAATATACATATTAAACACCTATATAGTTAAGAGCAACCAAAAATACAACGTTTTAACCGTACTTTTACGCGGTACAAAAGTGAGGCTAAAAATGAATTATCTACACTACCAATATTGCTTATCGGATTTTATATTGACTGATGAGTATCAAATAGAAGATTTTAATAAAGTAACGAACCAAGCACTTACAAATTATTACCTAATTCTTTTAAAGAACATTAACAGCCATACAAATAACAATTATAAAAACCTAAATAGTTTGATCAGAAGAGTCCATGTGACTCCCGAGGAAATAACAAAGTATATAGATGAGGATAATAAACAGTCTTCTTATGATCCATTAATTGATACACCTGAGTTATATAGCGAGATGCATAAAATAAAATTTTTCAATGAGAAATCATTGAGGAGATTTATCGATAACTATGGAATACCATTTCACATGTACTTCAATGAACAGGGGTATGTAGACTCCACTCTTTTCAAGAAAAACACCTCTGAAAAGTTTCTAGTAGAAATGGATGTATTTCTTTTCTATGAAAAATTAGTTGAATTTAAAAGTGCCTTCAAAATGTGGCATGACATATCGCAGGGTGAATTTGAAGAAATTAGAAAGATTAATGCAAGAATGAAGCTTGAAGTAGACTTCATCGCTCAAATCAGAAACCTTCATAAGGAAGAACTCACACTCGAAGAATTTGCTGATATTGTACTTACTAACGCTGAATTAACAAATAAAGGAGGTGAAATAGAGGCTATTTTAGAAGATTACAAAAAACATCCAGACAAACTGATAAAACTTAATGAAAAAGCAACAGAAATTTCTGGTGTTTGGTCGAAAGTTAAAAGTGAATCTGAAAAGACAATAGCTCTCGCTTACTTAAATTTAAAGTTAAAAGAGCTTGATAGCGGAAGAACATCTACAAGATTTATTGATGGCAAAATCGTTCCAGCAATTAGTTTTAATAACCTAGTAGAAGTAGCATCCTACCAACTGAAACAGGCTATATTTAAAGAACAAAAATTTAAAGTGTGCTTAAATTGTGGCGATCTATTTGAACCTAGACATGCATCACAGAGGTTTTGCTCTCCGTTGCCTGGTAGGAAAAGAAGTACGTGTGAAAACACGTACAATCAACGTCAAAAAAGATTAAGAAAAAAACAAGGAGGGAGTTAATATTCATGGCATATATTCGAAAAAGGAAAAATGGGAAATGGTCTTATACAGTTTCAGTAGGTATTGATCCATTAACAAAAAGACAAAAACAGAAAACTAAATCAGGATTTAATACCAGTAAAGAAGCTAAATCTGCTGCAAGGAAGTTGGAAGAGGAAATTGAGAAGGGAACATATGTAAATGAAAGTAGAATCAATTTCGAAGCATTTACTCAAGAATGGATAAAAGTATATGGTCAAAATGCTAAAACTAGTAGCGTAAGAGCTCGTAAAAAAGAAATGAATCATTTCATTTCAGTCTGGGGCCCATATTCATTGAACAAAATCACTAAACAAAACTACCATGAAGTCATAGTTAAATTAGCTGAAAAATATAGCCGAAACTATGTCAGTGGTATACATGCCTGTGGCAGAATGATATTTGCTTATGCAGTAGAAATAGGGATTTTGAAGTTGAACCCTACCGAAAATGTAAAATTACCTAAACCCAAAGTAAAAGTAGAGGATATTGAAAATCAAGATGAAGAAATAAAGTTTTTAGAAAAAGAAGAGCTTGCTAAATTTTTGCGCCTATCAGAGTCAGATGGGTTAGAAATGGACTCACTTATCTTTACAACTCTTTCTTATACCGGTTTACGAATAGGAGAATTACTTGCACTCAAGTGGTCAGATTTCTCGCCTGAGAATAATTCCTTACGTGTCACCAAGACTATTTACAACCCTACAAATAATATAAAAGAGTATGAATTGTTAACACCAAAGACCTCAGGTTCAATCCGTTCCATACGAATAGATCGATCGTAAAAATGTTACAACGGCATCAAATGAAACAGAAGGAAATCAAATTCCAACAAGGACCATTATATAAAGATAATCTGTTTATCTTTGCACGAAATGACGGACATCCTCAATTAAGGAAAGTAGTCGAAACGCGCTTAAAGCGCTTATTAAAAAAAGCAGATATTAATAGGAATATCACACCTCATTCTTTCAGACATACACATACATCACTTCTTATTGAAGCGGGGGTAGGTATTAAGGAAATTCAACAAAGGTTAGGTCATACAGACATTAACACTACGATGAACATTTATGCTCATATGACTGCAAACATGGAAGAAAAGGCCTCCCAACAGTTCAGCAAACTGATGAAAGGCCTTCTCTAATAGGTAAAGCTTTATTTGAAAATGGCTCTTAAAAACTCTTCAATGAGCAAATATATGAGCATTTCCTCACGATTCTCATAGAACCCCTTATATATCAGGCGTTAAGGAGGCAGATTACATCATGCCGCCCATTCCGCCCATGCCACCCATGTCAGGCATGCCGCCGCCAGCATTATCTTCTTCAGGAAGATCAGCGACTACCGCTTCAGTTGTTAGGAACATAGCTGCTACGGAAGCTGCGTTTTGAAGTGCGGAACGAGTAACTTTTGTTGGGTCAACGATACCACTGTCGACCATGTTTACCCACTCGCCAGTTGCTGCGTTGAATCCTACGCCGACTTCTTCGCCTTTCAGACGCTCAACGATGATGGATCCTTCAAGACCAGCGTTGTGAACGATTTGGCGAACTGGCTCTTCTAGTGCGCGAAGCACAATGGAAGCACCTGTTGCTTCATCGTCAGAAAGCTCAAGAGATTCAACAGCGTGCAGGATATTGACTAGAGCTGTACCACCACCAGCGACAATTCCTTCTTCTACCGCTGCTCGAGTAGAGTTCAGGGCGTCTTCGATGCGTAGTTTACGCTCTTTCAATTCTGTTTCTGTTGCTGCGCCGACTTTAATGACAGCTACGCCGCCAGAAAGTTTTGCAAGGCGCTCTTGTAGTTTTTCTTTGTCGAATTCAGAAGTTGTTTCTTCTGCTTGTGCACGGATTTGAGCTACGCGGGAAGCAATTTGGTCAGGTTGTCCGGCACCTTCAACGATTGTAGTGTTTTCTTTTGTAATAACTGCTTTAGACGCACGTCCAAGCTGATCGATTGTAGCATTTTTCAGCTCAAGACCCAGGTCTTCTGTAATTACTTGACCGCCAGTGAGTGTTGCAATGTCTTCAAGCATTGCTTTACGACGGTCACCGAATCCTGGAGCTTTAACCGCTACAGCGTTGAATGTACCGCGTAGTTTGTTCACAACTAGCGTTGCAAGGGCTTCACCTTCTACGTCTTCTGAGATCAATAGTAGAGGCTTGGATTGTTGTACCACTTGTTCAAGGACAGGAAGAACTTCTTGAATGTTGTTGATCTTCTTGTCAGTGATTAGGATGTATGGATCTTCAAGAACCGCTTCCATTTTATCTTGGTCAGTAACCATGTAAGGAGAAGCATATCCGCGGTCGAACTGCATACCTTCAACCACTTCTAGCTCAGTGTTGAATCCTTTAGATTCTTCGATTGTGATAACGCCGTCGTTTCCAACGCGCTCCATCGCTTCAGCGATAAGCTGTCCAACTTCTTTGTCAGAAGCAGAGATGGAAGCAACCTGAGAAATAGACTCACGGCCTTCGATTGGTTTAGAAATCTTACGTAGTTCTTCTGTTGCTACAGCTGTCGCTTGTTCAATACCGCGACGGATACCTACTGGGTTCGCACCAGATGTTACATTTTTAAGACCTTCACGGATCATCGCTTGGGCAAGAACTGTTGCTGTTGTTGTACCGTCACCAGCCACGTCGTTTGTTTTAGACGCCACTTCAGATACAAGTTGTGCACCCATGTTTTCGAAGTGGTCTTCAAGTTCGATTTCTTTTGCGATCGTCACACCGTCATTAGTGATCAGTGGAGAACCGAATTTTTTATCTAGAACAACGTTACGTCCTTTTGGTCCTAGCGTTACTTTTACTGCATTTGCTAATGTATCGACACCACGAAGCATCGCGCGGCGTGCGTCTTCACTAAACTTAATTTCTTTAGCCATTAAAAATGCCCTCCTTATTAATATCGTATCGATTCATTTATAAGTATTTTTGGTAGAGGCTTATTGAATGACAGCCAATACGTCTGATTCACGAAGAATCAAGTATTCGTTGCCTTCATACTTCACTTCTGTACCAGCGAATTTAGAGTAGATGACGCGGTCGCCTTGTGCGACTTCCAAAGCAACTTTCTCCCCGTTGTCTGTCACGCGGCCAGTACCTACTGCAACGACTTTACCTTCCTGCGGCTTTTCTTTCGCAGAATCAGGTAGTACGATTCCGCTCGCAGTAGTCTGCTCTTCTTCAACTAGTTCAATAACAATACGATCACCAAGTGGCTTTAACAATTAGGACACCCTCCTTGATAAGGTTAGTTTCAATTTTTTGTCGTTTATTAGCACTCGTTGTTACTGAGTGCTAACACAATTCTTATCATAATCAATTCACATTCGTTTTTCAAGTAGAAAACTGATAATTTCCCTACTATTTTTTCGACAAAAATTTCACATCAAACCGTTACACTTACTAGTGGTTTTAAAACTATGATAAAATACATAAAGTATCCTTAATAAATGAGTTTATCCTGCGGAATGGTACAGTCTCCATCCGCAGATTTTGTATCTACCTATATAGAAGGACGTGAGTGTTTTGCCGAAGCGTTATTGGTATATCATCATGACATATGTAATTACGCAGCTTTCCGCGCTCATCGGTGTTCCGATTGCGAAAGAATTCGGATTAAGTAATTTCGATGCCATCGCGGTTTGGTCTGTGCTCAGCTTTACCATTGCAACGATTATCATTTTGCTTTTACTGAAACCTGACATAAAGGAAGTCTCCATGAGCCGGGACGCCTCTGGAGCCGGCGGAGTTATCCTCTGGTCGATTGCTGGTGTGTTTCTTGCCTTATTTGCCCAGGGGCTCGCCGCTGCGATCGAGTCAAATGTATTCGGAATTCCTCCAGGGTCAGAAAATACGATGGGATTAATGGAGATTGCGCGTGAATCGCCGCTTTTCATTCTACTGCCGGTCGTATTTGCTCCAATCACTGAAGAGATCATTTTCCGTAAAGTCATCTTCGGTTCCATTTATAAGCGAACGAATTTCTGGATCGCGGTGCTCTTTTCCGCACTCATCTTCGGTGCGTTCCACTTTGACTTTAAGCACATGTTAGTCTACTTCTCCATGGGAGTGGTATTCGCCTTCCTATATGTCAAAACTAAACGAATTATTACACCAATCGTGGCTCACATGGCGATGAACTCGTTTGTTGTCGTTACGCAGTACTTTCTGGATGAAGAGGATATTCGGCGGATGCAGGAACAATTGGAGACCATTTTTATTGGAGGCATTTTGTAATATGAGAACTTCCCCCCTATTTATGGCGTTTCTCTACTTTGGAATGGGCGTTGCATTTACGTACATTGCTGCGCAGGCCGTGGAGGACACGATTTGGAACGCTATTACGATCCTGTTGTCAATCATTGCTACCTTCAACATTGCTGTGGCGATTCGCCTCGTCAACCTGCAGCGTCGCATTCAGAAGTCTAAAGACAAAAAAAAGCCATAAAAAACGCAGGAGCTGCCTCCTGCGTTTTTATTTATGCTTCTTTTTCAGTTCCTTCTTCCTCATCCTCCTGCACACCTTTTAAAATGAATGAGAACGGCAAAGCAATCAGCAAGACGATCGCTGACACGAAAAACGCTTCATTTAAAGTCTGCAGCGTTGCCGCCTGCATATCCATGTCAGGAGCAGCAGATACTTGAGCCCGTCTTACTTCATAATAAATCGAGAAAAAGACGATACCGAGTGATGAGGAAATCTGGCGGATGATATTATTCATCGCAGACCCTTGCGCGACTAAATGCTCAGGAATGGCATTCATTCCGGATGTTGTTGCCGGCATGTTTCCCATTCCCATACCAAGCCCGCGGATCGTGTTTAACAATAAAATCAGCCAATAAGGCGTTGATAAGTTCAAGAAACTTAACCCGAGCGTTGCCGCTGCCATAATCGTAAGACCAGGCGGTACAACATACTTCGGTCCTTTTTTATCAAGGATCCTTCCGCCAATGGACATGAAGATCCCGCTAGCTGCTGCAGCAGGCAGGAATAACAGCCCTGTCATGACTTCATTCAGTCCATACACATTTTGAATGAGTAACGGAAGCAGGAAAATTCCTGAAAACAAACCGATCGATGCCGCAGATGTTACGACAATCGAAACCGAATAGGTCGGTACCTTAAATACGGATAGGTTCAATAACGGATCGTCCTGACGGTTTTCGTACCATACAAAGAGTACAAGAGCCAATATACCACCAATGATCAGCAGAATGTTCAACGTATCAAACAGGCTGTCAATGTTTCGGCCGCGTCCTAAGGCAAACAGCACAGCTCCGATACCAGAAGTCACAATAATAAAACCAATTAGATCGAATTTCTTATTCGGATCCGTTTCTGTCGGTTCTAAAAATTTCGTTGATAAAATGAGTCCAGTAAGCCCAAATGGTATATTAAAGGCGAATAGCCACGGCCAGTCAAAATATTGTATCAAAAACCCGCCGATTGTCGGTCCGACAGCGGGGGCGACCATAGCCGCAACGCCGTATACTCCAACTGCTAATCCGCGTTCATAGCGCGGGAATGAATTGAAAATCAAGGCCATCGCAATCGGCATCATCAATCCACCAGCCATTCCCTGAACGGCACGGGATAGGATGACCATGCCTAAGGACCCTGAGAAGAATCCCATGATGGATCCCCCAATGAAAATAGCCAATCCAGCTAAATACACCTTTTTCTTACCAAACCGATCACCAAAATAACCGGTAAGCGGCATTGTCATTCCCATTGAAACCATAAAAATGGTCAGGATCCAGCCAACGGCTACCGCATTTGAATCAAAAATTTCAATAAATCGCGGCAAGATCGGGTTCAGCATACTATTATTTAAAATGACGGTAAACGTTCCGAAAAGCACAGAAACGACGACCAGCCATTTATTCGGAAGTTTGCTCATGCAAGATCCCTCACTTTCCTTCGATACACGAACTATTCTTTACTATACCACCACTGTTTTTGATTAACCATCATCCTGCCCATTCCATTCGATCTTTTTTTACTTTTTTCGCTATTAATTGGAGCAGTAGGAATGGAAAGGGTTTCTTCCTATGCAAACCCCTCTATTGTAACCGTTTAACTACAATTCCACATGTTTACAACTGGTCCTGAAGCGGGTACTTCACCTACGAACACACAAGGAGGTCGTTTTATAATGGGACGATTAGATAATAAAGTGGCTGTCGTCACAGGTTCCGCTACAGGGATCGGAGCAGCTACAGTGAAACTATATGCGAAAGAAGGGGCAACGGTCGTTTGTGCAGATGTCAACGAGGAAGATGTAAAGCAGACGGTCGATGAAGTGATAAATGATGGTGGACAAGCAGAGTTTTATTCCTTAGATGTATCCAAAGAAGAAAGTGTATCCGAATTTGCGGATTACCTCAATGATAAATACGGCAAGATCGATGTCTTATTCAACAACGCCGGCATCGATGAAGAAGGGGGAAAAGTGCACGAGTACCCGGTAGACCTTTTTGACCGGATCATTGCCGTCGATTTGCGCGGCACTTTTTTAACAAGTAAGTTCCTTCTTCCATTAATGATGGAACAAGGAGGTTCGATCATTAATACGTCCTCAATGTCTGGACGCGCAGCTGACTTGGACCGCTCCGGCTACAATGCGGCCAAAGGCGGCATTACCAATTTTACAAAAGCGATGGCGATTGATTATGCACGCGAAGGGATCCGTGTGAACTCCATTGCACCAGGAACGATTGAGACGCCGCTAGTCGATGAACTTGCGGGGACGAAGGAACAAGAAGAAGGACAGGAGTTTCGCGAAGCTCAGAAATGGGTCACACCAATGGGACGTTTAGGAAGTCCTGAAGAAGTAGCCAGTGTTGCTCTTTTCTTAGCTTCTGATGAAAGTTCCTATGTGACAGGCGAAGATATCGCTGTCGACGGAGGTATCATGGCTTACACATGGCCTGGTAAAATGCTGATCAATAAAAGCTGGAAAGAAAACACGAAATAAGAGTAAAAAGAGGATGCCGCTTGATAACGGCATCCTCTTTCTTTTATTCTTCCATTTCATCTAATGGGTAATGTTTTAAGAAATAGACGAGCGCCTGAAGTTCGATGGCCAGGTCAATGTGATGTACACGAACGTTCGAGGGGACAGAAATCCGGGCCGGTGTGAAGTTTAAAATCCCCGAAATTCCCGCTTCCACCAGGCGATCGGCAATGCCCTGTGCTTCTGATGCGGGTACCGTAAGAATCGCAACCGTTAGATCTCCCATCTTCTCTTCGAGATCATCGATATGCTCGACACGTACGCCTCCGACTTCAGTGCCGACGCGCTCACGGCTTGCGTCAAACGCTATTTCGATCTTCGTATTATTGTTTTTCGTGAAATTATAATTTAAGAATGCTGTTCCCAGGTTTCCGACCCCGATCAGCGCAACGCTTGTTGTCTCATCCTGATCGAGCGTCTTTCTGAAAAAGGACAGCAAATACTCGACGTTGTAGCCATACCCTTTTTTTCCGAGGGCTCCAAAGTAGGAAAAGTCTCTGCGGATCGTCGCAGAATCGACTTTGACCGCATCACTCAATTCTTTAGAGGATACACGCAGTTTTCCCTGGCTGTGCAAATTGTTCAGAAAGCGATAGTACAACGGCAATCGCTTCGCTGTCGCTTGAGGTATTTTTGTATGTTCCAAATCCATGGATTTCTGCCTCCTTTACCGATCGACCCGTTGGTAATCCCCACTTTTACCTCCTGTTTTTTCCAAAAGGTAAGTCGGACCGATGATCATTCCTTTATCCAGTGCTTTACACATATCATAGACGGTGAGAGCCGTCGCAGAAGCCGCCGTTAGCGCTTCCATTTCTACGCCTGTGCTTCCCTTAGTCTTCACTTCTACTTCGATGTGTAACGTATAAGCTTCATCTGTTTCCCAATCAAACGATACGTCAATCCCCTTTAGTGATAGTGGATGACACATAGGAATCCAGTCAGACGTCTTTTTCGCTGCCATAATACCGGCTACCTGGGCAACGGCAAGCACATCCCCTTTAGCCATCTCTTTATGGGTTACTTTATAATAAATCTCTTCATTTACCTGGACACTTGAGTGGGCAACAGCTGTACGCGCCGTTTCCCCTTTTTCAGAGATATCCACCATTCGTGCACGGCCTTGTTCGTTAAAATGTGTGAACTCTGACATGAAACGTCTCCTCTTTACGGTTTTCACAAACTTCCTGATTGCTACACTACTCTTATTCTACCAAAAAATCAAACGTTAGTCGTTAAAGATTTCACAAACTTTAAAGCCATTGTCTTGCTAGAAGAATCCAATATAAGATACACTTATTTCATTGAGGTGAAACGACATGATTCTCATGCAACTGAATCAATTGACGAAGCGTTTTGGTGCGGAGTTGATTTTATCGAATATTAAATTAGAAGTACAAATGAATGATCGGATTGCCATTGTCGGACGTAATGGCGCTGGAAAATCAACGTTACTTAAAATGATGGCCGGGGAAATGAGCTACGACTCCGGCGACATTTTCAAACCGAAAGAAACAACAGTCGGTTATCTTGCTCAAAATACAGGTCTCCAATCCGAAGAGACGATCTGGAATGAAATGGAGAACGTATTTACCCATCTGAAAGACTTGGAAAAAGAACTGCGGTCTATGGAAACTAAGATGGCGGACCCTGATTTGCTTGAAGATAGAGACAAGTACCAGCAGCTTCTCACAGAGTATGACCGCAAGCAGGAATATTTTAAAACAGCAGGTGGTTACCAGTACGAAACTGACATCAAAGCTGTCCTAAATGGTCTTAACTTCAAGGATTTTGATTGGAATACTCCGATCACATCTCTAAGTGGCGGCCAAAAAACAAGGCTTGCGCTAGGTAAGCTGCTTTTGACTAAACCAGATGTCTTGATTCTCGACGAACCGACCAACCACCTGGATATCGACACACTCTCCTGGCTTGAAGGCTACTTGCAAGGGTACGCAGGAGCTGTCGTTATCGTCTCCCACGACCGTTATTTCCTCGACAAAATCGTAAATACCGTTTACGAAATCGCTTTTCAATCTTCGAAAAAATATCACGGCAACTACAGTGATTATTTGAAAAAGAAAGAAGCCGATTTTGAAATCGAGATGAAACGATTCGAGAAACAGCAGGAAGAAATCAAAAAGATGGAAGACTTTATCCAGAAAAACATTGTCCGTGCCACAACAAGTAAACGGGCGCAAAGCCGCAGGAAACAGTTAGAGAAAATGGAGCGCATCGACAAACCGAAGGACGACAACCTGTCTGCGAAATTCAGTTTCCAAGTAGCTAAAAGAAGCGGCAATGATGTGTTGAGACTGCGTGACTACGGCTTTCGTTACGAACCCGATTCGCCTTACTTGTTCGAAAACCTCTCCCTCGAAGTGACCCGTGGGGATTCTATAGCACTTGTCGGACCGAACGGAGTTGGTAAAACTACGTTACTGAAGACACTCATCGGAGAACTTGAAGGCTCCAAAGGAGAAAAGATGATCGGAACCAACGTACAAATTGGTTATTACGATCAGGAGCAGACTAAACTGGACTCGAAGAAAACCGTTCTTCAAGAGCTCTGGGACGACTATCCGATGAAAAATGAGAAAGATATTCGTACGATATTAGGCAACTTTCTCTTCTCTGGAGAAGATGTCTTGAAACCCGTATCTGCTTTAAGCGGAGGCGAGAAAGCGCGCCTGTCCCTTGCGAAGCTGATGATGCAGGAAGCGAATTTCTTAATTTTGGACGAACCGACCAACCATTTGGACTTAGATAGTAAGGAAGTGTTGGAAGCAGCGCTTGTGGATTACCCAGGAACATTAATCTTTGTCTCTCACGACCGCTACTTTATTAACAAAATCGCCACACAAATTGTTGAAATGCTGCCAGGAGAAACAAAACTGTACCTTGGTGATTATGACTATTATGCTGAAAAGAAACAAGAGGAATACGAGCTTCAGCAAATTGAAGAAGCTGAACGCCTGAAAAATGAACCTGCCAAACAAGAGGTTCAGCAGAAGAACAGCTTCCAGCAAGATAAAGCGGCAAAACGCGAGGAGCGTAAGAAAAACCGACGCATCGCAGAAATTGAAGAAGAGATTGAACAGCTGGAAGCCGAGCTTGAAAAAAATGACGAGTTACTGTGCGATCCAGAAATCTATCAAGATCACGAGAAATCATTAGAACTGACTGAAGCCAACACCCAATACCAGGAGCGCATCGAAGCCCTCATGGAAGAATGGGAATCCCTGCATGAAGAGTAAAAGTACACACACCTCAGGTCATCCAGATTCTGGATGACCTGAGGTGGCTTTTTTTGCTAATTTCCTTTGTATAGAAATGTATGAACGGGATTTTACTATCCACAATGTTATCAACGTGTAAAGACGGTTATTATAGTTCCCAACAGGTTTATACACATTATCCACACTTACCAACAGAGTTATCCACATTTTTGTTAACGATTTCTTTACAAATTTTCATAGGCTTAATAAAAGTTATCCACTGAATAAATATACAATTGTGTATAACTATATTAAGAAAAGTGAAAATCCCTTATTTATGATCACGATAAGATAGGCACTATAGCTAGACAACTGTTCATAAAAAAAGCTTTTCTCCACAATTAGGAGAAAAGCTTTCTTAATCACGATCTTTGACCATATTTCTCTAAATCCAGGCCTGGATTGGCGTTTAAATCCCATCCAGCACGATGTCCCTGGTTAAATGCTACTGCCCCTGCAGCTGCAATCATGGCCGCATTATCTGTGCATAAGTGTAAAGGTGGAATAAGCAGTTCTGTGTCTAAATGTTCAAACTTTTCCACAAGAGCCGAACGCAACCCGCGATTGGCTGCTACTCCACCGGCCACAATCATCTGTTTAACCTCATATTCCGCTGCTGCACGATATGCTTTTGTGGATAACACATCCACAACACTAGCTTGGAAGCTAGCGGCTACATCTTCATCTTTCAATACTTCACCTTTTTGCTTCGCATTGTGAAGTCGATTGATCACAGCTGATTTCAATCCGCTGAAACTAAAGTCATAAGAGCCATCCTCCAGCCATGCGCGAGGAAAGTCAATCGTCTCCTTGCCTTCAGTAGCTAAGCGATCAATTTGCGGCCCCCCTGGATAAGGCAGTTTTAAAGTTCTTGCTACTTTATCATAAGCCTCACCTGCTGCATCATCACGCGTTTCTCCGATAATTTCAAACTTACCATGTTCACGCATGAGAATCAGTTCGGTGTGCCCACCTGAGACAACTAAAGCTAGCAAAGGAAACTCAAATTCTTTTTCCAAACGATTGGCATAAATATGACCGGCAATATGATGCACACCCACAAGCGGTTTCTGTTTAGAAAAAGCAATCGACTTCGCTGCATTGACTCCAACCAGCAAAGCTCCTACAAGGCCAGGACCTTCAGTAACCGCTACAGCATCCATATCATCAATCGTAAGTCCTGATTCGTCTAACGCTTCTTCTAAGGTTACTGTCATCTGCTCAATATGGTGTCTGGAAGCAATTTCAGGGACAACCCCACCGAATCGCTTATGACTCTCGATCTGCGAAGCCACCACATTGGTGACAAGCTCTCGCTCATTTTTTACTATCGCCACGGCTGTTTCATCACAGCTCGTTTCAATGGCTAAAATATATTGATCTTTACTCATTTTAATCCCACCCACATGACTAACGCATCTTCTCCGTTGTCCGTATAATATCGTTTCCGTACACCGCCAGGTACAAGCCCGAACTTCCGGTACATATGCTGGGCAGCAGTATTG